>JAICIG010000014.1 GCA_025924495.1 Pirellulales bacterium | reverse complement strand
TGGGGCGCCGGGTTATGCTCGACGCACCGACCAGCGAGGAAGTATTGCCGCAGAGCGATCAGCGCCGCACCTTGAAGAGCCTGGTCGGCCGAATTGGCGTCGCCAAGAGCCTGATGCTGCCCAGCGGGGCCGTCACTATCGACGGCTTGAGCGTCGATGCGCTGAGTGAAGGCGTGGCCATTGAAAAGGGGCAGTGGGTGCAAGTCGTCGAGGTGCGCGGTACGCGCGTCGTCGTGCGCCCTACCGATCAGCGGCCCTCCGACGCCGGGCCGGCAGACGACACCCTCTCGCAACCCATCGACTCGCTAGGGCTCGATCCGTTCGAAGATCCCTTGGCATAAACGACTTCTGACTTGACAACGCTCGGGCCACGAAGGACGATTTCGGACGGAGGAACTCCTTATGCACTTGTTTGCCGCACAAACCGACATCGGGACCATCGTCTGGGTAATCGTGCTGTTTGCCATTCTAGTGGCGGCGCTGATTTTTCTGGCGATCTTCGCTCGTTATTTCCGTTTCTGGATTCAGTCGGTCAGCACCGGCGCCAGCATCGGCATCTTCGACCTGCTGGGAATGACTTTCCGCAAAGTGAACCCGACGGTGATTGTACGCAGCAAGATCATGGCCGTGCAGGCAGGCTTGGGGGAGAGCACAGGCATTACCAGCAAAGCGCTCGAAGCGCATTATCTTGCCGGCGGCAACGTGCCGCTGGTGATCCGGGCCATCATCGCGGCCAACAAGGCGAAGACGATCGATCTCGACTTCAAGCTCGCCACCGCCATCGATCTGGCCGGTCGCAATGTGCTGGAAGCGGTGCAAACCAGCGTCTATCCCAAGGTAATCGACTGTCCGGGACGCAGTTCGGGTCGGCAGACGCTCGATGCGGTGGCGAAGAACGGCATTCAACTGAAAGTCAAAGCGCGCGTCACCGTCCGCGCCAACTTGAATCAATTGATCGGCGGAGCGACGGAAGAGACGATCATCGCCCGCGTCGGCGAAGGCATCGTTAGCGCCATCGGCTCGGCCGAGTCGCATACGGAAGTGCTCGAGAACCCGGACCGCATTTCCAAGGCCGTGCTCGCGCGACGGCTCGATTCGCAGACGGCTTTCGAGATCGTATCGATCGACATTGCCGACATCGACGTGGGCGATAACATCGGCGCGCGACTGCAAGCCGATCAAGCCGAGGCCGACACGCGCCGCGCGCGAGCGAAAGCCGAAGGACAACGTGCCATGGCCGTGGCGCGCGAGCAAGAGATGCTCGCTCAGATCGAAGAAAGTCGTGCACGCGTCGTCGAAGCCGAAGCCGAAGTGCCGAAAGCCATCGCCGACGCATTCCGTCATGGCAGTCTGGGCATTCTCGATTATTACAAGCTGCGGAACGTGCAGGCCGACACCGAAATGCGGACGGCAATCGCCGGCGGCGGTCCGCGGCCGATCGCGAGGACGCAGCAATGATCGCCGGTTTTGCCCCGCTTTTCGCCGACGGAACCGATATCCTCAAGATCATCGGCTTCATCATCGTGGCCTTGATCTACGTCTTTAATCATTTCGTTGGCAATAAGGCGCAACAGCGGAAGCCGCAACGCCCCGAAATGCGGCCGCGGCCGCCCGGCGCTCCGGCCGGTCGGCAAGAAGTCAACGACGAGGTCGCCGAGTTTCTGCGCCGCACCGCCGAGCGCAGCAGCGCCAAGAAGCGCGTCGAGGAAGAACCCCAGCAGCCCGTGCGCCGCCCGCTGACTGAGCGCCGCCTGAGTTCGCTGCCTTCCAGCGGCGAAGTGGTTGAAGTGGAAGCCGTCGACGAGCCGCCCACCGGCGCCGGCGTGGCGGCCCACGTGCAGCGGCATCTCGATCCGCGCGCCTTTGGCGAGCGAGCAAGTCAGTTGACGCACACCGAGCAAGAGGCTCGCTTGTTTCAGTCGCACGTGCAACAGACGTTCGACCATCAGGTCGGGCACTTGGCGCAGCGCAGCGCCGATATTGGCGGGTCGGGCCAGGAGCCGGTCGAACCGCCCAGCGCGGCCGCTTCAATTGCCGCCCTGCTCGCCGAGCCGCAAAGCTTGCGCGGGGCTGTCGTACTGAACGAGATTCTGCAGCGGCCGAGCGATCGCTGGTAAGCCGGCTTGCGAAGCCAACGCTAATCCTTAGGCTTAAGCGCTGCCCGCCTCGCCTTTCGCCGGCCGAGCGGCTCAAGGTTCTTTCACACGATTCATATGCGGAGGAAATGTTTCATGGCCATTGCGAAAGTGGTTCCGGGGAAAACGCGGCTGGGCTGGATTGGCACGGGGGTCATGGGCGCAAGCATGTGCGGCCACTTGATTGGCAAGGGCTTTGCCATGACCGTTTACAACCGCACACGTTCCAGAACCGAGGGCCTGATCGGCCAAGGTGCGCGCTGGGCTGACTCGCCCAAAGCGGTGGCCGAAGCTGCGGATGTCGTGTTCACGATTGTCGGTTATCCGAGCGATGTGCGGCATGTTACCTTGGGGCCCGACGGTACGCTGGCCGGCAGCAAGCCGGGGACGATTCTCGTCGATATGACGACCAGCGAGCCGAACCTCGCGGTGGAGATCGCCGAAACTGCGAAGCAGCGCGGCGTATACAGCGTCGATGCTCCGGTTTCGGGCGGGGATATCGGCGCCCGCGAAGCGAGACTTTCGATCATGATCGGCGGCGAGAAAGAAGTCGTCGACGCGCTGGCGCCCTGCTGGGAGGCGATGGGCAAGACAATCGTACATCAGGGCGGCCCCGGCGCCGGGCACCATACGAAGATGGCGAATCAGATTCTGATTGCCACCAACATGATCGGCGTTTGTGAGGCCTTGCTCTACGCCTACCGCGCGAGACTCGATCTGAACACGGTCATGCAGTCGGTTACGCCTGGCGCCGCGGGAAGCTGGTCGTTAGCGAACTTGGGACCGCGCATCATTGCCAACAATTTCGATCCCGGATTCTATGTCGAACACTTCATTAAAGACATGGGCATCGCTTTGAGCGAAGCTCGCCGCATGAACCTCGCATTGCCAGGCCTCGCTCTGGCCCATCAGCTTTATGTCGCTCTGGCCGCTCAAGGACACGCGCGGGCCGGCACCCATGCCTTGGAGTTGGCGCTCGCTTCGCTATCGGGGGTGGATTGGAAGAAGCGATAGCTGGGTTTGAAGCGGACGTCTTTCGCACAGGCCGCACCGCCGGCACAATCGCTGCCGGCGGGCTGTAAAGCCGCCATTCCCGAAGCTTTTGCGACCGAAACAGCCTGCCCAATTTGACTGACTCGAATTTGCGGTCTATTTTTTCGTACTCGCCGCACGTAGCAGCCCCAATACCCGCCCACAGGTCCGCTATGACCCGCCGGACCGAAACTGATCGAGGTGCAACTGCATGCACGCTCACCTGTTGGAACAACCGAAGCCGAAGGCTCTTGCTCCCTCGGCGCCGCAGCGCATTTTGATCATCGACGACGATGACGCAATGGTCGACGTGCTTCGCCAGCGACTTCATCGGCAGGGCTACGACATTCTGGTCGCAACCAGCGGCGATGAAGGTCTGGCCGCCGCGCGACGGGAAACGCCGAGCTTGATCCTGCTCGATTTGCGATTGCCCGATGCCGATGGCTTTTCCGTCTGCCAGGAGTTGGCCGATTCGAGCGAGACCTGTGCGATTCCGGTGATTATCCTGAGCGGAATGGAGCGGCCCGACATTATCCGTCGCTCGCGAGCGGCCGGCTGTCAGTACTTCGTCCGCAAACCATACGACCCGAATGCCCTGCTGATTCTAGTTCAGCACGCGATCGGGGAAGCACGCAACTGGTAAACGCGAAGCGCGGCGGCAAAGAGATTCGTCTCTCATTCCAACTCGCTATTTAGACGCGCTACGTTCCTGCGCATTCGCGAAACGAAGCACTGAAGCCGACTGTTGCGTCTGGGCTAAGGACGGCGAGGGTCGGCCGGCTGACGCCGGGACTTTTCCAATCTTTCCGATGCCAGCGAGATAAGCTTCTTCGATTTGGCAATCGATTCGCTCGCCTGGGCTTTAAGGCGCGACATTAAGCGCACCACGTCTTCGAAATTTGCTTCTTTTCCCATGTGCCCGACGCGGCCTCGCCATTGAGTCGGCATTGCGCACCAATCGACCGGCGCACTCCTTTGCACTTCTGGTGCTCCTTTGACAACCTTGTCTTTGCCGGGATTGGCAAATCCAGTGCACGTTGCGTGCCGACGATTGTTGCGCCCGCATCGCTGTCCTATCGGCGTACTCACAGGGTCGGCGCAGGACAATGACTTAGCCCTGCAATCGCCGCAAACCCTGGCGGCGATTGATCTAGGCGATCATTGGGCGTCTCGTTTGTGCAGAGCAGCTGCTTCTGCCTGCATCGCCAGGATCGTTCAGACGCTGATGGACAAGCGCCGCTCACGTTGACCGACTGCCGGCCTCTGACTGGAGTTTAGGCAGGCTGCCCACGGCGGGCCTCTTCCCTATGGCCATGTGCGTTACGCTCGAATTTCTCCATCTCGGAGAGCGCAAAGCCTCGAGCGCGCGGAAGAGTCGCAGGGCGACGGACGCCTTCTTCTACCGGCCTGATCGTTCAGACGAATCGCGGCGCCGCGACTCCTGACGACTGAACGTCGCGTTCGCATAAACCGATCTCGACCGTTGGCTAACTGCCGATGTATTTGGCATACAAGGAACGAGCAGTGGAAATGTCGTCGGTGCCGCTGATGATGGCGCGACCGTCAGGGAACACGGTCAGCAGGTAGTCATCGACCGCCAATCGCAAAAGAAAGGGGTTGCGCGTCACGCGTCCTACCCTGGCCAGCTTCTCGGCAAGCGCTTCCAGCGACAAGCTCGATGCGCCCGGTTGCACCAGCTGCACCGCATTGCGGCCGCACAGCACGGCCGTGTGCGTGCCGCGCTGGCCGGAGAGCCAGGGAAACTCTCCGCGGCCGCATGTCGGACAATCGGCGTTATCGCGCAACGAGGCGGCTTTCATCGGCAAGACCCGGTTCTCCCACAGGTCGAAGACCAATAAGGCCCGCTGAATCGCCTCACGATGTCCGCTGAGAATCTTGAGCGCCTCCATCGCCTGGATCGATGCGATAACATTAATGATCGGACTCAAAATGCCCGCAGTGTCGCACGTTTCCGTGGCGCCGGCGGGCGGCGCTTCCTGAATCAGACAACGCAGACAGGGCGTTTCGCCGGGCAGGATCGTCATCGTCTGACCGCCGGCGCCGATGCAGCCGCCATAGACCCACGGCACGCCGAACTTCACGCTGGCATCATTGAGCAGAAATCGCGTCTCGAAATTGTCGGCGCCATCGAGAATCACGTCGATTCCATCGAGCAGGCCGGGCAGGTTCCGATGATCGACGTCGGCCACGACCGGCTCAACCTCGATCGTCGAATTAATGCGCCGCAATTTAGCGGCAGCGGCCACCGCCTTGGGCAGCTGCGCTGCGACGTCGTCTTCGTCGAATAGCACCTGACGCTGCAAGTTGCTCGTCTCGACAAAATCGCGGTCCACGATGCGCAGCTTTCCTACACCCGCGCGGGCGAGCGTATTCGCCAGCACCGAGCCCAACGCGCCGCAACCGCAAATCAGCGCTCGGCTGGCCGACAGACTTCGCTGACCGGCTTCGCCGATGCCAGAGAATCGCATTTGTCGCGAGTAACGATCAAGATTCGTCATGCGGAAGGCTCGTGCACTGGAAAGACAGCGAATTACATCTATGCTAGACGAGATAGCCCGCAAAGTCCCCACAGCGCGCCAGCTCTCGTTGCAATTGGTCGCAAGCCCGACGGGCTAAAGCCAGGTTGTCATGCCGTCCCGGGCGCCAGGCAACCACCGGTAACGAACTTCCGGCGGCGCATTGGGCAAGGGACTGTGGCTCTTTGTGCATGCAGACCACTACGTCGGCCCACTCAGCAGGCACTGCTTTAACGTCGCCTCCAAACTGCTGGGCTAACAGCAGATTGCGTGCGAAGGCTCGCGCCGGTTTCGACATTTGATTGCCGGCGTCGGCCATTGCCAGTGCTACGCACGGCCAACGCGCGAGACGCCGGACTGCGGCCTCGGCAGGTTCCGCAGCGCCGCAAAGCCGCGCCGCCAAGACAATCCCTAGCCGACTTGCCTCACTGCACAGTTCTTCATCCGGATCGTCAACCATCATCGCCAAGTCGGCGGCTCGCCACGCGGGGAGTTCGCTTTGTGGCAGGTTCGTTCGTTCGGCGCCGCGAATTACCCAAGGTCGCCCTTCAAACATCAGCCGTCGTCCCTGCGCGCCGAGCGGCCGAATGCCCAGCATTCGCTGTGTTGCGCCTAACAATATGTCGCCTTGGCGCAGCTCCACTTCGACCCGGTAGAGAAACGGCAACTCCGCGGACCAGAAGCAAGGATCGGGAATGATGGCTTCGCTCAGAGGCGCCGGCGCAGCGCCTGGCGTCTGTTCGTGCGAAGTTCGCTTGGGAGTCAGCTGAATCGCGGCCGACAGCGTATGCGCGTAGGCGCAAACCGGCCCGACTACGCTCCCCGTCAAACGTACGGAGGGCGGAACGCCATCGGCCGGCAAGCGCGCATACACCCGGGCCTCGGCATTGTTGGCGTCGCCAAAGAAGACTTCCACACGCTCGAGCCAATCGGTTTGCATTGCTGGTCTGCCGCCGCCTCTCCAATCTCCAACCCCATTTCTCACGCCGACTGCTCGCGCAACTCGTCGGCCAAAGCTTGCGCCAAAAACCTGCCTGTCACCGAGGCCGCGCAGCGCGAGACCATCTCGGGCGTGCCTTGAGCAACGACTCGTCCCCCTTCATCGGCGGCCCCGGGACCAAGATCGATCAAATAATCAGCGGCTTTGATCACGTGCATGTTGTGTTCGACAATAATCAGCGAATGTCCAACTGCGAGCAGCGCTTCGAAGCAGTCCAACAGTTGAACGATGTCCGAAAAGTGCAGGCCGGTCGTTGGTTCGTCCAGAATGAACAGACTGCGACCGCGTTTGGCGGCCGACATATAACTGGCTAACTTCAGCCGTTGCGACTCGCCCCCGCTGAGCGTATTGGCGGGCTGACCGAGCCGTACATAGTCGAGGCCGACGTCGATCAACTTTTTGAGGCGCGCTTGCACCTTCGGCTGCCCGCGAAAGAACGCGAATGCTTCGCGGACCGTCATATCGAGCACGTCGGCGATGTTCCTCCCGCGATAAGTCACGTCGAGAATCTCGCGGCGATACCGCCTGCCTTGGCATTGCGCGCACTTCATGTACACGTCGGCCAGAAACTGCATGTCGATCTCAATATAGCCGTCTCCCTCGCAGGCGCTGCAGCGGCCTCCTTCCACGTTAAAGCTAAAGTGGCTGGCTGTGTAATTATGCGTCCGCGCCTCGACAGTGTCGGCAAACACGGCCCGGATTTCGTCGAACACCTTGAGATACGTCACCGGATTCGAACGCGGGGAGCGGCCGATAGGGCTTTGATCGACCATGATCACATCATTGATCTGGCCGTCGCCAAACACATCGTCGTAATCGTACGGCTTCGGCGCCTCTTTGCGCAAGCGACGGCATAGCGAAGGATAGAGCGTATCTTCGACGAGCGTGCTCTTGCCCGAGCCGCTGACGCCGGTTACGACGCACAGCACGCCCAGCGGAAATTCGACGGTGACGTTCCGCAAGTTATTGCCGCGAGCGCCCGCCAAACGAATCCAGCCGTGGTTAGGCTGCCGCCGCTTGGTTGGCATGCGAATCGAGCGACGGCCCGACAGGTAATCTCCGGTCAAGCTCGTCGGGCAGGCGGCCATCTCGGCGGGCGTGCCTTGGAACACCACTTTGCCGCCGCGTTCCCCCGCCCCCGGACCGATTTCGACCACCTGATCGGCAGCCCGGATCATCGCTTCTTCATGTTCGACGACGATCACCGAATTGCCCCGGTTGCGCAGCCCTTTGATTGCCGACAGCAAGCGGTCGGTGTCTTGCGGGTGCAGGCCGACGGAAGGCTCATCGAGCACGTACAACATGTTCACCAGGCTCGACCCCAACGCCGAGGTGAGCGAAACTCGTTGCGCCTCGCCGCCGCTTAAGGTTCGCAGCGTGCGATGCAGCGTCAGATAACCTAGGCCGACCTCCCCCAGAAAACCCAACCGAGCGCGGACCTGTTCGAGCATCATGCGGCCGACGACGCGGTCCCAATCGCTCAACTCGAGCGCGCGAAAGAACTCGACGGCGTCTCGTATTTTCATCGAGGATAGCTCGGCAATGTTTTTGCCGCCTATCTGCGCGGCCAACGCCTCGGGCCGCAACCGCGTCCCGCCGCACGCCGGACAGGGCCGATAGCTCCGCCAGCGACTGAGGAACACGCGGATGTGCATCTTGTACTTGCGCCGCTCCAGCCAGGCGAAGAATCCTTTCAGCCCGCCGAATTTTCGCTCCGGTACGCCCTCCACGATCAATCGGCGCTGTTCCGGCGTCAGGTCCGAAAATGGCGAGTCGACCGGCAAGTCATAATCGCCGGCGAGGGCCAAGAGTTCTTTCTGCTCGTGGGCGTAGGCCGGACTGTTCCACGGCGCAATCGCTCCTTCGCGCAGCGACTTACTCGGATCGGGAACGATCAGATCGAAATCGATATCGATAACATTGCCGAAGCCTTCGCACTCCGGGCACGCGCCCAGCGGGCTGTTGAAGCTGTAGAGCCGCGGTTCGGGCGCCGGATATTCGAGCTGGCAATCGCCGCACATCAGCGCGGCGCTAAACCCGATGCGGCGCCACATTTTACCATCCAGCAGATAACTGCTACCCAGTCCCAACACCTCCGGCGACCTGCCAGAGAAAGCTGCTCCACGATCAAGCTCTGCGCTTTCAGCAGGCTCTCCGATCACGGCCGGTTCCACGAATACCGAGCACTTGCCATCTCCTTTGGCAAAGGCCGTCTCCAGCGAGTCGCGCACGCGTTCCTCGCTGGCAGAGCCAACTGCCAGGCGATCGACCACGACATAGAGCGGGCTTTCGCCATCGATCTCAGCCAAGTCGCGAGGAATCTCGTCGGCAAGATTCAAAATTCGTCCCGCATAGACCAGTCGAACAAAGCCTTCTTCGCGCAAACTGGCTGCCAGGCTTTGCCGATCTTCGCCGTTGTTCCATTGAATCGGGAACGCGACCAGGTATCGCGTGCCCGACGGCAAGCCCGTCAGTTCGGCAGCCACGCTCTGCGGTGAATCCCGTCGAACTTCTCTGCCGCATTTGAGACAGAATACGCGGCCGATCTTGGCGAACAGCAGCCGCAAGTAATCATTTGTTTCGGTCGCCGTGCCGACGGTTGAGCGACTCGATCGACTGGGGTTCTTGTTGGCCACGGCGACCGCGGGCGGAATGCCATCGATGCGTTCGGCGGCAGGCTTTTCCAAGCGTTCGAGGAATTGCCGCGTGTAGGCCGAAAAACTCTCGATGTAACGCCGTTGCCCCTCGGCATACAGCGTGTCGAACGCGAGGCTGCTCTTGCCGCTGCCGCTGACGCCGCAAAACACAATCAGTCGGCGCTGCGGCAACTCCAGGTCGACCCGCTTGAGATTGTGCACTTCGACGCCGCGAAGCGTGATAAACCCCTTCGACACAAGCAGCGCTCCCTGGGAGTGATCGAGACCCTAGACCAAACCCGTATTTTACGCCGGATTGCCCTAGGCTGTCGAGCGGCGAGCGCATGCCGGAAAGTTTGGAGTTCGACGATAAATCTTGTCGACGGCGGCAATTGCGTCGACCACTGGCCGGCCCGAACGTCTTCGGATAGGACGGCGATATGTTCGATTGCCCGTAATTCCCGGCGGCAATAGAATTCAAGGTGTTCCCGAGCGTGGTGCTAACAGCGAGCCGGCCTGACGGCCGAGTGACCTATGCCGCCGGCTTTTGCCAGCGATGTCGAATTCAATAAGCTCCTCGCACGGCGTCACGACGTCGACCTGATCGAGCTGATGCTGGAGTTTGCCGCCGACGCTTATCCTGAGCTGGATCGCGCCGATTGTCTTGCTCAGCTCGATCGGCTTGGCGCTCAGGCGCGGGCTCAACTGGCGGAATTGGATGCGATGGGCGGCTCGCTTTCCGGCCGGCTCGAGATGCTTAGCCGGCTGCTGTATGTCGAAGCAGGATTTCGAGGCAACAATGAAGCGTACTACGATCCTCGCAACAGTTACCTGAACGAGGTGCTGGCCAGGCGGCTGGGAATCCCGATTTCGCTGGGAGTCGTCTATATGGCGGTGGCTGCTCGAGCCGGCATCGCTTGCTTCGGGGTCGCCGCTCCAGGACATTTCGTCGTCGGCGCTCGCGCTGATTTCGAGACATGGTACGTCGATCCCTTTCATGGCGGCTTGGTGCTCGATCGCGAAGAATGTGGACGCCGCATTGAGGATGTGCTGGGAGAGCAAGGCGTGCTGGGCGACGAGCATTTCCGTCCGGCGACCCCGTTGGAAATCGGATCTCGAATGTTGCGCAACCTGAAGGCCGCTTACGTCATGGACAATCAATGGTTGGCCGCGCTCCCCGTTCAGCAGCGACTGGTCTTATTGCTGCCCGAAGTGCTGGATGAGCAACGTGATCTGGGTTTGATGTATCTGCGCAACGGGCGACCGATCGCAGCGATGTCTCTGTTAGAGAACTATGTTGCTCACTGCCCGCGTGACCAGGTCGACGCGTTGCAGCCCTATCTTCGCTCGGCGCGTCGCATGGCGGCAGAATTGAACTGACAGAATCTGTTTCATCACAATGCGCACCCGCGCCACATGCCTGAGGCGCTCGCGCGTGGTGGAGAGCCCAAGCTAATTGCTAATTCTGGCAGAGAGCGACATGGACGTCCGCGGTCGACGCGTAACCTTAATGGGGCTTGGGCGGCACGGCGGGGGCGTTGGAGCGGCCCGTTGGTTAGCGCAGCAGGGCGCCATCGTCACCGTTACCGATCTGGAGGATACGGCGGCATTGGCCGACTCGCTCGCCGAACTGCAGGATCAGACAATTGCGCGTTATCAACTCGGCGGACATTCCGAACGAGACTTCCGCGACGCGGACGTCATCGTCATCAATCCGGCCGTCCGACCGGGCAATCGTTGGGTCGAGATAGCGGCTGCCGCCGGCGCGGCGATTACGACCGAAATAGAACTCTTTCTTAACGCCTGTCCGGCAAACGTCCTGGGCGTCACCGGGTCGAACGGCAAGTCGACGACCTCGGCGATGATCGCGGCGATCCTTGCTGCCGACGGCCGACGCACCTGGCTGGGCGGCAATATCGGCGCCAGTCTGCTCGGCGAGTTAGATCGCATGCAGGCGAACGACTGGGTTGTGCTCGAAATGAGCAGCTTCCAGTTGGCTCAGCTTGCCAAGGGAACGCGATTGCCGAAGGCGGCGGTTATTACCAATTGCTCGCCCAATCATCTCGACTGGCATGGCTCATGGCCCGCCTATATATCGGCCAAGCAGCGACTGATCGCCGAACAATCGGCAGACAGCCTGGCGGTGCTCGACACGCACGATCAAGAACTCGCTCGTTGGACGCCGTTCGTGCGCGGTCAGCTTCTGGAGCCGCTGGACGACGAAAGAATTCCGGCCCTCAAGATTCCGGGGCTGCATAATCGACGCAATGCCGCCTGTGCCGCAGCGACGGCCGCAGGTTTGCACTGCTCGCTGGGGGCAATTGAGCGAGGTTTGGCGGAATTTCGCGGGTTGCCGCACCGATTGGAACTGGTGCTCGAAGCGCGCGAAAGAAAGTTCTACAACGATTCCATGGCGACGACTCCCGAGTCGGTGATGGCCGCAATCGATGCCTTGGGCAATCGGAGCTGGCTTCTCGTCGGCGGCTACGACAAGGGCGTTGACTATTCCACACTGATCGCCAAGTTGGCTCGAAGCGTGCGCGGCGCGACGTTTTACGGCGCGGTGCGAGAAAAACTTGCCGCGCTAATCTCGCGGCATGAGACGGCCGGCGACTTTCACGCCTGCGAAACGTTAGCGGAAGCGGTTGCATGGTGTTTCGATCGCTCGCGCGCCGGCGACTCGATCGCATTGTCGCCCGGATGCGCGAGCTACGATCAGTTCCGCGATTATCGACATCGCGCGGCAGAGTTCTTCAAAATTGCGCAAGCGCTCGCGCGGCGATACGATCGCTAAGTTCGCTAAGATTGTTTCGGCGCGCGGCGCGCGATTGCGTTTTTGATTGCGCGCGGCGCGAGAGACTCTTGCATCATTTTCAGCGTTTGGATAAAGTGTGAAGTGTCGGCATGCAGCTTCGCGCTGCGTGCGACGCAGACCTCGAGGTCGACGGCTGTGAGGTTTCCTTGGTGGAATCCGAAGCGGCGCTGGGAGTCGTTACCTCGAGGTTTTTTTATCGAGTCGCTTCGATGGCCAAGAAGAAGTCGGGCATCAATCCGTTCTATGTGCTCTTGGTGCTCTTAGGGATCGCCTTCACGGTCACCGCCTGCGCCTATGGCGTGATGGCCTTCAAAGCAGTGCGCCGCGATCAAGATGTGGAGGCTCAATCCTCCGGCGCGGCCATGTTGAATTACCTGGACCGGCACGGCGCCGAGTTAATGGGTCTGGAGCTGGCGCTGCTGGCTGCATGCACTTTCGCCGCGATGTGCACTGACCGTTACTGGATTCGCCGAGAAGCGGCCGAAGGCCGGCGCGCTGACGAGGCGGATGAAACACGCGGCTCGCGTCCGGCCTGATCGTCTGACCGGCGCTAGCGTACGGCAGACTGGCCGCCGTCGATCGAACCGCCGCGGAACGAGCATTCGCTCAGCCGGTCAGTTCGTCCAAGGGCGATCTCCAAAGCGGCAACTTGGGAAACAAGACCCGTGCCGCTTCAGCCGCGTAGCGTGTCGACGCCTGAATCCGTCCTGAATCGATGGCCTCTTGCACGTCGAGATGGCCGAGCACCAGTCGCGTGAACTCCGGTAAGTTCAAGCGAAGGTAACTGCGGCCCAACTTGCCGGATGAAACCTTGACGCTGCGCCGCGTGGCGGCGAGTTGCAGTTTCTCTTCATGCACATGCAACCCGAGGCCGCATGGCCGAGGAAACCTGGCGCCTTCGGCCCTGGCATGCAATTCCCCTCGCAGCGCCCGCAAGAAGCCTGGCGGATCGAGCAGCTTGGCCATGAACACTTCGCCTTGATGCAGTTCATGGCTGTATTGCTCGCCGCCGGCGCTAGAGAACACGGAGAACAGCCGATCGACGGGCGGAGCGTGCAGAGTCAGCGAATGAAAGTCCCTTTCGATTGCTTCGCTGCAGGCGCGAGCTAGAAGTTGTTCCGCCGCCGTAGGATGGTTCGGATCGCACATCAATTCCAGCACGCGATCCTCTTTGGTAATCGCATAGCCAACAATCGGCGTGCCGGCAATATCGAGCTCGTACTTTTCCGGGCCATCGAGCGCCACATAGATTTGATCGAAATGCTTGCGGCTGACAAGCCATCGCCAATAAGCTTCGCTGCGCTCGTAACCGCCATAGGCCGGCGCCTGGTTGCGGCTGTAGATCCGCATCAGGGCGGGAAGCTCGACTTGACGCCAAGGACGGATGTTAAGCGATTCCTCGGCATTCAACTGGCCCCGCGCAGAAAGTTGAGCAAGCAGATGGCGGCTGCCGGCTCGTGCATGACTGTGGCGGCCGCACACGGCCCAACCATGGCGGCGAAAGAAGTGCGGATGCCGCGTGCTCAGCAGTCCCAGGACCGAGCCGCTGCGGCGCATGGCGGAATCACTGGCCTGCAATAGCAGACCCGCATATCCGCTGCGGCGGAACTCGGGCAGCGTTGCCAGCCAGTTGAGCCCGACGACGGGCAATCGCAGAGCGCCAAAAGCAGCCGTTCGCTCCGTCAGATGCACGTGCGAGACGACTCGCTCGCCTCGCTTGACCAGCAGACGATGCCGCGGCTCATAGAAAGGATCATCCAGCCAGGCGTGGAAGCTGTCGGGGGACGGGGCATGGAACACGGAGGTCAGCAATTGATAAATGGCCGCGTGGTCGCCGGCGCCCGCCGGAATGACTCGCGCGAGCGCCTCATTCGCCGAGACGCAAGGCAAGCTGGGCGCCGTGCCGCAACGCTGGGCGGAAGTCGGAATAGCGGTCGCCGTCAGGTCGCGAAGTGCTGCTCGCATCAGCGTGAATCCCTTCAGCTTGTGGAAGCGATCGGTCCATCATCGCTCCTAGCCTAGGATTTTCCCGACCAGAATGCCAGCAAAAAATCCTGCAAAGCCGCCCTCGGATAAAGGCAGAATGCGTACTCTCGCCAGGCAAGCACTGTCTCGGCGCGTAGCTTGCGAGTGAGTCGATCGCGCTCGAGCAAAGTTTCGCGGCGTTGGGACTCAAGCCAAGGTGACAGCGCTTCGTTCGCCGCGCGAATCGCTCGCCAACGCTCGCGCGCGTTCTCAGGAGTCTGCCTGGTCGCGACCCAACCGGCCTTCGTCGCAGCCAATTGCGCGACCTCGGCGGCCTCATCGCCGTCTGCCGGAGGTACGAGATATTTTTCGGCGTGATAGGCCATGTCGCGCAGCCGCTGCTCGGGCCGACGCGCTTCTTCCGCCGTGACGCGCTCGCGCGGGATGGGCAATAACATCGTCGCCGACAACACCATGAAGGGCGGCGGCTCGAATTGAAAGAATCGGCGGATCAACGAGTCGGTGAGCTGATCGTACAGTCCGCCGCCGATCCCATGCAAAAACAACTCGCCCAGGAACAGACGTGCGAACATTGTGGTGGTCAAAGCCCTCGTTCGCACGCAAATGCCGCGGCGAGGCAGTTGCGCCAGCACTTCGACGGCGCGACTTGCGTCCCCGTTGGTTGAAAGGGGCAAACGCACTTCGACCTCGCCCCGATCGCTGATAACGATTTCGTCGCCTCGCTGACAGACGAACATCCTCTGCCGTTGAGGCCGCTCGGGCGTCCAGAGCCAAAAAGGCGCTTCGAGCCATTCATGCTCGGTCGCCAGATCGGGAACTGGATGATTATGGCTGCGCAAGCGGTGCGCGCGGCGAAATTCACCCAAAGCCTCATTGTGAATTTCCTGAAAGCGCGGCAAGTGCGCCAATAAGTGGGCCGTGAACCAATGAAACGCTTCAAGATTGCAAACCTGGCTCTGTGGCAGTTCTAAGGTTTCGAGTCCCCACTCGCCTTCGAGTTGATGCCGCGATTGCGACAGGCATTCGCCCAGATTGTCTGTTTCGCGAGAGCGCGCCACGACCCACGGCCAGAATTCGCCGATCAACGGCTCGGGCACGAGCGAGGCGATGGCCTGCTGCACTTGATTGCCAAAAGCGGCAAACCGCTCGCGGTTTTGCAGGGCGCGATGTTCGTAGGGGATTTCGCCCGTCGCATCGTCGAAGGGAAGCGTCAACCGCATCGGATCGTCGACCGTTCCAGTCGGCACTCGCAGCGCCGCCTCTTTGATGGTATCGCTATCAATGACCAGGTTGATTGCGACAGCCTGATGTTCGCGAGCGAGGCGGGCCAACGCGAAATTCTTGAACCAGACGCCCGGGTGAAATAACTGCGGCTGATGTCCGGCGAGCAGCACGCGCTTAAAATCGGCGATCGGTTCGACGTTGCGATAACGCCGGGTGTAGCGCTGCGCCGACGCAATCACCTCGCGCCGGCCGCAGTCGGCCAGATCAGCCAGCGTGCGGCCCTGTACGTCATAGCCGCTCTGACAGTGCACGCGGCAGCCGGCCGCGATCAACTCGGCAGCCTCGCTGAGCGGAGGCGCAATTAAGCAACTGCGGTCTTCCGTCGGAGCGCGCAGGTTGACTGCAATTGACGGCTTAGACCATCGCGGCGAAAGCGTCGAATCGCCGGACTCGAACGAAGCCGGACAAGGCCGGCTCATCCGGCGCACTCTCCGCACGTCTGCCGGCGATGTGAACCGGCCAGTCGTGCCGCCGCCGCTTCGGCGCGATCGAGCACCTGGTAATAGTGATTCAAACGCACCTGAGCATCGTCCAGAGAACCGCCGAACGACCGCTTTTCATCGAGATAAATCAACGGCACTGGAAGTTCGCGAATTCTCATGCCGGCACGCGCCGCTTGCACCCACAGCTCCAACGGCATGGCATAACCCGTTTCGGATAATTGCAGTTGGGCGAGCGTCTCGACCCGATACGCCTTAAACCCGCAGAAGGCATCGGTAAGTTGCAGCCCCAATCGACGGTTGATTTCGGCGGTCAACTGCTCATTGATGCGACGTCGATCTGCAGGCGGCGTGCTATCGCTGGGATAAATCTTGAGGTATCGGCTGCCTGACACAATATCCCACCCGGCGCAAGCCGCCACAAACCTGGGAATGCGCTTCGGCTCGTGCTGGCCGTCGCAATCGATGGTCACCAGCACTTCATACTTTTCCCGCAGGGCATACGCAAACGCCGAGCGCAATGCCGCACCGTACCCTTGGTTCGATCCATGCGTCACTCGGTGAAGACCTTCAATGCCGGCCAGCACGTCGGCCGTGCCATCCGTCGATCCATCGTCGACCACCAATACGTCCGGGCTGTAGCGGCGCACTTCGGCGACAACGTCAGCCACATGCCGGACTTCGTTGAAGACGGGCAACGCCGTCAAGAAACGGTGAGACATGACAAACCAATCCGTTCGCTACAGGTGGGAATCCAAGCCATTCTAGGCAGCCCCCCCGGCAAGTCAACGAGCGGCGCCAGCGCCTCTCCGGGCAATGACTTATATGCTGGACAATTCGTTTCAATCGTGGCAGATCCCCTGAGGATCCTAGTTCGACCGAGGCGACTTTTCAGCGCCGCGACGAGCCGCAGGTGGCGATGCAGTTCCCCCACCGCTGGGCCTCAACTGCATAAGTCCTCGCTGACTTAATGCACGGCGCCGGCTTACGGCTCGGCGGCGAAGACATAGTTCAAGATGCGCCGCTCACCGCCGATTTCTTCGGCGCGAATCGACAGCGTTTCCCCGACCAACTCGTCGCCATCGGGCAGCCGGTACGTTTGCACGTCTTCGCCCGGCGCCAACCGGAAGGCTTGCGTGCGCATTCGGCGCCGATTGGGAGCGCTGAGATGGCAACGGAAGCTGACTTCGCCGCTGGTGCGGTTCACCAGCCGCTGCTCAACCTCCAGCTCACCGGACTGGTTCACGTGGCTATAGATCTTGATGAAGACGTCTCCCATGCCCAACTCGATCGGGCGCTCAACGCTAAATCGGTAGGAGTGCTCAGCCGTCGTTTCAAAGTCGAATCGCATCGTCTTGCGGCCGCAACTGGCCGTCGATGGAAATGTCAGATGCAACGTTCGACGCGCTTCACCGCCCGCGGGCAGCTTCAGTTCGAAGCGATCAGGGTCGGCATGCCAACCGGGCGGCGGCACAACCCGTACTTTGCCGGTAGCCGCCTGAGCGAAGTAATTCTTCACGCTCAGCGTCACCACATGCGGCGTGCCGAAGACGCTGGGCAGATTCGTTTTGTCGAGTTCAACCGCGATTTGCCAGCGAGCTAGCGCTTCGTCGACGCCGGTGATAAAGGTCGGCAGCGGTCCGACCTTCACGCGGCGACCATCTCGGCTCGCCTCCGTCTTGAGTTCGCGGCCCCACGCATCGATCTGGCGAATGTGCTCGCCGAGAAAAACAACTTCTTCTGTCGGCGCGGCATTCCAAACCGCCACGGCGGCTTCTTTCCCTCGTACAAACACGCGGCTATCGCTGCCGCCGGGCAGATCAAGGCGACCCGCGCACTCCGCGCCGGCCAGCGTCAACGCAGTAATCCGCCAAGGCAACAGCAATTCGGTTGGCGTACCGTCTTTACGGACCAGTCCTTCGTCGCCCAGCGCTGCGGCAAAGAAGATCTTCTCGACGCCATGCTCCTTGGCCGAAATCATCCGCTGAATCAAGTCGGCTGCGCGCGTTTCTACGCTGTACTGGGCTGCGGATAACGGCGGCAGCGATACCCACGTGGGCGCGTGCCGCCCCGCATTCGACACGCCGGGAGAAAGGTATTCCGCAAGTTCATCCGCAGTCAGCCCAGGAGCCGCAGTGCGGCTCAAGAAGCTCCAGGGAGGTTTTCTCGCCGAGGGGATTTCGTCGATCCAATTCCATCCCACCCCGAGGTGCGCGTCCTGGCCGATGCGATCGAGTTGCTGCTTGACGCACGTCAGAACTGCCACCGGATCGCTGAGCCCGGCGAAGCTCGAATCATCGTCGCGCCCCAGTTGCCAGCGATGCACCTTTAGCGACATGCGAGCCATCACCGGCTCGAGCGTCGCATACCAGAGCTCCGGCGGCTGCGCGAACAGATTCGCCGCCGCCTCATTATGCATCAATCCCAGATCGCGCTTGGTCGCCGCGGGCGGATCAAACAGGAGGCCGACCAGACTGATGCCCTGGGAATTCAGGCGGTCGGCCAGCCATGTCAGCTGCTCGACTCGCGGCTGATCCCGATCGTCGTACCAGAGCGGAAATTTGAGCCAATGAATCCCCGATTGAGCGGCGAGTTGCACTAGCACCGGCAGTGACAAAGAGCCTTCGCCATCGGGTAGAGTCCAGCCGAATTCGCCGTGCTCGGGACGGCTGGCGTCGGCGATAATCGCCAGCGGCAACTCTCGCACGTGCAAGAGCCCTCCGCCGCTCGCCAGCGTAGCTCGCACCCGATAATATCCGGGCGTTCGCAAGGGCAGCTGCCAAACGCCTTTCAGCGCTACCATGTCGTCTTGCGCCGCGTCGGACGCCGTCGTTAAGGTCGAAGACTCGATCGACTCTTCCATGGGAAAGTCGGCCTTTAACAATCGCTGACCGAGCGCATCGTCGATCTCCAATTGCACGCGCGGCAATTTTTCGCTGCACCCCGACACGCGGCACTCGAGCGTCACTGGCTCGCCTGCAGCGCGCACGAAACGGCGATCCGTCGTCTCCAGCGTCATCCGGGGAATCTGAGCGAACCAGATATCGTCGAACAGCGCCTTGCCGCTCAGATCAACAAGTTGGCCGGGCTGCACATGAACGCCAATCACGGCGTACCGCGCCTGCTGACTCGTGCTGCGCAATGGCCCGAATCGCACCCGCGTCCAGCCTTCGGTCTGGCGGTAGCGCGTCGATTCGACGGTTTCCAAAACCGCGCGCTTGTCGTCAAGAAAGCGAATACTGAAAAAACCATCGTCGTGGCGCAGCCCGTCAAGCTTGATGGCGGCTTCCAACACGTAATCATGCTGCGGGTCGATGGGAATCGCCGGACTGAACGCGGCGGCCGCTCCGCCGTCGAGATCGATTCGCAGGCACTGGCTGCCTTCGGCCGAAGGCTCCTGGCTTTCTTGGATCCGCACGTAATGCGGAAAACCCGGTCCTCGCTGGCGGGCCCAGCCGTCGGGCCAACCATCGTAATCTCGATCAGAGTCTTGCTCGAAGCCGCAACGGTACAATTCTTGCCCGTCCAGATGGCCATCGGCGGTGGCGATACGGCAGCAGGCGGTTAGAATGAGCGTGGCGGTCAGCAGATTCATGAGCGGACGCTGGCACCTTGAACACGGACGACCGGCGAATTCTCCGCACGAGCGACGGGTGGCGTGCCCGGAAAAGCGCCGCGCTCTCCGCCATAAGGCCGCAATAGCAGGAAGTTCCGGCAATGCCCCACGTACTGTTATCGACCGGCGGAGCTTGCCCGCTCGACCTTAGCCGCACCGCATCGCTACAACCGAAAAACTCAACCTATGCCGCAACTTAAAATCGCCGTCGAACTCCGCAGCCTGCGCTTGCCGTTCAAGCAAGCGCTTTTGGCGGCCAAGCGCCTGGGCGTTTCGGCCGTCGAAGTGGATGCTCGGGGCGAAATCAATCCGCAGCAACTCTCGCAAAGCGGCCTCCGCCAGGTGCGTAAGATGCTGGACGACCTGGAACTGCGCGTCGCCGCCGTGGCCTTCCGCACGCGCCGCGGCTACGACACGGCGGAAGACTTGGAGCGGAGAATCGAGGCCACCAAGGCGGCTATGAGCTTCGCCTACTCGCTCGGCGCGTCGCTGTTAGTCAATCAGATCGGCCGCGTCCCCGACAAATCGGAAGGCCCCATCTGGTCGACCCTGATCGAAGCGCTGACCGATCTAGGAGCCTACGGGCAACGCGCCGGCGCAACGTTGACGGCCGAAACAGGCAGCGAAAGCGGCGCCGACCTGGCTCGCTTATTGGCTGCGTTGCCGCATGGCTCGTTAGCCGTCAGCTTGAACCCCGGCAACTTGATCATCAACGGCTTCGCCCCCCTCGACGCCATCACAGCGATCGGGTCGAACATTCGCTATGTGCGCGCCAAAGACGGCGTCCGCGATCTGGCCCAAGGCCGCGGCATTGAAGTGCCGTTGGGCCGCGGTTCGGCCGATTTTCCAGCTCTTTGCGGAGCGCTCGAAGAGCATGGCTATCGCGGGTATTGGACGGTCGTGCGCGAGCGAGCGGAAGATCCGTTCGGCGAGCTTGCCCAGGCGGTCCAATTCTTGGCGAGCCTTGCCTAGCAATCCGCAACGGAAACACTTTCGCCCTGCAGTATTTGCTGGCGTCTGAATCCAGATGCCTGCTCTGGCTCAGCCTGTCAAAAAAAGCTGGCGGGTCAGCCAGCTTCCTCCTAGACTATTGGGGACGGATAGGAAAGATTTGATCTGTCCATACAGCTTCGAACCCAAACGGAGGACAACGTGACAACGCAACTATGGATTCGTTCTTTGCTCGCTGCAGTCGCTACAGGCTGCGTCGCCGGCGCTGTCCAAGGAGCAGACAAGGGAGACAGTAAGGCTCCCTCGGCGCTCAACTTTAAAATGAAGAGCTTAAGCGGAAAGCCAGTCGACCTGTCAAAGTACAAGGGCAAGGTCGTATTAATCGTCAATGTGGCCAGCCAGTGCGGCCTTACTCCGCAGTACGAACAACTGGAAGAGTTGCACGAGAAATATGCCAGCAAGGGCTTGGCGATCCTCGGCTTCCCCGCGAATGAATTCGGCAGCCAGGAGCCGGGCAGCGACGAGGAGATCTCGGAGTTTTGCGAGAAGAACTACGGCGTCAAATTCGACATGTTCTCCAAGGTGGTCGTCAAGGGGGAAGCCCAATGCCCTCTCTACAAATTTCTGACCTCCAAGGAAACCGACCCCAAGTTTGCCGGCGACATTACCTGGAACTTTGAGAAGTTCCTGATTGATCGAAACGGAAACATCGTCGCCAGGTTCTCGCCGAAGGTCAAACCAGACTCGGAAGAAGTCGTCTCTGCCATCGAAGACGAATTGGCGAAGTAACCTCTTACCCGGCGAAGGGCAGCCTGAAGGCCATTCGCCGGACAGAGACCGATCTCATGCAAGCGGCGGACAACGATGTCCGCCGCTTTTGTTTTTTATTGCGCGCGGCGGTCTTCCGGACCGTAGCGGCCGCGGTATTGTTCCACGGGATACTTCTGCGCGTTCTTGATCATTTTGGCGCGCACTGTCTCGGAGACATCGAGCCCCAGTTCGTTAGCCAGCGCCAAGGCGTAACAGACGACATCAGCCAACTCTTCGCCTGCTTCAGCCAGCTTGTCGGGTTGACTGGCCAATGCACGAGACTCTTCCGGCGTCAGCCACTGGAAATGCTCCATCAGCTCTGCTGCTTCGATCGCCAGCGACATCGATAGATTCTTGGGCGTATGAAACTGTCGCCAATCGCGTGCATCGACAAATCGTCGGACCAATTCGCGCAGCTCCGCCAGGGTCGTTTCGTGGTCGCTCATCACGGTCGCTCTTTCGGTGCCGGTTTGACAAATTCTCGGTTCCACCGGTCGCATGCCGCCCCAAACTATTGCAATGCGGCCATAATAGCACGTCGGGCGGAAGGCGGTCGCCTGGTCCCCGCAATCAGGCGACCAGCCCGAACGACTCGCCGGAATCGGGCTGCGGGGGACATCCCTCAAGGCGCTGGCGATACCCCTCGGCCAAATGGACAATGACTTCGAGCACCAGGAGATCGGCTCGCGTCATCACATGACGGGCGCTGCGGTTGCCCAAGCCGCGGACAATCTCTTCCAACACCCGCACGTGAAGGGCGATCGCCTGTCGGGCTGAAACGCCGGCGGCGGCAAGCGAGTCGGCAAACGTTCGCATCTCGGCAGCCAGATTACCCGACCCCATAATTACATAGGCCCTCAGCAACTCCCGATATTGACTATCGAACGCTTCGGACTGTGAATTGGTCGCAGCGGCGAGCCGTGCTGATAAGGCTGGATATTCGTCGGTCGCAGCTTGCTCGATTGCAGCCGAGGCAAGGGTGCAACCGTGCAACTGCTCCAATTCGCGAATCAATGCCCGCTGCTGCTCGAGAAGCCGCTCGGCCTCGCTATGTTCCAACCGCAGACGATTTCGCTCGGCCTGGGCAAGCCGCCGGTTCTCTCGGATTAACTGATGGCGTTCGATAGCCCGGGCGATAATCCAGATCAAGGAGCGCGTGGTTGTGGCTTCGACGCAAACATAGGCATCAGCGCCAACCTCATAACACAGCGCGGAAAGTTGCTCCTCGCTCGCCGATCCCAGGACGATTGCCGGTTCTTCCGCACCGCCTGCTCTCAAACCTTCGATCAGTTCTAGCGCGTCGAGTTCGCCTTCCGCGTGGCTGATGAGGACCGCGTCGTAGGAATCCTCGCGCAGACGGGTCAAACCGGCCGCGGCTCCGACCGTCTCTTCGAGCTCAATTCGCGCCGCGCGGTCCGCTGCAAACGCCTCCGCCAGCCAGGCGCCAGTTCGCCGCGAACAAGCGATGTACAGCACGCGCAGGCGAGGCGGCAACGCCCCCCAAGGGGCCCTGGATTGGCAAACGGCAGGTTCTTGCGAGGCCAAGCTCATCAATATAACCGGTCAGGGTAAAGGTCGAAGGGGCGGTACTTTAGATGCGGGTTCGCTCGCGGTCAACGGCGGCAAGAAAACGAGCTCGAAACCTCCTGCTCGAGGTCCAAAAGCAGCGTTTTCAGGTTGAAAGAACATTGCGGGGCTTCAGAAATACGCACCCGCCTGTAAGAATGGGCGAGCTGGCAGAAGTCAGGGGACTAGAGACGGCAGGCAATGCGGTCGAGCCAATTGACCTTGCCTGCTGCAGCAGCAACTCTAGAATTCGGCCCATCTTATAACGCGTGAAGGCCCTACCTACCGTGAAGATTGCTTACCTCGATTGTTTGAGCGGAATTAGCGGCGACATGACCCTGGGAGCGTTAGTCGATGCGGGCGTCGAGCTTGCGGCGATCAGCGCCGGCATCGATTCGCTCGGCCTGGCGGGCGTCCGACTGGTTGCTAACGAAGTCAAACGCAAAGGCTTCCGCGCCACCCATATTACGGTCGAGCATCAGCCGGAACATGCCCATCGCCATTTGCACCACATTACCGACCTCATCGATGCGAGCCAGTTGACCGCTCCGCAAAAAGATCTGGCCAAGCGAATCTTCACCAAGCTGGGCGAGGCGGAGGCCAAGGTCCACGGTACGACGATTCGCAAAGTCCATTTCCATGAAGTCGGAGCGATTGATTCCATCGCCGATATCGTCGGCGCGGCGATCGGCTGGGATCTGCTGGGCGTCGACCGGATCGCCTGCTCTCCGATTCCCACAGGCCGGGGCACGGTGAAAATCGCCCACGGACTGTGCAGCATTCCGGCGCCGGCCACGGCCGAGCTGCTCAAGGGCGTGCCGCTGGCGGAATCAAATGTTGACGCCGAATTGACCACGCCAACTGGCGCCGCGATCGTAGCGACCTTGGTCGACCATTTCGGCCCGCTGCCGGCCATGAAGGTCGAACGAATCGGCTACGGCGCCGGCACGCGCGAGCTTGCCGAGCAGGCCAATCTGGTGCGATTGTTCGTTGGCGAATCGGTCGAAGCCATGCAGGCCGATCAGGTGTGGGTTGTCGAAACGAATCTCGATGATGTGTCGGGCGAAGTCATCGGTTATGCCACCACGAAGCTCTGGGAGGCCGGCGCACTCGACGTCTATACCACCGCCATTCACATGAAAAAGAACCGGCCCGGCGTCACGTTGACCGTGCTCTGCCAGCCGGCCCAGATCGAGAAAGTCGAAAAGATCCTGTTCCGCGAGACGGGCACGCTCGGCGTGCGGCGCTGGCCCGTCAGCCGCCATAAGCTGGAGCGCACCGCGCACCAGGTCGAAACAGAGTATGGACCGATCGAGGGCAAGCTCGGTTGGATAGCCGGACAGGAACCGAGCTTTTCGCCTGAATTCGATTCGTGCAGTCGTGTGGCGAACGAACGCGGGCTGCCGCTGAAGGATGTTTACGAAGCGGCGCAAAAGGCATTTGCGAACAAGAAATAACTCGCGAATCGTGCAAGGAGGCGCGGATGTGGCTGCTGGCTGAAATCCAAAAGCCGAATGTTCTGTTCCTGATCGGCCTGGCGATAGCGTGCGCTGTATTGCTAATGCGTTCACAGCGGCGGATCCGGCAAACCGCGCGCGATGCTAAGTCAACCGACGTGCGGGCGCCGAATCCGCCGCTCAAACGAGCGACGGAATTCGAGCGCTGGGAAGTTCAGATGCACGAGACGGCTCGCGAAATCACGGCTCGCATCGACAGCAAGCTCAGCCTGCTGGATCAATTGATTCGCGACGCAGACGATCGCATCGCCCGACTGCAAAGCGTCGGCGAATGGCTTGAGCGCAGCGGCACGGTCGAGAAAGAGCCGTCCATCGCGATCTCGAAGCTATCCCACGTGCAATCGCATCAGCCCGCGCCTAGGCCAGGCCCAACAATGTCGGCCGCTGCTGTCGCAACGGCCCCCGCCAAAACCACGGCCGCCTCAAGGCGTCATGAAGAAATCTACGCCCTCGCCGACGCAGGGCACAGCAGCGCTGCCATCGCCAGCCGGCTTAACAGTCCGGTAGGCGAAGTCGAACTGATTCTCGGCCTGCGAGCGCGGCATTAGGCTATGCCAACGAATCATGGCTCGAACCGAAGCCCACGAATACAAATTGAACAGAAGGAAACGAAGTGCGGAAGTCGTGGCACGGAAGCTTCCCCGACCATTTGATTTCCTCCCTTTGTTTCCTTCGTTGCCTTTTGTTCAAGAGAACAAGAATGGGGCCACATGTCATGCATCCGGCATTTCAGAAGGCGGACCGGCTGACCCGCGAGGCGATTGGAGCAGCCGTCGAAGTGCACCGTATCTTGGGTCCAGGATTGCTTGAGAGCATCTACGAGAAATGCCTGCTGCGAGAGTTTGAACTTCGTGGCATTCCTGTCGTCAACCAAGAAAAGGTGCGGATCGCCTATAAAGACTGGACGTTTACTGAGACTTTGAAATTCGACCTGCTCGTTGACGCCGTACTTCTGTTGGAAATCAAGGCCGTTGAGCAAGTCTTGCCGATCCATAAGGCTCAGTTGTTGAGCTATATGAAACTGCTCAACGTGCCGCTCGGGCTGGTATTCAACTTTCGCGAAATGAAGCTCGTGGATGGCGTGTCGAGAATGGTTCTCCCAGGTGCAAATCTCGATTGAACCGAAGGTAAACGAAACGAAGCAGGCTAAATACGAGGAGAAGCGGCCTCGATCGAAGAATCCAAAATCCTTCCTTCGTTTTCTTTGTTTCCTTCTGTTCAAAATGCCGGTTTTTTGCAGCCCGCCCATTCGGGGAAACTTGCGTCAGCCGTTGTGGCCGCCTAACTTGGAACTTATATGTTTCAAGTTGGACGGATTGTTCTCATGCGCAGATTACCTCAGCTTCTGCCGACGCCTTGCGTCATGTTCGCGTTCCTGGCCTTTTCCAATTCGGCAATGGCAGCCGATCGGCCAGTTGACTATGCGAAAGACATCCGGCCCATCTTCGAGCAGCACTGTTACGCCTGCCACGGGCCGAAGAAGCAGGAAGCGGAGCTGAGGCTCGATGCTCGCGAACCTGCCCTGCGCGGCGGGTTTAATGGTCCGGCGATCATCAAAGGCGAGAGCGCCAAGAGCGACTTGATTCTGCGAGTCGCTAGCACCGACCCCGATTCGATGATGCCGCCTAAGGGCGAGCGACTCTCGGCGGAGCAGATTGGACTGCTCAGAACCTGGATCGATCACGGCGCCGCCTGGCCCGACGATGGTTCGGCCGCGGCGGCCGCCGACAAGCGCAAGCATTGGTCGTTTAAAGCGCCGCAGCGTCCGGCTGAGCCTGCCGTCGGCGACATGGCGTGGGTGCGTAACTCGATCGATCGTTTTGTACTCTCCCGACTGGAGCGAGAGCAACCTAGGGTAAAGCCTTCGGCTGAAGCGGACAAAGTCACGCTATTGCGAAGGCTGAGTCTCGACTTGATCGGCTTGCCGCCGACGATCGCCGAGGTTGACGCGTTCCTGGCCGATGACAGTACCGATGCGTATGAGAAGCAAGTCGACCGCTTGCTGAAGTCGCCCCACTATGGCGAACGCTGGGGACGCCACTGGCTTGACGCAGCCCGCTATGCCGATTCCGACGGTTATGAAAAAGACAAATTGCGCCAAGTGTGGGCCTATCGCGATTGGGTCGTCGACGCGCTGAACCGCGACTTGCCCTACGATCAGTTCGTTGTTCAGCAAATTGCCGGCGATCTGTTGCCCAATGCCGGCCAAAACGAGCGCGCGGCGACGGGCTTCTTGCGCAACTCGATGATTAATGAGGAAGGGGGCGTCGATCCGGAACAATTTCGCATGGAAGCCATGTTCGATCGCATGGACGCCGTCGGCAAGAGCGTGCTCGGGCTGACGATCCAGTGCGCGCAGTGCCACAACCACAAGTACGATCCGCTGACGCAGGAAGAGTACTATCGGATGTTCGCGTTCCTGAACAACGCGCACGAAGCGAACATCGCCATCTACGCGCCTCAGGACCAAATGGCCCGCAGCGAAATTTTTCGCCGCATTCAACAAATCGAAGCCGACCTGCAGCATCGGCATTCCGACTGGCAGGAGCGGATGGCGCAATGGGAAAAGCACGTGCGCGGCGACCAGCCAGAATGGACCGTGGTGCGGTTCGCGGCGGAAGGAATTCCCGACGGCGGCGAGAAATACTTTCCGCTGGAGGATGGTTCCATTCTGGCACAGGGTTACGCGCCGACGAAGCACCGCATCAAGTTTACGGCCAAGGTCGACGTGCAAAACATCGTAGCCTTCCGGCTGGAATTGCTGAACCACGCCGATCTGCCGCTGGGCGGACCGGGGCGATCGATCTATGGAACGTGTGCCTTGACGGAGTTCGAGGTGGAGGCCGCGCCGGCCGCGCAGCCGGATAAGCCGACGAAAGTCAAGCTGGTCAAGGCGACTTCCGACATCGAACTGCCGGAAACTCCGCTGGAAGCGGCGTTCGACGATCGCAGCGGCAAGCCGCGAGTAACGGGCCCGGCCGTCTTCGCCACGGATGGCAAAGACGAAACGGCGTGGGGCATCAACGCTGGGCCGGGGCGACGCAATCAGCCGCGCAAGGCAGTGTTCGCGGCCGAGACGCCGATCTCGAACGATGGCGGAACCGTGTTGAACTTGTACCTCAAGCAGTTCCATGGCGGGTGGAACAGCGACGACAATCAGAACAACAATTTAGGCCGCTTTCGGCTGTCAGTCGCCTCGCGCGCCGATTGCGTCGCCGATCCGCTGCCCGCCGCCGTGCGCGAAATAATCGCGATTCCTCGCGAGCAGCGAACTCCGGCACAAACCGCCGTAGTCTTCTCTTACTGGCGCACGACCGCGCCCGAGTGGCAAGCGGAGAACGCGGCGATCGAGGGCCTTTGGCGCGGCCACCCCGAAGGGTCTTCGCAGTTGGTGCTGCAGGCCCGTGAGATACCGCGCGAAACTCATGTTTTGCAGCGAGGCGATTTCCTCAAGCCGGGCCGGGCCGTCGAGCCGGGGGTGCCTTCCTTCCTGCATCCATTGCCGGAAGGCGCCGAACTGAATCGTTTGACCTTCGCACGCTGGCTGGTCGATCGCCGTTCGCCGACCACAGCGCGGTCGATCGTGAATCGAGTCTGGCAGGCCTACTTTGGCATCGGGCTTGTCAGCACCAGCGAAGATCTCGGCGTGCAAAGCGAGGCGCCGTCGCATCCCGAGTTGCTCGACTGGCTCGCGGTCGAATTCATGGATCGCGGCTGGAGCTTGAAAACGTTGCATCGATTGATCGCAACGTCCGCGACCTACCGCCAGGCATCTCGCCTGACGCCCGAGCAATCGGCGCGCGATCCTTATAATCGCTTGCTGGCGCGCGGCCCGCGGTTCCGCGTCGAGGCGGAAGTGGTGCGAGACACGGCGCTGGCCGCCAGCGGCCTGTTGTCGCCCAAGTTGGGCGGACCGAGCTTGTTTCCGCCGGCGCCCGACTTCTTGTTTCTGCCGCCGGTGAGTTACGGGCCGAAGGTTTGGCAAGAAGCCAAAGGCGAAGACCGCTATCGACGCGCCCTCTATACGTTCCGCTACCGCTCCGTTCCCTACCCGGCTTTGCAAACCTTCGACGCCCCCAATGGCGACTTCTCCTGCGTGCGTCGGGCCCGATCCAACACGCCGCTGCAGGCCCTGGTGACGCTCAACGAACCGTTGTTCGTGGAATGCGCCCAGGCCCTGGCGTTGCGCACGCTGCGAGAAGGAGGCGCCGACGACCAGTCGCGCGTCACATACGCCTTTCGTCGCTGCCTGGCACGCTCGCCGGACGATGCCGAGCGAAAGGAGCTGCTCGATCTGCTAGCGCGCGAAGCCAAACACTTCGCCGAAGGCTGGACGAATCCGCAAACCGTCGCTTACAGCAAGCCGGAGCGACCGCCGCAACTGCCTGCCGGCGCCACTCCCACCCAACTCGCCGCCTGGACGATGGTGGCGCGGGTGATTTTAAATTTGGATGAAACGATCACCAAGGAATAGGCCGTCATGAACTGCCAGTCGCATCTCTATCGAAACGCCGACCCGAAGGCTGTGGCGCGCCGCTGGTTCCTGCAAGAGTGCGGGATGGGGCTGGCGGGCATGGCCCTGGGGCAAATGTTAGGCGGGCGCGCGGCGATGGCCGGAGACGACGCTTCGCACAACCCGCTGGCGCCTAAAAAGCCTCACTTTGCACCGAAGGCCAAGCGCGTCATCTACCTGTTTATGGCCGGGGCGCCGAGTCATTTGGAATTGTTCGACAATAAGCCGCAACTTGCCAAGTTCGATGGCACGCTTCCGCCGCCGGAGTTGCTCAAAGGCTATCGGGCCGCGTTCATCAATCCTAACTCGAAGCTGCTGGGGCCCAAATTCAAATTCTCGCGCCACGGCCAATGCGGCGCCGAATTGTCCGAACTGCTGCCGCATTTGGCGACCGCCGTGGATGACATCGCCATTGTTCGTTCGCTCGACACCGATGCGTTCAACCACGCGCCGGGACAGATCATGATGAACACTGGCGCCCAACAATTCGGCCGGCCGAGCATGGGCGCCTGGGTCACCTATGGACTGGGAAGCGAATCGCAGGATTTGCCCGGCTTCGTCGTGTTCAGCTCGGGCAAGAAAGGCCCCAGCGGCGGCAATTCGAACTGGGGCAGCGGCTTTTTGCCGACCTTGCATCAAGGCGTGCAATTCCGCGGCAGCGGCGATCCGGTGCTGTATCTCTCGAATCCGCCCGGCGTGGACCACCAATTGCAATCCGATTCGCTTGCGTCCATCCAGCGACTGAACCGGCGCCGGCTGGAAACGGTTGGCGATCCTGAAATCGCCACGCGGATCAACTCGTTCGAGATGGCCTTCCGCATGCAAGCCAGCGCGCCCGAACTGATGGATCTGTCTCAGGAGCCGCAGCACATCCTCGATCTGTACGGCGCCGAACCAGGCAAGCCTTCGTTTGCCAATAACTGCCTGTTGGCCCGCCGATTGGCGGAACGCGGCGTGCGATTCGTGCAGCTCTTCCACGAAGCGTGGGACCAGCACGGCAACTTGGTGAGCGACCTGAAAAAGAACTGCAAAGACACCGACCAGGCTTGCGCAGCGCTGATCAAGGATCTCAAAGGCCGGGGTATGCTGGATGATACGTTGGTGATTTGGGGCGGCGAGTTCGGCCGCACGCCGATGGTGCAAGGGGGCAACGACGGACGCGACCACCACCCCAACGCCTTCACCATGTGGCTGGCCGGCGGCGGCATCAAACGCGGCATCACGCTCGGCGCAAGCGACGAACTAGGCTTCAACGCCGTCGAGGATCGCGTGCACGTTCACGATCTGCACGCCACGCTCTTGCACCTCTTAGGCTTCGACCACACGAAACTGACCTACCGCTTTCAAGGCCGCGATTTCCGCCTGACCGACGTGCACGGCGAGCTCGTGCAAAAACTGCTGGCATGAGCAAGCCTGCAGAGAGCAGGAAACGTTGCGTGGCGCGGACGACTGCCGACCCAGCCGTCAGCGTTTACAGCCGGCTTCCCCTCTGCGCTTGATCTATCGGAGCCCGATGTGCGCGCATAAAAAATCGGCGCCCGCTCGGCTGGATCGGACGCTAGGTCCTCCGCACCGGCGGGCGCCGACAGGGCGTCCCTCCTGGACTACTTAGCCGCGACGTTGCTTAGCGCGCGACGCGGCCTTGTCGATATTCGGCTGGTAATGCTTCTCGACCTCGGCGCTCCACTTCGGATCGGCAAAATTCGGCCAGTGATCCTTATCGAAGCCCGGCGCATTCGAGAGCGACTCTTTGGTCACGTCGAAAATCAGACAATCCTTCTTGTCTTTGGCGTCGTACTCGAGACGGACAGCGTCCCACGGCACGGCAAACAACTTGTCGCCAATGCCCAGGAAGCCGCCGAACGAGAGGGCGACATAGCGAACCGAACCGTTGTTCGCATTCATGACCAGATCTTCGACCTTGCCGATTTTCTGGTTTTCCTCGTTCTTGACCTCAATGCCCTGGATCTTGCTGACGCGACGCAGCAGAGCCGTGGCGACGTTCTTGTCGCTCCTGGCGGGCGCCTTCTTCACATCGACGTCAACGTTCGCATTTTCCGCGTGCACGCGATAGTGCTTGTGCACCTCGTCAGCCCAGTGATTATCGGCGAAATTTGGCCAGTGATCTTTGTCGAAGCCCGGAGCATTCTTCAGGCTGTCTTTGTCGGCATCCAGTTCCAGGAACATCCGCTGATTGTTGTCAGCGTCATGTCGCAGCTTCATGGATTGCCACGGCACCGCGAACAACTTGTCGCCAATGCCCAAGAATCCGCCGTAGTCGAGCGCCGCGTAGCGAATGCGGGCAGGGTGCTCGAAATCGACCATCAAATCTTTGACGTCGCCGAGTTTCTCGCCTTGCGCGTTGCGCACGTTCATGCCCACAATATCCTTCGCGCGCAGCACCGCGTCGCTTTCGGTTTTCTTCACCTTCGTATCGGCGCCATAGACCGACCATGCTGGGCCGACGAGGCCCAAAGACAATACTGCCGAAGCGATCAACCAATTTCGCATGACTCATCTCCTTCTGTGATTTACGCCCTGAAATACCTAAGCTCTGGCCTCGCTCGCTTTCCAGCAAATGGCGGACAAAGCGAAAATGGGTAAAAGCAACAACTATGCCAAAACGGCGCGCCAGCATCCTGCAGTGGATGCCTTGCGCACAGACCTCTTCAAACGGGCATTGTCTTGTCTGACAAATTCCGGCTGTTTCGCCTGCAACTGGGTAAAATCGGCCGGCGTCGATGCCTGGAAAGGCCCGCGAATCAGAGGAGGTACGAAGAATCAAGCAACTGCGATATGGACGGCTAGCGGCCGATGATCCTCAGTTGTGCGCGTACCCAGACCGCACTGCTTGCCGACTGATCACTTCCGGGATCAGGCTGCGGCGGTCGCAAATAACCCTGTGGCGGTACAAGAGGCGCCGCCGCCAATCACTGCCGATGCTTGCCAAGCCTCAGAAAGCGAAAAAAAGTCTTCGCTCGGTCTTAGGCGCCGCAAGGTTTCGCAGGAAAACCGCGCAGTCTGCTGGGGGAAACAGGCGACGCCGGGACTTGCCACGCATCCGACGCGCGCAGCAATGCTCAACGATTGCTCGTTCAGCATTCGTCGATGTTTAGTCAGGTACGCTAGTGCGTCCGTACGCTACTTGGGCGCTAGCACCGCGGTGATGCGTTTGCCTTGCTGACTGGGCGCAGCCTCGACCTTGCCCACGTCCTCCAGGCTTTGAATCACCTGCTTGATGACGCGCTGGCCTTCTTCGATGTGAGCCAACTCGCGGCCGCGAAAGACGACCGAAACGATGACCTTGTCTTTGTGCAGCAGGAATTCGCGAGCATGGTTGACCTTGACCTCGATGTCATGGTCGCCCGTCTTCGGGCGCACGCGAATTTCCTTGATCTTCGTCTGGTGCGTGTGCGTTTTGTGCTGTCGCTTCTTTTGCTGGTACTTAAACTTGCCGAAGTCCATGATGCGGCAAACGGGCGGCCGCTCATTCGGCGCCACCTCGACCAAGTCCAAATCGGCCTCGCGCGCAGCGGTCAAGGCCTGTTCGGTGGGCATGATTCCTAGTTGTTCTCCTTCCGCGGAAATAACGCGGACCGGTGTGATGCGGATCTGTTCGTTGATCCTCTGTGACCGTTCGATCGCTGTCATCCTCCAAAAAACTAAGTAACGGGTTAAGCCCCAGACTGCTGTCGCTGCAATGGTGACGCTGCGGAACACGCCAGTATCAGCATCCCGCATACCGCCCGTCAATCATTTTCCTTACCTGTGCAAGGCCGGCGGGACTCGGCCTGCAAAATCTCGCCGGCTCAGTATTCGTTCGCCTGGCTGCCGCCAGCCGCCAGGCCGGCATTTGGCGGCGGAGCCGATTGACGGATCGTCTTGGCCTCCACCTCCGCTTGCAGCTTGGCGATCGCCGTGGCGAGCGGCATGGCGCCCAAGTCCCCTTCGATCCGGTCGCGAACCGAAACTGTTCCGTTCGCCATATCCTTCTCGCCGATTACAAACATGTACGGCACGAGCTTCAACTGCGCATCGCGGATTTTCGCCCCGAGCTTCTCCGAGCGATAATCGCCCGTTACTCGGAAACCGGACGCCTTTAATTGAGCCTCGACGCCGCGGGCGTATTGCTCCGACTTTTCGCTGACAATGAGCACGCGCACCTGTTCAGGCGCTAGCCACAACGGAAAGGCGCCGGCGAAGTGCTCGATCAGCACGCCGATAAACCGCTCCAGCGAGCCCAGCGGAGCCCGATGGATCATCACCGGACGGTGAGGCGTATTATCGGCGCCGATATATTCTAAGCCGAAGCGGTCGGCGCTGGGCAGATTGTAATCGAGTTGCACGGTGCCCAATTGCCACTCGCGGCCCAAGCAGTCGGCCACCACGAAATCCGCCTTGGGGCCATAGAACGCGGCCTCGCCGCGCTCGATATCCATCTGCGGCAAGTTCATGCTGCGGCAGACTTCTTCGAGCGACTTTTCCGCCCGGCTCCAGCTTTCATCGCTGCCCACATATTTGTCGCTGTTCGGATCGCGAAAACCTAGCCGCACGCGGTAGTTCGTCAAGCCGAGCACGGTGAGAACGTGTTGAGTCATTTCCAGACAGCCGCGGAATTCGTCGGCCACCTGGTCTTCTGTGCAGAACAAGTGCGCGTCGTCCTGGGTGAAACCACGGACGCGCGTCATGCCGCCCAATTCGCCCGATTGCTCGTAGCGATAAACGGTGCCGAATTCCGCCAGCCGCACTGGCAAATCGCGGTAGCTGCGCGGCTTCGACTTGTAGATCATGATGTGATGCGGGCAGTTCATCGGCTTGAGCAAGTATCGCTCCTGCTGCCGACTCCAAGTCTTTAGCGCCGCGAGCTTCGTCTCCACAGGATCGGCCGGATTGTAGCTCGCGTCGAAACCTGCCAGACGCGCCGCTTCAATTAACTTCGCCTCGCCTTCGGGCGTCAGATCGTGCTCGGTCGACTTATCGCCCTGGTCGAGCTTTCGGATCAGGAAGTCGATCACCTGGCCCGCATCGTGGCCGAAGATAGGCATGAACTGCGAATCGCGATAATAGGGAAAATGGCCGCTCGTCTCGTACATTTCCACGCGGCCGATGTTCGGCGTATAAACCGGCTCATAACCACGTTTGAATAACTCTTCGCGAACGAACGCCTCCAACAATCCCCGAACGATCGCTCCTTTCGGCAGCCACAGAATTAAGCCTGGGCCCACTAAATTGCTAGTGGCGAACAATTCCAACTGGCGGCCGAGGACGCGGTGATCGCGACGCTTGGCTTCCTCGACCGTTCGCAAATAATCTTCCAACTCTTGCTTGCTAAACCAGGCGGTGCCGTACAACCGCTGCAACTGTTGCCGCGAAGCATCCCCCTTCCAGTAAGCTCCCGCCACCGAAAGCAGCTTGAAGTCGCCGATGTAACCGGCGCTAGGCACGTGAGGCCCGCGGCACAAATCGATGAATTCCCCCTGTCGGTAGAACGACAACGTCGATTGATCGGCCAGGCCGGTTTGGATGTGCTCGACCTTGAGCGGCTGATCCAAGTCGCGGCAGATGGCAACTGCTTTGTCGCGAGGTTCGACAAGACGCTCGAACGGCTCGTCGGCCTTGACGATCTTGGCCATCTCGGCTTCGATCGCGGGAAAATCCGACTCGCTCAGCGAACGGTCCAGCCCGCCGATGTCGTAATAAAAGCCATGGTCGATCGTCGGCCCAAAGGCCAGCTCGGCGCCTTTGAACAACCGCATCACCGCCCGGGCCATGACATGCGCGCACGAGTGTCGCATGACGCCCAAGGCTTCGGGATCTTTCTTGGTCAACAGCCGCAACGAGATTTCGCCGCCGCTCGGCAATTGGTAGTCGATTCCGACCGTACGTCCATCGACGATGGCGGCCACCGTTGCTTTGGCCAGCCGCGGGCCGATCTCTTGGGCGATGTCAATCACCCGGACCGACTCGGAATATTCGCGAACGCTCCCGTCAGGCAGCTTGACTTTCAGCATGATGCTCCAGGTCTCATCTCAATCATCCGCCGTCTGTCGCCGAAGTTGGCATCGATACAAAGGACGCCCGGATCAAACCTCTAACGGCGTGCTCCTCTCCGCGGGAGGGACCAAGCCGACGACACGGCACGCAAAGTATAAGGCCTGCGAGGTTTGTGGCAAGAGAAGGGGGTGATGCGGGGCACAGAGAACGATCGAGGATGAGCTGCACTCGGCCTAACCGTTTTGCTGTAATAGCAGGCCAAGAATTCGGCCGACGACCGAAAACGCCGAAAGCCGTAACTGCTAGCACAGTCACGGCTTCCTGGAGTGCCCCCCCTGGGACTCGAACCCAGAACCCTCTGATTAAGAGTCACAAAAAACGGTTCGCTTGATCTGCAGTTGAGCTGCAATTGTGCGTTTTCCTCGGGTTTTTTCACAGTAATCCCACCCGCACAAATGCGGACAAAACGGCATTCTGGTAACAGTTTCGGTAACACCTAGTGGGCCATTTTTGCAGCGACATTCAGGCCAGTGGGTTCCCGCAAACTTCTTTCCCGATCAAACGTGACATCCTGTCGGCATTGGGGCCGTCAGGGTTGATGTATTCGGGCGAGCGCTCGGGACCGGCTGCCTACGGGTTCTCCTTCGGTGATGGAATACGCTGCCATCCCGGGCAGATTGCCTCTCGATGCTCGTTGTTTTCCCAGGCACGGCCTTCGTATTTATGCGCCAGATCGAACCGCTAATCGCCAAAAGCCAGCGATGATCAGGAATTTCACCTTCAGCGAATAAATCCGACCAATTGCGTTCGTGCAGTTTCGTCATGGGGTGCGCCGGACCCTTCCTGAAAGAGTTTGTCAAGCGAGTGCGGTTTCCATCGGGCGATTTGCGTAAGGATAGCGCTTGGCGTTACTGCCTGTTGACTTAGTCGTCGATCCTTTGGAGCTCGTTGCTGAATTGGATTCGTCTCGGTCGTCGTCGCGGCGGGAAGTTGCGATCGTTCTTTTCAACGGGCGATCGCTCCCAAGTCATTCCTTCG
>JAICIG010000013.1 GCA_025924495.1 Pirellulales bacterium | reverse complement strand
TGGTCGATCTCCAGCTTGTATTTCACTTCGCGATTGGTGGCATAGGCCAGCACGTTGATGCCAATCGCACGGCCGGCTTCAACCGGGCCTTGCACTTCGTCGGGAAGCTTGCCTTCGCGGCCCGGCCGCGACAGTTCCCAAAGGCACGACAAACGCAGCCGATGGGGGGCGTAAATGATGCTGGTGCGACAACCGACGTCGACGCCATACAACTCGGGATCGATGTATCTGACATCGACGCGCTCTTCGGCGCTGTAGGCTGGATGGTCCTTAGGCAGCAAATGCAAGGCGTATTCCGGCTCGGGAAACATGCGTTTCGTCAGTTCGCGGAAGCCGCGATCGAATTCTTCTCCGTCACAGCAAGCCTCCGCGAAGATGAAACCTCCTTGGTTGACGTATTGCCGCAGTCGCTCCACCTGCTCGTCCGTGAAGTCAGGATGCTTTTGACCGCTAATGTAAAGGACCGGCGCCTCGCGGAGGTCTTCGGTAGTGGCGATCGCCGAATCGATGACTTGCCAGGTCAGATCGCGCTGCCAACGCGTCTCGACATAGCTCGTCAGATTTCCCAGATCGCTGCGATGATGATTCCAATCGTCGTCTGGACCATGCTTGAGCTTGGCTGCCAACACCGGCCGGCGACCTTTGGCGAGGAACAATAGCGCCAGGCTGGTCGCCACATTCGGATTGTCTTCGGCGTGGCCCGTGCCTTTCCAAAAGCCCGACAGTTCGTCTTGATTCTTGACCAGCAGCTCGGCGCCTTCGCGATACCAGTCGTGCTTGCCGATCAGGCGACGATTCGTGAGCCGTCCGACGCGCTCGATGCCGTACAGGTAATACAGCAGCCAGCCTTGAGCTCCATGGCTGCCTGGGTTGACGCTGGTCGAAAAATTCCTGCCGAACCAGGCCAGCGCCCTTTCAACCGGTTGATTGTCTTCCTGCGTGCCGCAGCAGCGGATGCGCTTGCCGTCGATTTCTGCGTCTCCGCGGTTAAGTCGATCGGCCGTAATGACCATCGCGGCGACGCCGGCGCACGTCATGCTGCCCGTGCCAGGCAAGCCAGGTTTGTAGCCCCACGAACCATTGGGGTTCTGGCTGCGCGTCCAGTAGTCGAGCGCCAGCCGCCACGTTTGATCGCTGACCGAGACGCCCACTCGTTCGGCTTCGTGCAGTGCGAGCAGAGCGAACTGCGAATTCGAGTTGTCTCCTTCCGCCTGCGGATAACCCCAGGCGCCTTTCATCACTCCTTCGCGCTTTTGCTGCTGCTGAAACCAAAGCGCATTCCGGCGGATCAATTGCAGATTGGTCTTCGGCTCGGCTGCGCACAGCACCATGGTCTGCAGCGCCGTCGAGTAAGTCATCGATGGCTCGAGCTTGCGCAGGTAGTTCACTGCGGCCTGGACCTGTGCGTCGTTTGGCGGCACTCCGCAGTTAAGCAATGCCAAGGTGCAAAGCGCCGTAATGCCGCCTGGATAACCGACCGGGTCAGGCCACGACCCATCGTTTTTCTGTTCGCGTTTCAGATAAGCCACGCCCCGATCGATCGACTCGCGAACTTGCTCGGCGGAAATATCAGCGTGCGCCGAGCGCGAGCAGGGCGCGACTACGGTCGCGAGGCACAAAACGAAAAGCAGGATCGTTCTCATGGAAAACTCCGTCACTCCATGCGCCGGCTGCTCCCGATGTCGGGACATCGCCGATTATCGTGGTCCGCGGATCCAAGTTTGAAACGAACGGATCCAATTGGTTTCATCCATGGAATCTGCACGAGCAAGCCAGTTGTGAACGTCGCGCACCGGGAAATCGACGAGGCAAGCGCTCTCTGACCTGAGGGAATACCGACCCTCGGTGCTGAGCTGATACACTTGCAGCCCCTGCCGGCTGTATCGCCAGACCTCTGCTATACCGATGGCCGCGTAAAGACCTAGCTTCTTTGCGGACTTTGATGCAATGTCGACTTCCAGCGCCAGATCAGGCGGCGGGTCGCTTCCTAACTCGATTTCCCGTTTGCCACGAACCAACGACTCGTTTGCGATGTAATAACATTCATCGGGTTCAAGGCTGCGCTGCTGCTCGTTTAGCGTGAACGTTGCTGAACCGAGGCTGCGGAGCGGTATTCCCTGCTCGACTGCCCAGAAAACGATCATGTATCCGATCAGTTTCTTATATTGTTCGTGTTCCTCGGATGGAGACATCAATTCCAGCTCCCCTTGGTCGTATGCCATCCTTGGAACTAATCGCTCTCCCCGGTCGGCGAGCAGCCCCTGAAAAGTCTTCCAACTCACTCCATTGATCACGATGCGTTGATCATTGGGGCGGACTCGTTCTGCGGTGGCCATACAACCCGACTCCAGAAAAAACACGACGCCTGCCTCCAGTATACCGCTCTGTTTAAGTGCGATGGGCCTTTTTCAGCCAGTCCAACCGCGATTTACCGGCCTAGGCTCGATAGCTAAGCTAATCTCCCATGGTCTGGATTAATGCTCTGGTGCTTTTGGTCTTGCTGGCAGGCCACTGCGAAGTCGTGGTGACGATGGTGAATCGCCTGCACGCGCTTCCCTTGCCGGGACCGCTGTTGAAGTCGATCCGGCATGCGCACGACGTCTGGATGCTGGCGTTCCCACCGCTCTTGTTGTGGAAAGTCGGGCTCACGGGGCCGGCCGTGCTGGCAGGCGGCTACTGGTCTGATTTGTCCCGGCTCTGGCAGGCATATCTATCGCTGAGCTTGCTGGGCGCCGTGGGCCTCGCTTGGACGGCGCTCCGCTATCAACTGCGCCGTCCGCCGGCCGCCCGGTTGTCCAATCACAGCCAGATCATCAATGTCGCACAATGCCTGGGCCGCAGGCCTCTCGGCGAGGGGCCTTACCAAACGCTGGCGAGATTGCCAGGCAATGAGATCTTTCAGATTGAAGTTTCGCAAAAGACGCTCCGCGCGCCGCGACTGCCCGGCGAATGGGACGGGCTAAGCGTTCTTCACCTGAGCGATTTGCACTTCATCGGCACGCTCGACTTGCCGTTTTTCGAAGAAATGGCTCGACTGGCCGGCGAACAGCAAGCGGACCTGGTCGTGTTTACCGGCGATCTGCTCGATGATCAGCGTCTGACGGAATGGCTCCCCGCCACGCTGGGTCGGTTGTCGGCGCCTTTGGGCTGTTATTTCATTCTGGGCAATCACGACTGGTATCTCGAGCCGGAGCCGATTCGCGCAGCGCTCGTCGCACTGGGGTGGCGCGATGTTTCAGGTCGAAGCGAAACGATCGATTATCGCGGTCGCAAGCTATCAATCGGCGGCAGCGAGCGCCCTTGGATGGGAATTCATCCCGACTTCGACGCCGCGCCTACCGATGCATTTCGCTTATTGCTGAGCCATACGCCCGACAATTTGCCGTGGGCCAGGCGGCAGAACGTCGAGCTGATGTTGTCAGGGCATAATCATGGCGGGCAGGTAGTGCTGCCGCTGTTTGGGCCCGTGTATTCGCCGAGCGTTTACGGTTGCAAGTATGCAGCCGGCGTCTTCTGGGAGCCGCCGACGCTTGTGCACGTATCGCGCGGCATTTCGGGTCGACATCCGCTCCGCTGGCGTTGCCGGCCGGAGTTGACGAAGCTTATCCTGCGCGCGCCCGAATCGTCCCACGGATAAGCGGCCAACGAACCTCTGCCCGTGAGTCGGCTCGTTGCTGGAGTCGGGCATGGCCTATAGAATCAAAGGGGTCGCTGTCCGGGCGGCAACTTCGGGCGAAGAATTGTTCCGTGGGGCTCGCCATGCTTCGACTCGGCGCTCTTGCCGCCGGGCAACATGAACCTGCCGGAATCCACGTCCACAAACCTCATTTTTGCAAGGACTTGCGTTGTCTACCGCCAAACCGCGCAGCCTCGGCGACGTGCTGCAAGAGTTCAGCCATCACCGCCGCTTGATGCAGGAGGAATTGCAGAAAGTCATCGTGGGGCAGGACGAAGTCATTGAGCAGTTATTCGCCGCCATTTTCACCCGCGGCCACTGTCTCTTGGAAGGCGTGCCTGGGCTGGCGAAAACCTTGATGGTCAGCACGCTGGCCAAGATTCTCGACGTGGGCTTTAAGCGCATTCAGTTCACGCCTGACCTGATGCCTTCGGACATCACGGGCACGAACGTGCTGGAAGAAGATGAGCACGGCAAACGCAGCTTTCGTTTTGTCGAAGGCCCGATTTTTACCAACATCCTGCTTGCCGACGAAATTAACCGCACGCCCCCGAAGACCCAGGCCGCCTTGCTGCAAGCCATGCAGGAGCGCGAAGTCTCGGTTGGACAAACGACCTACACCTTGCCTGAACCGTTCTTCACCATTGCCACGCAGAACCCGATTGAGCAGGAAGGCACGTATCCGCTGCCCGAAGCGCAGTTGGACCGCTTCATGTTCAACATCAAGGTCAACTATCCGACCCTCGACGAAGAAGAGCGGATTCTGGCCTCGACCACGCGCGGCGAAAAGCCCGAAGTCCGCAAGGTCCTCTCGGGCCGGGCGATTTTGAATCTGCAAAAGCTCGTCGGCTCGGTGGCGGTAAGCGAATACATTATCAAATACGTCTCGCGTCTGGTGCGCGCAACGCGGCCAAAGGACGATTCGGCGCCGGAGTTCGTACGCGAACTGGTTGGCTGGGGCGCTGGGCCGCGTGCCGGGCAATTCTTGATTCACGGCGGCAAGGCGTTAGCCGCGATGGAAGGTCGCTTCTCGGTGGCGATCGACGATATCAAGAAAGTTGCCGTGCCCGTGCTGCGGCATCGCGTCAGCACGAACTTTCAGGCCCAGGCCGAAGGCATGAACAACGAAGACGTCATCGTACGGCTCGTCAAAGAATTGCCTGTGCCTGAAATTCCCAAGTTCGAGAAATGAATCGTGAACGCGCCCGGAGGTCGAAATGGCGACGTCGCCGCAAATCGTTACCGCCGATGAATTGATGCGACTGTCCTCGGACGGCTATCGATACGAATTGGTGCGAGGCGAGTTGCAAATGATGAGTCCGACGGGCGATGAGCACGGGATCGTGACGGCAGCGTTGACGGTCCGGTTGGGATCGTTCGTGAGGCAGTACGCCCTCGGCGCCGTGTTCGCAGCGGAGACCGGGTTTCAGCTCGAACGCAGCCCCGACACCGTACTCGCTCCAGATATCGCCTTCGTCAAGCGGGCGCGAGTCGACGTCACTGGACTTTCCGGAAGGTTCTGGCAAGGTGCGCCCGATCTGGCGGTCGAAGTCAATTCATCCAGCGATCGAGCGAGCGCCGTGGCCGAAAAGACGCGGTCGTGGTTGATACATGGGGCGCACCAGGTCTGGATCGTTGATCCGAAGAAACGCGCCGTCACGATCTATTATCAGGACGGGCGTGTTGTCGCCCTGACCGAAACCGACATCTTGGAAGGCGGCGATCTCGTACCGGGCTTTACTTGCCGCGTGGCTGAAATCTTCCCGCCGGAATGCTTCTCGTGACGCCAGCGCCGCCCGGGTGACCGCGCGGTTCTCAGATTCCGAAGTTCGAGTAATCAACGTGGCCGTATCCGCGGAACAATATCTCAAGCCCGAGGTGATTCGCCAAATCGCCCGGCTTGACCTCCGGGCTCAGTTCATCGTGAAGGGCTTTCTGCAAGGCTTGCACGCCAGCCCGTTCCACGGCTTCTCGGTGGAGTTCAGCGAGCACCGCAAGTACACCGCGGGCGATAACCCGCAAGATATCGATTGGCTGGTCTACGCCAAGACGGACAAGTATTACATCAAAAAGTTCGAGGCTGAGACCAATATCACCGGCTACCTGGTGATGGATCTCAGCCGCTCGATGGCCTACACCTATCGCCAAGAATTGACCAAGTTCGATTACTCCATCTGCCTGGCTGCGGCGCTCTGCTACTTGATGGTGCACCAGCAGGATCCGGTCGGGCTGATCACGTTCGACGAACGAATCCGCGACAGCCTGCCGCCGCGCTCCAAGCGAACGCAGATTGGCAACGTGTTGTCCTTATTGTCCAAGCTGCGCCCGGCGGGCAAGACGGAGATCGCCAAGAGCCTGATCCAGATCGCCGCCATGCTCAAGCACCGCAGCCTGGTGATGCTCTTTTCCGATCTGCTGGCCGATCCCGATCCGATCATCAAGGCGCTGCATCGTCTGCGGCACGGGGGGCACGACGTGATTCTGTTTCACGTGCTCGACGAGGCGGAAGTGCATTTTCCCTTCGACGGCGTGATCGAGTTCGAAGAACCCGAGTCTCAGGAAAAGCTGCAGGTCGATGCCGGCGGTTTTCGCAAGGATTATTTGACCGAAGTGCAGCGATTCCGCGATCGCTACCGCCGCGAATGCTTTCAAGCCGGCGTGGATTACGTTCCCCTCGATACGAGCATGCCGTTCGATAAAGCGCTGGTCGAGTACCTGGTCAATCGCCGCACGAGGGGCTGACCATGGATTTCGTCACTCCTGCATTGTTGGCTGGCGCCGGTTTGGCGACGATTCCCGTCGTGTTGCATCTGGTCATGCGGCAGCAACCGCGGCACTTGGAATTTCCGGCGCTACGCTTCGTGCAGATGCGGCAAGACACGAACCGCCGCAAGCTGAAGCTGCGGCACTTGCTCCTGCTCTTGCTGCGAATGGCCGCCGTGGCCCTGTTGGCTGCGGCGCTCGCTCGGCCGAGCATCAAGACAACCGGCGTGATCGGCAATCAGGAAGCTCCAGTCGCCGCGGCGCTCGTGTTCGATACGTCGCCGCGGATGGACTACAAGAGCGAAAACCGCACGCGCCTTCAGGCGGCACAGGATATCGGCGGTTGGCTGATCAAGCAATTGCCGCAGGAAAGTCGCATTGCCGTGCTCGATTCGGGCCGCTCGTTGCCTGTATTCCAAGTCGATCTCGGGGCTGCACAAGACCGCGTCGCGCGGCTAGAGACGACCCCTGTCGGTCGGCCGCTCGTGGAAGTGCTCGAGGCGGCAACCGAGCTGCTGAGCCAGACCGAGGCGGATGGCGAACAGCTTCCCAAGCGTAAAGAGATCTACGTGTTTTCCGATCTGTCTCGAGCAGCCTGGAACGTTGAGGCCTCGGCGCAGTTGCGCGAGCGGCTGGCGAAGTTGAGCAGCCTGGGAGTTTACGTTGTCGATGTGGGCGTCAAAGATCCCAAAAACTTCGCGCTCGGGGAAGTTCGCTTGTCGAGTCAGATTCTGTCTCGTAACCGTCCGTGGACGATTGGGGCCGAGTTGATGAGCGCTGGGCAGCAAGGAAAGCGAGCCGTCGAGGCCTACCTCTATAACGACAAAGGAGAAGCCGAGAAACGGGGCCACTACGATATCGAAGCCAGCCCAGGCGAGTCGCACAGCGTCGAGTTTCCCATGGGCGGCTTAGAGACTGGCGTGCATCAAGGGTATGTCCGGGTCGTGGGTTCCGATGGATTGGCCTGTGATGACCGGCGATTTTTTACGGTCGAAGTCAAACCGCCATGGAAGGTGCTATTGGCGGCCGCGCCGCCGGCGGACGAACGGGCCGTGTTCCTTGCCCAGGCGCTCGCGCCGGCGGCTTGGCGCAAAACCGGTCAGGCGCGGTTCGACTGCCAGGTCGTGCCGTACGAAAGACTGGCGGAAGAGCCGCTAGAGGGCGTTGCGGTCGTCGCATTGCTCGATCCTGGGCAACTGCCTGACGTGGTTTGGGAGCAGTTGAATGCCTATGCCAAATCAGGCGGCGGCGTCGCGATCTTCTTGGGCGCTGCCGCGGACCCCGGTGAGCTGAGCAAACCGGCGCCGCAGTTGCTTTTGCCGGGCGTCTTGGGGCCGTTGCCGGCGCGGTATCCGAGCGGCGACTTGTTTCTTACCACCGATCGCAGCCAGCATCCGATGGTCGCCAAGTTCCTGCCGCTGGAAGGCACAGTGCCTTGGGACGAATTGCCCGTCTATATGTATTGGCAGTTGCCTCAAGTGGCCAAAGGGGCGAATGTTGTGGTCAAGTATCGCAACGGCAAGCCGGCGCTGTTGGAACGGCCCGTTGGCAAGGGGCGCGTCGCGACGTTGACCACGCCTGTCTCCGAAGGTCCCGAGACGTCGGAAGACAATCGTTGGAACCGCCTGGCGACTGGGTTGGACAATTGGCCGTTCGTGATGCTGATGGATCAAATGTTCTCTTATCTGGCGGGCAGCTCGCAGGGGCAACTGAACTATCTGGCGGGCGAGACGGTCGTACTGCCGATGGCGCCAGACCAGGCATTTTCGACTTATCTGCTCACGACTCCTCGCGGCGATACCTTCCGCCAAACGATCGATGATAAGCAGCACGCCATCATCGTGCCCAGCGCCGATCGCATCGGCAATTACCGCATCAAGGCCGGCGGCGAGGCGCAAGGGCTCAACCATGGTTTTAGCGTGAATTTGCCCGTCGCAGCCAGCGACCTGGAACGCTTCGACGAATCGCGATTGAAGGACGTCTTCGGCGAAACGCAGTTCCGGCTGGCCCATAATCGCGAGGAGATCGATCGAGACGTGAGCGCGGGGCGCGTCGGCGAAGAGTTATTCCCGATTTTGATTCTGTTGATTGTCGTCGTACTAGGTTGCGAACAAGTGCTGGCAAACCGCTTTTATCGAGAATCATGATCGGCCCGGCTTTTGCCAATATCGTGCGCCTCTCGGTGTCGCCCGTCGGCGGCGTCTGGGTGGTGTCGATTGCCGTGGTCGTGCTGCTTGCGCTGCTTTGGTTTGGGCCCGCGCGCAGCAAAACAACGCCCGGCCGACGCCGCGTCTTGGCAGCCCTGCGGATCCTCGTGATCCTGCTGATGGCCCTGGCCATGCTGCGGCCGACGATCGTGCGCACGAAAATCACCAAGCAGTCAGCGACGCTGATTGTCCTGGTCGATCGCTCTCGCAGCATGTTGGTGACCGATGGAGTTGGCAAAAAGAGCCGCTGGGAGGTGCTCAAAACGGCGCTCGGCGATGCCTTGCCCGCTTTGGATAATCTTGCCAAGGATTTGGAGATTAAGGTTTACGAGTTCGACAGCGGTTTGAGCAAAGTCGACTACCAGCCTAAACAGCTAAAACTGGAGGCTGAACCGGACGGGGATCAATCGGCGATTGGCGCTGCGCTCGACGAGGCGGTCAAAGCGGAGGCAGGAAAGCGCCTGGCCGGCGTAGTCTTGCTGAGCGACGGCGCACAGCGGTCTTATCCGCCGCACGATCTGCCGCCGCAACTGGCGGCTCGCCGACTCGCCGACCTGGGCTGTCGGCTCTACGCCATTCCGTTTGGGCAGGCGCGCGGCCCCGGACAGGCGCGCGACGCGGCCGTCGAGGACTTGCTGGTGGCCGAGCGAGTGTTCGTCAAAAACCAGTTGCCGGTCAGCGGCGCCGTTCGGCTCGAGGGACTCGAGAACCAAAAGGTTGCCGTGCAATTGTTGGTCGAGACCGCTCCCGGCAAGATGGAGCCCGTGGCCACGCGCCAAGTCGAAGCGCGGCAAGACGGCGAACAGTTGCCGATTGAATTGACTTATGTGCCGAAAGTTCCGGGAGAGTTCAAAGTCACCTTGAAGGCCGCCGAACAGCCCGGCGAATTGGTTACGACGAACAATGAAATGAGCACATTCGTCACCGTGCTCAAAGGGGGCGTGAATGTGTTGTATCTCGACGGCTCCCCTACGGCGGAGCAAAAGTTTTTGCGCTGGTCGCTCGACGCGTCGCCGGATATCAAACTTGACTACATGTATATCCGGGCGGATCGCCGCGAGACGCGCCCGCCCGATCTGGCGGAGCGATTTAAACCCGGCAAGTATGACGTCTATATGATCGGCGATCTCGACTCCGACGCTTTCGAGAAAGGAGAGTTGGAGCAATTGCGCACCACCGTGGAGCAGGGGGCCGGGCTGATCATGATGGGCGGTATTCACAGTTTCGGTCCCGGCGGATATGGCAATACGGAGTTGGCCGACGTGCTGCCGATCGAGATCGGCCGGCTAGAGCGGCAGCAATTCGGCGAAAAAATTCGCGAAGACTTGCATCTGACCGGAAAGGCGAAGATGCAACCGACGCAGTATGGGGCCTCGCAGTTCTTGATGCTTCTGGCGCCCGCGGACAAACGCCAAAACAACCTGGACGCCTGGAACAAGCTGCCGCCGTTGGAAGGCGCTAACCGCTTTGTCGGACTGAAGAAAGGCGCCAACGTGCTGGCCGAGTCGGCCCAGGGAGAGCCGCTGTTAGTGGCCAGCACCTTCGGCAATGGCCGTGTGTTGGCGTTTGCTGGCGATTCCACCTGGCATTGGTGGATGGAAGGCCAAGAGGCGGCGCACAAGCGTTTCTGGCGTCAGGTCGTGCTCTGGCTGGCGCGTAAGGACGAAAGCAATGAAGGGCAGGTGTGGGTCAAGCTCGATCAGCGTCGCTACGCGCCCGGTTCCCGAGTCGAGTTCTCTGCAGGCGCGAAGTCGGCCGAAGGCGAGCCAATTATCGACGGCTTATTCGATGCCGAAGTCGTGCTGCCCGACGGCAAACGAACGCCGGTTACCTTGCGAAAGCAAGGCGAAGAAATGCGAGGCGCCTTCCTCGACGCCCGCGGCGCCGGCGATTACACCGTGGTCGTCAAAGCCAAGCGAGGCGCCGAGCTGCTCGGATCATCGCAGGCGAGGTTCTTGGTGTTCGAACAGGATTTGGAACTCAACAATCCGGCCGCCGATGTTGGCGCCCTGGAGAGCCTGGCTGCCATGACGGAGGGCAAGAGCCTGGCGCCGGAACAGTTGCCCAGCTTGCTGGAGGAAATCAAAGCCGGCTCGAAAAGCTTGGAGATTGAAACCCAAAGCAAAGAGACGCTTTGGGACCGCTGGCCCTTCTTTCTTGTTTTTGTTGCGATCCTGGCATTGGAATGGGTGCTGCGAAAACGTTGGGGGCTGGTGTAAGGCAGGCGGTCGCGGATTGGCGATTGTCATCCGTTTTCCCTTATGCCCAGCCGCCGATCCGCCGCTCACCTTTTCGCGTTCCAATCGGATCGCGAATATTTCTCGGCGACCAATTGCGCTGTGAGTTGCCGGGGCCAGTCTGTCAGGGGTTCGCCGGCGTTCCAGACCGCCGCGATCGCTTGGCGGAGAGCATTGGCGCTCGTCGGCAGATTGGTGATAAACTCGGCATGCGATCGGCCGGCTCGGTAATCGGGCTGCCGAGGCGGTTGCCCTAAGCACTGCTCCGCCAGTTCGAGCGGAAAATCGTAGAGCAGCGTCCCGTGATAGAGCAGATGGTTGCGCTTAACTCGCAGGCTGTTGCCGGAGAACTTTCGTTCGCCAATGGCCAGGTCGCTCGTTCCGCGGCGCCGCACCTCGGGCACGAGCGTGCGAATTGCTTCGACAAGCCTGCTCAGCACGGCGCTATGCGCTTCGTCGATCGAGCGCAAGTGGGGCCGCAGTTTGAGGCTCAGCACCACGGCATACATCAGGCAGCCAGGACCGGTCACGATGGCTGCCCCGCCGCTCGTGCGACGAAAGATGGGTACGCCGCGCTCGCGACAGACGGCTTCATTCGCCTCGACCGACAGTTCCGAACTGCGGCCGATAACCACCATCGGCGAGCGGGGTTCCCAGAGTCGCAAGCATTCGCGCGGCTGGCCGGCGGCTTCTGCTTGTTCGATTATCGCCTCGTCGAGCGCCAAATTCTCTTCTGAGGTCGGCAGCGATAGATCAAGTAGCAGCATGCCACAATTTTCAAAAGAGATCGCCGGGCGGCAAGGCCTGGCCCGTGTCGGCGTGCGAGGCGCAAGTTGCGTGCTAACGGCAAGTTATGGTCAGGCGGCCGACGAGCCGAGCGTCTCGGAGCCCTAGTGTTATGGCAGGCGAATGTTAAACTGAATGCAGACTTTGCCCCTTATTCGCCCGTTTTTCTCAGGTTGTCATGTCGTTTTCCGACGTTCCCGATTCAGTCTCGCCCGATGACCGTTTGCCGCCCGTCGAGCCCCCCAGCGCCGGCTTCATTGTGCGTTTGTTTGTCATTCCCGCGCTGATCGTGATCATCATGTTCGCGATTGGGGCGGGCATCAAGTGGCTCGTCGAGCGTGAAAGCAACCCGACCGCCTACGTCGAGGCGCTCAAACGCAACAACGATGGTCGCTGGCAAGCCGCCCATGACCTGGCAGATGTGCTGCGAAACCCGCGCAACGAGCATCTCAAGCAAGACCGAGCGCTGGCTCGCGAATTGGTCGATACGCTCGAGACCGAACAGGAAACTGCCGGCATGGACGATCGGTCGATTCAGTTGCGCGTTTATCTGTGCAACGCTTTGGGCGAGTTCCGCGTGCCCGAGGTGATTGACGTGCTGGTAAAAGCCGCCGGGCTCCAGCGAGACGAGAAAGAATCGGCCGTGCAGTTTTCGGCCATGAAAGCCCTGGCGGTTTATCTCTCCACCGCCCCGGAAAAGGACTGGATCGACCACAAACATTTGATTCCTGCGATTCTCAAAGCCTCGCGCGACGACAAGCCGCTGATGCGTTCGGCGGCGGCTTTTGCCTTAGGCGCGGCAGGTTCGCCTGCATCGATCAAGCGGCTGGAGGCGATGCTGGTCGACAGCTATCCCGATGTACGCTATAACGCCGCAACCATGCTCGCGCGTCGCGGCGATCAGAAAGCCGTCGGCGTGTTGACCGAGATGCTCGATCGCGACCAGCAAGCCGCTGTGGGCTTGGAAGAGCAACAGCAATCGCGCGAGTATAAACGAGATATGATTCTGGTCAACGCGCTGCGCGCAACGAAGGACCTGGCCGAAAAGAGCCCGCAAGCCGACCTGGCCGCGCTGGTCGAGCCAATCAAGAAGCTGACCAGCAATGACTTGCCGGACGGCATTCGCGTGCAGGCCGACGAAGTATTAATCGAACTGAAAAAAAGGAGTTGATTCATGGCCGGCAATGCAGAAGTGATCGAGATGCTCAAGACCGCCTACTCGATGGAGCTGGAGACGGTCATGAATTACCTGGCCAACAGCATCAATCTCGATGGCGTCCGGGCCGAAGAGATCAAGAAATCGCTGGCCGTCGATATCGCCGAAGAACTGGGCCATGCCACCCAGCTTGGCCAACGGATTAAGCAGATCGGCGGGCTGGTCCCCGGCTCAAAGGCCGTGAAGCTTGGCAATCAGAAGCAGCCCAGCGAAAACACCACGGATGTCGTCGGCGTCATTAAGGCCGTGATCGAGGCGGAAGAAGCCGCCTGCGCTCAATACAAGAAGATCATCAAAGCCACCGAAGGCGAAGACTACGTCACGCAGGATCTCGCCATTCAGCTCCTCAAGGCCGAGGAAGAGCACCTGATTCTCTTCAAGGGCTTCTTGAAGGAATATACGCAGAACTGAGCGGTTAGATACGCTCGAAGATCGTAGCGATCCCTTGGCCCACGCCGATGCACATAGTGGCCAGCCCGAGGGCGGCATTGCGGTCGACCATGTTGTGAACGAGCGTTGTGGCGATGCGGGCGCCGCTGGCGCCCAGCGGATGGCCGATGGCAATGGCGCCGCCGCGCAGATTCACCTTGGCTTCGTCAAGGCTGAGCATGCGAATGCAGGCCAGCGCTTGCGAAGCGAACGCTTCGTTCAACTCGATCACGTCGATGTCTTTCAAGGTTAAGCCGGCTCGCTTTAGGGCTTTTTGCGTGGCCGGAACGGGGCCGGTTCCCATCACACACGGATCGACTCCGACGACGGCGGTGGCCAGCACGCGAGCCAAAGGTTTCAATCCCAGTTCTTGGGCTTTTTCTTCCGACATGACCAGCAGCGCCGCGGCGCCGTCATTCAGCGGAGAGCTATTGCCCGCCGTAACCGTGCCCATGCCGGGCATGAACGCGGGCTTGAGCGCGGCGAGCCCTTCCATGCTGCAATCGGGCCGTACGCATTGATCGAAATCGACAAGAATGCGTTCGCCCGCTTCGTTGCGGCCCCAGATCGGAATGATTTCGTTTTTGAACTCGCCGTTGGCGTGGGCGGCTGCAGCCTTGAGGTGGCTGCGCATGGCAAAGGCGTCTTGTTCTTCTCGCGAGATGCCCTGCGTTTGAGCGAGAAACTCGGCGGTGATGCCCATGCTCAGCGCGCCTTTCGAAGTGCGATGAAACAGCTTCGGGTTCACGTCGATGTCTTTATCCATCGCGATGTGCTGCATGTGCTCCAGGCCGCCGACGATCTGCACATCTTCGAAGCCCGCCATGATGGCGTGCGAGGCCTGGTTCAAAGCCTGCAAGCTGGAACCGCACAAGCGATTGATCGTCGCGCCGGCCGTGGCCACCGACAAATCAGCCATTAAGGCAACGTGTCGGGCAGCGTTGAAGCCTTGTTCGCCCTGCTGCTGCGTGTTGCCGAGCACCAGATCTTCAACTTCGCCAGGATCGATGCCCGTGCGCTCGACAATGGCCCGGACGACGGCCACCGCGAGGTCGTCGCTGCGCACCTCGCGAAAAACGCCCTTGTCTTTATGGGCTCGTCCGATTGCCGTTCGCACTGCATCAACAACTACTGCTCGTTTCATGATCTCACTCCTCGCTGGCGCCGGCGATGCTGAGCAAGCCGACGTCCTTGTATTGGTTTGCCTTGAAGGGCTTTTGATTCGTGCGGATTAACTCTCTGCCTCAAACTGGAATTGGTTTTTTTCAATTCCCGTAGAAGCTGCGATTTTCCTTGGCCATCTCCAGCAACATCGGCGTGGGTTGGTAGCGGGCGCCGAGCGCCGCATACGGCTTGAGCATTTCCACCAGCTTGGCGGCGCCGATCGTATCGGCCCAAAACAGCAAGCCGCCTTTGAAGGGCGGAAAGCCGATGCCGTAAATCAGCCCGAGATCGACATCGCGCGGGTCGCGGACCTTATGTTCTGCCAGAATCCGCGTGGCCTCGAGCACCATCGGCAAAAACAAGCGTTCGGTAATCTGCTGCTCGCCGAGCTTCTCCTGCTTGCGAATGAGCGGTTTGACGACATCGGCCAACGCTGGATCCGGCTGACCGCGCCCTTGCTTGTCTTTATACGCAAAGAACCCGACGCCCGTTTTCTGGCCCAAACGTCCCGCCTTGACCATGGCGGCCAACAGCGGCGACTCGACGATGCGATCCGGAAAGGCTTCGCGCATCACCTGTCCCGCATAGTACGCCGTATCCAGACCGACGACGTCGTAGAGCGTGATTGGTCCCATCGGCATGCCGAAGCTTTTGGCGGCGCCTTCGATGGCTTTGATGTCGACGCCGTCCAGAATCAACTCCAGCGCTTCATTCATATACGGCAGCAACAGCCGGTTGACGAGAAAACCAGGACCATCGTTGACGACGATCGGCGACTTGCCGATTGCCTTGGCGAAGGCGACGGCGCTGGCAATGGTTTCGTCGCTCGTCTTAGGCCCGCGAATCACTTCCACCAGCGGCATTTTGCGCACCGGATTGAAGAAGTGGATGCCGCAGAACCGCTCAGGTCGTTTCAGCTTTTCGGCCAGGCGTCCGATTGAAATTGCCGAAGTGTTCGATGCCAGGATGGCGTCATCGGCCAACAGCGGCTCGATGCGGGCATAAAGTTCTGTCTTAACCTTCGGATTCTCAACCACCGCCTCGATGACCAGATTGCAACGCGCGAATTCGGCATCGACGGTGGTTGCGTTGACCAGCGGCGCAAACTTGAGCATGCGTTGAGGATCGGCGCCTTTCGTCTGCTTGTTATAAGCAACCTCTTCCAGGATCTTCTGCACTCCGCCCGCGAGCGCCGGCGCTGCGGCATCGGTCAGCGTGACGGGGATCTCCCGCTTGACGACGGCGGCAGCGATGCCCGAGCCCATAATGCCGGCGCCGAAAACTCCGACTGATTTGATTTCTCGCGGCTTCGCCGCGGCGTTTTCGACGCCAGCGTCTTTCTTGTTGCGGTCGGTGAGAAAAAAGACGTTGATCAAGGCGCGATTGATCGGCGTTCCAAACACGCCTGCAAATCCTTCGGCCTCGATTTGGCCGGCCGTCTCGACGTCGACGCCCGCCGAACCCAACAGGACCTCGAGCGCCGCGAGCGGCGCGGGGTACTGTCCTTTGGTTTGCTGTTGGATGTAGGCCGACGCCGTCGCCCCGAGGAAGCCTAACTCGGTCTCATCCATTTCCAGCGGCTTGCTCCAACGCTCGCGATCGGTCAGGTATTGCTTGCTATTCTGTTCCGCGCGCACCAGGGCGATGGCTGCCGCGTCCAGACGTTCGCTGGGGACGAGGTCGGAGATCAGGCCCATCTGCGAGGCGGTGCGCCCGTCGATCGATTCGCCGCTGGTGATCATTTCGACGGCATTTCCCAAGCCGACGATGCGCGGCGTGCGGGCCGTTCCGCCCCAGCCGGGAAACAGTCCCAGCTTGACCTCAGGGAAACCGAACTGCGCTTTGGGGCTAGTGGTCATGATGCGGCGGTCGCACCAGATCGCCAGCTCGGCGCCGCCGCCGACACAGATTCCGTCGATGGCGGCGACTGTCACATAAGCGCCCTTGGATAACCTCGCAAACAGCTCACGGCCGCGCGTGGCGATCGCCGTCGTTTGCTCCCGCGTTGGGTTCTTGGCCGCGGCGAACTCCCGTAGATCCGCCCCGGCTATGAAGATGCCCGGCTTGGCGGAACGGAAGATCAGCCCGGCGAGATCCTTGCGGCCTGCAAGCTGATCGAGATGTCTCTCCAGCTCTTCCAGCACCGACTGAGAGAGTATATTGGCCCCTTTGCCAGGCGCGTCGAGCGTGAGCACGGCGACGTCGGGTTCGGGCCAGGACAACTGCAGCGTTTCTTCCGGCATACGGCGATTCCTTCCGGCTCTTTTCAGTGCGGGGCGGCGTTGGTTAAGCTGTCCCGCCTGCCCGACGGCGGTCACCACGAGAAAGCGACGAGCGACATCGGAATCTTATACCACAGTCGAGCCAAGGGAAAACGGGGGCGCCGACGAATTGCCGCCTGCTTCCGCCCTGTATTTTGCAATTATCCGAGCGAAACTCGCGTTGTATGACAACCTCAACCATCCGGCGTCGAAGCGGTCTGTTGCCGGGGTTGCTATATGCCGCAGGTGGATTGCTATTGGCGGTGACTTTTGTGGCGAAATTCCGCGCTCACGACTTGCCCGGCCTCGAAGACCGGCCGTGGGTAGTTGCACTGGTTGTTGCAAGCATCGTGCTGTCGGTATTGGGTTGGATCGGCATCTGCCTTGGCGGCAGGCGCGTCATTGCGGAAACGGGCGTCGAAGGGCTCGCGACGATCGGGTTAATCGCCGGACTGCACTTTGCCGTTTCACACACGGCAGTCATCGTCGGCACAATCTTGCGGCCGCTGTTCGGGCCATTTGTCATCTTTGTGACCGGACTCGGCGATGAAGGCATTCCTTGCCTGCTGCTGGCAGTCATCATCACGCTGTTGCCCCGGCCCGGCACATTGATGTTGATCAATCTCGCGCTGTTTACGCTGAACTGCGTCTTCGGCGGGATGTTTGGCTTGATTCAGTTGTTGTTCGTCACCGTGAGCATCGCGCTGGGCGAAATGATTCTGGCGGCGATGGGAGTGACGACCGGGGACAGTCTCAAACAACCGCGCGCCAAGCCGCCGGCCAGCATTGTCTGGCGCATGGCAATTACGATCGGCATGCTGAACGCCGCGCCGCTGTTCGTGCAGTATTGCATTTATCAGGTGATGTATCGCTTGCAGTACGCCACTTGGTTCATCGCGGCAGGCACATTGATTCCCGGCTTTCTGTATGGCGCGATCGGCGGCGCAATCGGAACGCTGCTCGGCTTCCGATTGCGGAGGATTGCTCGATGAGCAACCCCGCGCTGGCAGTGGATCGCCTGAGCTTCACGTTTGCCGGGCGATGCAAGCCGTCGCTTGAGGACATTTCCTTTGCGCTTGCACCCGGAAGTTGGACGGTGCTTGCCGGCTGCTCGGGCTCGGGCAAATCAACTCTACTCCGCGCTGCCGCCGGTCTGATTCCGCACCACTCCTCAGGATCGATGGGAGGCCAAATCGTACTGTTCGGTCGCGATGCGCGGCATTGTAATCAGCAAGAACTGGCATCGCTCGCCGGACTGGTATTGCAAGCGCCGGACGAGCAGATCTGCACGACGACCGTGGCGGCAGAGATTGCATTTGGCCTAGAGAACTTGGCAATGGCCATCGACGAGATCGATGCACGCGTTACCGAGACGCTCGGCAGGTTGGGGCTCGAAGGGCAGGGCCGGAAAGCGACCCAACAACTCTCCGGCGGCCAGAAGCAGCGTCTGTTGTTGGCGGCCATTATGGCGATGCAGCCGAAGCTGCTGCTGCTCGATGAACCGCTAAGTCAACTCGACGCTGCCGCGGCCGCCGAATTGTTGGAGGAGCTCCAGCGGCTGCGTCAGGCGGGACTGACTATTCTGTTCGTGGAACATCGCCTGGATGAAGTTTTGCCTTACGCGGATCGCGTGTTAGTGATGGATCGAGGCCGCCTTCTCAACGACATAAACTCGAGCCAGCGCGAACCGTTGTGCGACGCTCTCTCTGCAGCGGGAATCGCGCTACCGGAAGTGACTCAATTGGCGCGGAAGCTTGGGCGCCCGCCGGCGTTAACTGCTCTCGAGTTTTGCCAGACTGCCGCCTGGCATCGACCGGCGACGGTTCCAGCAGGTAGTTGCATGGAGCCGTTGCCGGAAAAAAACAGACCGCGGCTGTTGCATGTGGAGAATGTTTCCGTCCGCTTCCCGCGAGTCGCCGCGCCGGCGATTGAGCAGGTCAGCTTCAATGTTTGCGCGGCGGAACGTATTGCGCTTGTAGGGCCGAACGGTTCCGGCAAGAGCACTTTGCTGGCTGCATTGGCTGGGCTCATGAGGCCGTTCCAGGGACGCATCGAAATTGACAACAGCCCGAGTTCCTTCGTTCGCGGTCTGATGCTGCAAAACCCTGATCTGACGCTGTTTTGCAATAGCGTTCGCGCTGAGTTGTCGTTCGGTCCCGAGCAGTCGGGCGCCGATCGAGCCGAAGCAGAGCAGTTCGTGGCCGAGGCGGCCGCGCAAATGAATCTTGTCGACGTGCTTGATGAGCCGCCGTTGGCGCTCAGTCAAGGACAACGCTTGCGCGTGGCGGTTGCCGCGCTCTTGACGCTCAAACCGCAGTTGCTGTTGCTTGACGAACCGACGACCGGGCAAGATCAGTTCTTGGTAACCAGAATGCTCGATGGAGTTGTGAAAGCCGTTTCGCAACGCCAAGATTGCGGGCTGATCTTCAGTACGCACGACTTGCGAAGCGTGGCTCGCTACGCCGACCGAGTGTTGGTGCTTGTTGGCGGGCGCTTGTTGGCGGACTGCTCGCCCGAACGCCTACTGGATGACGACGAATTGCTGGCGGCCTCGCGACTACGTCGCCCGCCGCTGTTTGAAGTTCGCCGCCGTCTCGGGTTGCGAGGCAGCAGCATTGCAGGTTTGGCAGAGGAGCTGCGCCGGTGAGCCACGCTTTTCCGCTCACGGAAGACGCGGCCCGCAATTGGCTGGCCGAGGCGGACCCGCGCCTAAAAATTATCGCCGTAGCTTCGCTCTCGCTCCTGAGCGTGCTGGTCGATTCGACGCCGGCGCTTCTCGCCTTGTTTCTGTTGGCGTCAAGTTCGCTAGCAGGTTTGAGGCTGAGCGCGCTCGCCTGGCTGGCGATCGGCGGCATTGTCTTGGCCGCCGGCTGGAGCACGCTGTTGAGCCAGGCGATTTTCTACACCCTTAAGCCGCGTACGGCGCTGTTTACCATCGTGCCCGGTTTTAGAGTTGGCGGCTGGGAGTTTTCCGGCGTACGCTTTTACCTTGAAGGGGCCCAATATGGACTACTGCAATCGTTGAGGTTCTCTGGCTTGGCGATGGCGGGGATCGCCGTCTGTCTGTCGACCAGCCCCGATCGTTTGCTTGCAGGACTGGTCAAGCTGCGCGTGCCTGTCGGCATTGCCTTTATGGCGATGACAGCGCTGCGCTTCCTGCCAACCATGCTTGATGAATGGGCAACGGTGCGGCGCGCACGGCGAATGCGCGGCTATCGCGGCAAGCTGCGATTTGGCCCTGCCGATTGGTTGCATGCGGCCCGCGACGAACTGCAGTTGCTGCTGCCGCTGCTGGCCTCGGCTCTGCGTCGCGCGACTGCGCTGGCCACGGCGGTCGCCGCTCGCGGGTTTTGTCCCAGTTCGGAGCGAACCTTTTACCCGGCCCTGCGGTTCCGCCGCCGGGAGATTTTCGTCATCTCGCTGCTGTCCGGGCTCACCTTGGCGATAACTTGCGTCAAGTTGTTGGCCTGGTCGTTGCCCCATGACTCGGGGTTGGGTTCCACGGTCGCCAAACTCAACGCCTGGCTGTAGCGCTCGATCGAGCCGCCGACACGCCTCGCTTGCCTGAGAGTCGTGGGTTATGGCGTGCGATTTGCATGCAGTCTGGCAAACTCCGGTTCCGCGAGACAGTCCACCCATGAACTCCATCCCACGGCTGGGTTGCGCCATTTTAGCCGCTGCAGTGGCATGGTCGGCCAGCGGCCAAGCCGCGCTTGCCGCTTACCAGACGCCAGAGGCTAAGCAGGCACAGCGCGAGGCGCGAAGCAACCCCTTTGGCTGGCTCAAGAAGCGCGTCTCGCAAATCCAGTCGGCTGCAAAACGCCAGGCGTCTAGCCAGACGCCTCAAGGCGGCCAAACTCCCGGTCGCATCGGCTGGACGTTCCACAATGTCGATGCGGCCGGCGCCCTGCGACGCCTGGAGCGTTATGGGCTCAAACTTCCCATCGATGTTCAAGGACGTGTTACCCTGCGCGTACGCGTCGGCGTTCCTTGGCGGCATGTCTTTACGGAGAAAGAGTATCGCCTTTATGCGTTTATCAGCTCTAACCAATTGACCGTATCGGGCATCGAGCTCGACCAGTTACGAGCTAATTTGTCGTACATCGACGGCGTATTACGGCTTGAACAGCTACAGTTGACGACGCCCGACTTGGCAGACGCCGGGGCGAAGTTGGGCGTGACTGGCTCTGCCACGGTGCAACTCGAGCCCCGCGGCGATTTGACGGCTAGCCTCGATTTCGAGCGCCTAAGCTTGCCGAGTCTATTACGGCAATCGCCAAAGACGGCAGGCATGATCAGCGGCGAGGCGGCCGGGCACGCCGAAGCCAAAGCGCCGGTCAATCGTTTTCGAGAACTCGCCGTCTGGGAGGCAACGGGTCGCATCAACGTGCGGAAACTTAAGGCCCCGGGGGTGTCGGAAGCGGAATTAAAGGCGGATCTGAAGCTCGATCAAGGCGTGGCTTCGCTCTCCAAATTGACGCTCAGCGGAAAGGAGTCGCCGTTTTCTGCCGCCGGCAGCGCCAAAGTCGAACTCGAGCCGCGCGGGGACTTGACCGTGGATCTGTCGTTCGACCATTTCGACTTGGCTGAACTACTGCGTGCGGCGCCTGCAGCCGCCGACATGGCAAAAGGGAAGATTGCCGGCAAGCTGTCGGTTTCGGCTCCGCTGGAACACATTGGACAAGTAGCCGCCTGGACTGCCAAGGCCCGGCTGACGAGCGGCGATTTGCAAATCCGGCAATTGCCTGCCGCCGACCTCGCAGCCGAATTGCGGCTAGCGAATGGCGAGGCGGTCATTTCGCAAGTCTCCTTAAAATCGAGCGAATCGACCGCGGCCGTTTCCGCCAACGCGCGAGCGCAGCTCGACCCGCCCGGCAAGCTGAAGGCAGAACTGCACGCGCAGCAAATCGAAATCGGAAAGCTGTTGGGCCAGTCGCCGCAATTGTCAGGGCTGGCGACAGGCCAGATTTCGGCTGACCTCAATGCGTCGGCCGCAATAAGCAGCATGCAAGATCCCGCCGCTTGGCAGGCCGACGCAACATTGTCGGCCAGCGACGTGCGCCTAGCGGGTTTGCCGCCGGCAAGGATCCGCACGACGCTGCAGGTTGCGCGGGGCGAATTAACTGCCCAGCGATTGGATGGCGATGCGGACTTCTTTCATCTCGATGGCTCCGTGCGGCTGAATCTTGCCGCGCCTTTCGCCTACTCTGGCTCCGTGCGCCTCACGAGTAGCCGGCTGTCTCGACTTAACGAGTTGCAGGCGAAATGGCGCTTGCCGATTGAGATCGGCGGCCGCCTGGGTGCGTCGGCTTCAGTGCAAGGCGCGCTTGAGCCCCAGCAGTTCTCTGCTCGGGGAGGGGTCGCCATTCGCGATCTGCGCGTGGCGGGCGTTGCCGTCGATCAGCTCGATTTCCGCTATCAAAGCGATTTGACAGAGCTGCAACTGCAACCGTTAAACGCCGTGACTCAAGGCGGGAGCTTAAGCGCTTCCGTCGTCGTTCCGTTCGCTGCTGACGGCGCGTTACGAGCCGGAATCCGTTGGCGCAGTATCCCAATTGGTCCATTGGTCGACCAATTTGCCAAACTGCCCGCAGCGTTCAACGGACGCACGAGCGGCACGCTGCAGATGAAACTGCCGATGAACGCGGGGCGAAATCTGGCCGGATGGAATGCGCAAGGCAGGATCGACGTCGATCAAATCGACTTCGACCGATTGCGCGGCGCAACGGCGGGCGCCGATGTTTCTCTGACCCAAGGCGTGCTGGCCCTGAGCAATCTGAAGGCCGCGGCGGGTTCGATGCAGTTGCAGGGTTCGGTGCGCTCAGGCGTCGCCTCGCCATACGATTTCGACGTGTCGCTGATGGTAAGTAATGCAGACCTCGCTTTGGTTAACAGTTTGCCTGTCGGCATGCGGCCCCCCTGGGCGCTTGCCGGACGGGCCGGAGTTTCGGCCAAACTGACCGGTTCGCTCGAGCCCGTGAAACTGCAAGGCCGAGGCGCTCTCCTCGTGCGACAATTTCGTGCCGGCGACGTTCAGGTTGATGCGCTGAGCACAAAGTTCACGACCGACGAACGCCAGTTTCACCTCAGCCAGCTCGATGCAACGCTGTACGAAGGCAAGCTGCGAGGCGATCTGACAGCGCCGCTCGACGAAGCTGCCAGCGGCGCGGCTTCACTCGCCTGGGATGGCCTGCAAATCGGCAGACTGCTAGCCGCCTTGCAGCTTTTGCCCGGAACGGCGGCCGGACGATCGCATGGCAAAATTGATGTCACGACCCGGGGCGGCAATTTGCGAGACGTTGCCCAATGGCGCGGCGACGCCGAGGCCATCGTCGAAGATGTCGCCACGTTTGGTTGGTCGATTCGTCAGGCGTCGGCTCAAGCGCATTTGGACGAGGGACGGCTGAGCCTTTCGGCGCTGCATATCCAGACGCTGCCGGCGCCCAGACATCCGCCGACGGTGGTGAATGGCTCGGGCGACATCAAACTGGCGGCGCCCTACGAGTTTGATACGAAGCTGGATATCTCGGCATTCAATCTGTCTGGGCTCAACCGATTGCCCGCAAAGCTGCGGCCGCCCGTGGAGGTGGGCGGCACGGTCGACTCTTCGCTAAATGCCAGCGGCCAGCTTGAGCCGCTGCGCGTGGCGGCAGAAGGGAGCCTTGGCGCCGCACATTTGCTCGTCGCCGCAGCGGAGATTGACTCGCTTGCCTTACGATTTTCGGTTGACGATAAGGCCGCCAGGCTCCGTGAATTCACCGCTCAACTTTATCAAGGGCGCATCACGGGTTCGGCAATCCTGCCTTTAGACGACACTGTTGTGGGCAATGCGCATGTCGCGCTGCAAGGCCTGGACGTCGGGAATCTGCTTTCCGACGTCGGGAAACTGAAGATCAAAGTCCGGGGAACCGCGGATGGCAAGTTGGATGCTGACATTCCGCCGGGGCGGTTGAAAGAGCTTGCCGATTGGACGGTTCACGCGGCTTTCGACTCGCCGGAAATCGACGTGAATTCGATCCGAGTCGGCCGCGTGCAAGGTCGCTTCGACTACGCCAACTCGCGGATCGACTACGAGGCCAAAGGCGACCTATTCTCCGGCACATGGCTCGCGGCGGGCGCCTGGCAGCAAGCGGCTGCGAACCGTAGCGCGGTTAACGAAGGGCAGTTGCAAATCCAGAGCGTGCAACTTGCCCGATTAGGGGCGATCCTGCGCCAACAAGGCCAACTGAATTCGTTGTCGGGCACGTTCAACGCTCGGCTTGATTATCATCATGACGAGCAGAGCGGCCTGCCGGTCGGCAACGGAAACTTTGAAGTGGACGCGCTGCGGTTCAACGGCATCATGTGGTCCGACCGCGTCTTTGGCGCGGTTCGCATTGCCGGCGACCAGATCATTCTTGAAGAACTGAACGGCTCCATTGCCGGAGGACGATTGCGGACCAGCGGAACCTTGTATGCCAGCGCAGGCAGGCGAGGCCAATTGCGCGTCACGCTAGACGGCGTGGAACCGGGCCAACTGCTGGCGCCGTTTATCGTCCCGGCGCCGAAGGTCAAGGGGACGGCGGATCTTGATCTGTTGGTCTTCGTCGGGGGCAATAGGCCGTGGCAGTTTACCGGCACGGCAACGATTCAAGAGGCCGAGCTCGAGGGCGTGCCGGTTCATGACGTACGCGCGCCGCTCGAGGGCCGGTTCGACTCGGCCTCAGGCAACGGGGAATTGTACGTCCGCGATGCCGCGGCACAGATTGCATTCGGGCGGCTTGCCGCGAGCGCATCAATCACGAAGCTAGGCGGATTGCAGATCGACGGGCACGGCCGGTTCACCGATCTCGATCTGCATCATTTGCTACGCGGCTCTTCTGCTTCGAGCCACTTCGGAACCGGCAAGATCACCGGCAACTTTATCTTGGCAGGCCGCGACGTTCGCTCGGTCAATGATCTTACGGGCACGCTCAAAGCCAAGTTACGCGACACGCAAGCGGCTGCCTTGCCGCTGATGCAGACGATGCAATCCTACGTCGCTGGCGGGTTTACCTCTTCCAGCAGGTTTGGAAGCGGAGATTTGCGCGCTCGTCTGTCTCGCGGAGTGTTCCGTATCGAGCGGCTCTCGCTGAGCAGTCAGAGCGTGCAGGTGTATGCCACAGGCAACGTCTCTCTATCCGGTCGCCTGAATCTCAGCGTGGTCGTCAATACCGGACAGATCAACAATTCCCCGGCAATCCTGCTGATTGTTGCGCGCCTGTCCGTGTTGGTTTCGCCGCCGGTGGGGCTACTGCTCGAAGCGAACCAGTTCCTTTCTAACCAGGTTATTTATCTGGATATCACCGGGACGATTCACTCGCCCACCATTCGCGTCCGCCCCTTGCCGCTCTTGGAAGAAGAAGCGATACGCTTTTTCCTGCTTGGCGCTCCGATTCCATAATTCCTCGCATGCCGACCCGCGACGGCCGCCGCCGTCCATGGCAAGTCGCAAACAAGGGAAGCTCCCTAATCGGCCCTCGTCCTGTCTCCACGAGGCGCGTTAAAGCTTGCCTAGCCGGCCGATTGCTTCCATCCCTCCCCCCTGCTTGGCGAGTTGGATAACCGTAATTGATTCCTGTGCATCTTTGCGCCGAGAAACTGAATGAGCGGGCTGTGATGAAACCAGCGGTTGCAAATATCTTATCAGGTTGCGGGGGTGCGCTGTGCGTTACCTAAATGCGTTCGAGTCGCTTAAAATCGTTCGCGCTGGTCTATTGGCCTTTCTGGCCTGTATGGCCGGTTGCTCAAGCAGCGGCGGCACGTTCACGCTGTTCCCGACTGGGGACTATCTGACCAAGGATGCCAAGTTTGTCCGCAACCCCGTGCCTCGTAGCGTGCCGGCGCCCCGCGAGCTGCAGAAGGTGGTGCTGCCGTCGTACCTGATCCAGCCAGGTGATCAGCTGCTGGTAGAGCCAATCAATCTCGATTCGACGCTCCGGTTTCCTGCGGACCAGACAGTCATGCCCGATGGCACGATCGACTTGGGTCGATTTGGCCGATTGATTGTCGCCGGTAAAACCATTGAAGCGATCGAGGCCGACGTCGCCTCGGCCATTCGCGCGGTCGAGCCGCGGCCCGAGCCGATCAATGTGCGTCTGGTCAATCCGCAGAGCGCAGTGTATTACGTGCTGGGAGAAGTGAATTCGCCCGGATCGTTTCCCCTGATCGGCCGCGAGACCGTACTCGATGGCATTCTGGCGGCGGGAGGTCTTAGCGACCGCGCCTCGCCGTGCAACATTATTCTCAGCCGCCCCACGCTTCCGGATGGCTGTCGGATTGTGATCCCGATCTGCTATCGCCAGATTACGCAACTCGGCGACACGACGACCAACTTCCAACTGATGCCTGGCGATCGCATCGTCGTCGCGACGAGAACCTTCTGCGAAGGGCTGCTGCCGTGCGGCCGCTCTTGCAAGCTATGCCAGGGCCTGCAATGCCCCTGTCCGCCGAGCTCGGCCGTTTTCCCAGCGATCACGACGTATGCGATGCCCGGTCCGGATGGTCCGATTCCGGCCGGCACGATCGAGGCGACGGATGAAAATGTCATGCAACAGACCGCCCATAAGCCGAAACGCAGGGTGAAACGGTAAAGGCGCGTCCAGGGCAATTCGCTAAAATGCCGCCCTCCAAAACGGGCGGCTAACGCGGTCCACGGACGGCCGCCGCTCGTCGCTGATTCGTCGACGATGCGGAGCGAGATGCATGGATCGCCGCAGGCAACTAACTATTATCATGCTGGCCGCAATGGCGGCCGGCGGACCGCTGAGGGGCATCCAGCCAGTTTCCGCGGCGCCCAATGTGGCCCGGCAGCAACGCCAGCGCCGTCCCGATCCTCATGGCGTCGCCTGGCAATGGTTGAAAACTAAGGCCGGCCAAATGTTGCCGGCCTCGTCCACGTCGCCGCAATCGCCGCCCTCTTTTCCCGCCGCGAGGCAGACTCCGCCCGCTCACTCGCAATCGTCGCTGGCGCGTCTCCAATGGAGTTTTGCCGACGTCGAAGCGAGGACCGTCGTCGAACGCCTGAAGACCTATGGCTTTGAACTGCCCGTCGAGATCGAAGGCAGGTTGACCATCGCGTTGCGCGTCGGCGTTCCTTGGCGTTCTCCCTTCTCCAGTGAAGACTACGACCTGGACGGCGAACTGCATGCTGCGCAGCTAACCGTCGCTGGAATTCCCGTCCGCAATATCTCCGCTCGGCTAACGCACGACCAAGGATGGCTGACGCTAGAGCACCTCGAGTTCCAGGTTGCCGGCCCTCCTGGCGAGAAACAAATGGGGTCTGTAACTGGTAGCGCCGAGATGCAACTTACGCCGCCCGGGGATCTCACGGCGCGACTCTCATTCGATCGGGTGCCACTGGCCGAGGCTCGAGCGCTGCTGTCGGATCCGTCCTTGCAATTATCCGGCGATGCGACAGGCAAGGCCGAGGCGCGCGTTGCCGTCGAACGCTTGCACGACCGGACGCAATGGCGCATTCGCGGCAGCCTCGCCGTTCGCGAGATGAAGGCTGTCGGCTTGCCGCCAGCCACCTTCGATGCCGCCATCGATGTTGTTGACGGCGTTTTGAAAGCAACCAAAGTTCGAGGAGAGGCCGAACACACCCGGCTCAATGGCGCCGGCCAACTCAACGTGCTGCCGCCGTTCAACTATTCCGCCGAGCTGCAGTTTCATACGGGCAAACTTTCCCATCTGAATCGCCTGCACCCCGAGTTCAAGCTGCCGATTCAGATTCGAGGCAGCTTTGGCGCCGCGGTTCGGTTGACCGGTTCTTTGACCAGCAATCGCATGTCGCTCACCGGGGCCGTCACTGCGCCCGAGATATTACTCGAGGGCGTGAAACTCGAGCAGCTCAAATTCAGCTTTGACGCCGATCAGGATCGCTTGCACGTCCATCCCTTGAATGCGGGTTTGTATGGCGGGCGGATTGACCTTTCACTGGCCATGCCGTTGACCAAGGAGGGAGAAATCAAGGCGGGTTTGCGCTGGAGCCGGCTGCCCGTAGATCGTCTGGCTCGCGAGGCGACCGGTCTCGAAGGGACTCCTGCTGGGTCCAGCTCCGGCACATTGCAGTTGCGGATGCCGGCCAGCCGGTGGCATGAGCCAGCCGCGTGGCAGGCGCACGGCAGCGTCGGATTGCAGCAAGATGTTGCGTCTGCAGGCGGACCTCAGGCATCAGCGACGGTGCAAATTGTGGCCGGACGTCTGCACGTTCGCGACCTCGTGGCGGGCGCCGGCAAGTCGCGCCTGACGGGCTCGGCCGAATTGCAGTTGGCGACGCCTTTCGCTTATCAATTGAGTTTGCGCGCCGCCGACGTGGACCTCGAACTGTTTGAAAAACTGGCAAAGAATTGGCGCGCGTCGGCGAGGCTACGCGGACGTGTCGATGTTTCGACCGATCTGCAGGGCGCGCTCAGCCCGCTTGGAGCGAGTGGCCAGGGCTCCCTGGCGGTGCGCCGTTTGCGCGCCGGCTCCGTGGAAGTTGAATCGGCGAGCTGCGAATTCGCTGCGAATGAGCAACGCATCGAGATCCGCAAGTTGGACGCAGCGCTTTACGGCGGACATATGCAGGGATCGCTGTTTGCTGGTCTTTCGCAGAAGGCGGCAAATGAGGCGACGTTCAACTGGCAAGGATTGAGCCTGGATAAGTTGTGCGTCGATTTGCCGACGCTGCCGCTGGAAATCAGAGGCACGACAAACGGCAGCTTTCACGCCGCCGCGCCGCCTGGCGGATTACTTGATCTCGCGGCATGGCGAACCGACGCCAAAGTGGCGCTCCGCGAACTGGCGTTGGAGGGATCGGCGCCGCTGCGCGTCGATGTCGAGGCTCATGCGGCGGACGGCATGCTGGACATCGCCAACCTGACCGCCAGCCAAACGCCAAACGGGGCCGGGAAAGAGGCTACATTGCAGGCATCGGGGCGCATGACGTTGGCCGCGCCGTTCGCATTCCGAGCGGCCATGAAGGTCGCCGATTTCGATCTATCCGTTTTGAATGAATTGCCCGAAGACTTTCGCCCGCCGCTCGATGTTCATGGCAGGCTCGCGACCACGTACGAGGTCGAAGGAGCCGTGGCGCCGTTTTCCATAGCGGCCCAGGGCGCCGCCAGCCTCGCAAATCTGCAAGTCAATGCCGCCGCCATCGACTCCCTCGAATTTGACTTTGTCGTCGATGAGAAAGTCCTTTCGTTGGAATCAATTGCAGCGTCGCTCGACGAGGGGCAAGCGCACGGCAAGATCGCGTTACCATTGGCTAAAAACGCCGCCGGCGAGATTCTGTTGACATTGGAACAGCTTGACCTGGCGCATTTGCTCGCCGGGCTAGCCCGATTGCCGCTTCGACTCCAAGGGCGCGTCGACGCAAAAGTCGACGCTCAAATTCCAGCCGGACAATTGTTGAACGTCGAAGAGTGGCTCGTAGAGGCCTCGCTTGATGCGGCCGAGATTCTGGCCGATTCCGTGCCTTTAGGTCATGTGCACGCGGCGCTGGCCAGCCAACATGAGGTTCTGAAATATCAGGTTGACGGAGAGGCCCTCGGCGGGCAGGTGATGCTGAGCGGACATTGGCACGAGCCCAGCGCTAAGCACCCGAATGGCGTCAACGAAGGCAAGCTACGGCTTGAGAAGTTGCAGCTTCACCGTGTTAGCGAACTGCTACGTCGACATGGCAAACTCGACTCGCTATTCGGGACGGCGAGCGTCGAATTCGACTATAAGCATGATGAACAGAGCGGTCAGCCAGGCGGCGCCGGGCACGTGGAACTGGACGATCTGCGCTGGAACGACGAGCGTTTGGCCGATCGCGTTCGCGGTTCCCTTCGCCTGGTCGACGACCGTTTGGAAATCGACGAAATGACCGGAGAACTCGCCGATGGGGAGCTGCTCGTGCATGGCATTACCTTTCTGGGGCGCGATCAGCGCAGCGCTCTCGACATCGAGCTCTACGGCGCCGACCTGCGCAAGTTGTTGCTCGCCTGGCCGTCGCTGGCGTCAAAGAGCAAGGGTATGGCGGATCTCGAATTGCGGCTTTATCACGGCCGCGGTCTGCCCTGGCAGGTTCTCGGCGATCTGCAACTGCGCCAGGCGGAAATCGGCGACTTCCTAGTCCGCAACTTGAGGACTCCGGTGGAGATCAGCTTCGATCCTTATGCCTGGCGACGCGAGTTGCGGTTGCGCGGCCTGGTTATGGAAGTCTCCCCAGGCCGCATCGCTGGCGATATTCATGTCGTAGCGACCAGCCAAGTGCAATTGGATGTGAAAGGGCAGATTTCCAGCGTGCACTTGCAGAAACTTTTCAGGCATTCGCCGAGCAGCCCGAAAGGAAGCGGCACAGTCACCGGCGTATTTCAGGTCTCGGGGCGGAACGTGAGGTCGTATCACGATCTGAACGGCCGAGTTCAGGCCACGTTGCGCGATGCACAGGGCCTGCCTGCCATGCATCAAGCCCGCTCTTATACGGGCGGGGGCTTGAGCTCGGCGACGCGTTTTGACGACGGCGAGGTTCGCGCCACGCTATCGCGGGGAGTGGTGCGTTTCGAACGCTTGTCGTTATCGGGGCCGAAGACTCAGGTTTATGCAACTGGCAAGGCTTCTCTCGGCGGGAAGCTCGAGATGGATGTGACGGTCAATACGAACATGCTTAATCCCGCAGCTCAAGGCGCTATTTCGCTGGCCACGCAACTTTCACTGCTGGTCGCCCCGCCTGTCGGGCTGTTGCTGGAGGCCAACCAGTTCCTCGCAAACCAGGTGGTTCATCTTCAGGTGCGCGGAACAAGCAGATCTCCCTCGATCCAAGTTCGCCCTTTGCCGCTCTTGGGCGAAGAAGCCGTACGATTTTTCCTGATGCGGACGCCGGAGTAGTCGACCGCGCGCTCGACTAACCGCTCCTGCCCTCATGTTTGTTGCCGAGCGGCTTTCCGCTTCGTGCGGAGAGCTTTGCAATTTCGCCACGCTCGGCGCTCGCCAACGGATTTCTGTTGCCCCAGGCTCGATCCATGTTGAGTTGCCTGCGCCGCACGTCGAGAGAATAAACGAGGCGACCGCTGGGCGGCTTTGCAACGATGTGACTCCACTTAGAGTCAGTAGCTTGAAAACGCCGCGTTGCGTGGAACGCCAGGCCGGACGAGCATGCCGCGGCGCGGCCTCGATGCGAACCTCGACTGTGGAGAACGGATTGATGCGCAATTCTCACCGCCTCGCGATGTGGCGACGAACCGTCCGGCTGACGCTTTGCTGCTGGATAATGGCGCTCGCTGGCTGCTCGGGCAGTTCTTTTACGCTGTTTCCCGCAGGCGACTATCTGTTGCGCGAAACGAAGGAAGTTCGCCGTATCGTTCCATCGAGCGTGCCTGCTCCGCGTGAACTGGAGAAGACGGTGCTGCCGTCGTACCTGGTGCAATCTGGCGATTCGCTGCTCGTCGAACCGGTAGCGCTCGATTCCACCTTGCGATTTCCAGCCGACCAGACGGTGTTGCCTGACGGTACGATCGATCTGGGAAGGTTCGGCAAGTTGATTGCCGCGGGGAAGACCGTAGACCAGATCGAAATCGAGGCGACGGCGGCAGTCAAAGCCTTGGAAAAGAAAGCGGAAGAGATCAACGTACGGCTCGTGAATCCCCAAAGCGCGGTGTACTACGTACTGGGCGAGGTGAGTTCGCCCGGTTCTTTCCCGCTGCTAGGCCGGGAAACCGTGCTCGACGGCATTCTCGAAGCGGGCGGACTCTCCGATAAAGCTTCCCAGTGCAACATCATTCTCAGTCGCCCAAGTGCGCCCAACGGTTGCCGGACGGTCATGCCGATTTGCTATCGCCATATTGTGCAACTTGGCGACACCACGACGAACTTTCAGTTGATGCCCGGCGATCGGATTTATGTTGCGACGCGCACTCTGAGCGAACAACTCCTCTCGTGCGTTCAGTCGTGCCCCTGCTGCGAGGGATGTCAATGCCCTTGCCCCTCGCCTGCGGCTGCAATTTTCCCGCGGCAGACGAACTATTCCAACTCCAACGCAACGCCGCGGCTAGAACCAGCGCGGGCTACGATTTCTGAAGCGATTCAGGCGGCACGGCCTGAAGACGAGGAATAGCTCGACCGCTCGCCGGCAACTGGCGAAACAGCGCCTACCATTCATCCATCGCCGCGGTCCGTTGCGTCAAAACGCCGGATCAACCCAACCGGGTAGCGCTAGGCCTTCGCGGTCAGGCAAGGGGGCATGCGCGACGTTCTCTGCTTTGACAAGCGCGGGGGCATGGTTGCGGTGAACCCCGTCGGGGCGACCGATCCATTGAGCCTCGTGGATATCGCCCAGATACTCTCCGGCGAGCGAATAGGCGCTGGCGCCCGCCAGGCAGCCAATGTGGATGCCGCGCGAATTGTAAAGCGCGTCATTGGAGTACCACCCAGCGAATTCGCCAGAAGTTATTTTCCAAACCGGGGTCATTTCCGCCTCACCCAATTCACAGGTTGCGGTGCAAGATAGTCGTCGGAGGTGATAAAGTCGCTACATCCATCGCGACGGATTGGCGACCTGTGCACATATCGTACCGCCAGAGACGAAACCAGTCCATGCGGGTGGTCGGCCGTTGCGCCACGCTGACGCAATTCTGGTGAGCGTTACGAAAAACGCCTTGCCCATCGCCGAAAATAAACTACGAAATACAAGGCGGGCTTGCCGCGGCGCACATCTTCGCCAGCCGCGCAGTCCGACGGGGTAACGACCAGTAAAGATGTACGGCAACCGAGCGACTCCATTCGGAGCTGCGCCAAATGCCGGCAGGCTTGCGGTTGCGCGGCGGTCGATGCCTCGCACGACGAGAATTCGCAATCTCAGCTTAAACGCAGCGTCAGGAGCCGTGAATGCAAACCTTGGAGAAAGCCTCAGCGGAAGTCGAGGGACTGGTGCGCGACGCCATGTGCGAGCAAGTCGTGACGGTGCTGTCGAAAACATCAGCGATGGAGGCCGCCGAACTGCTGGCTGAAAATAACATGCGGCATGCCATCGTCGTCGATAACGACCGCCACGTGATGGGAGTTGTTTCGCAGCGAGATATTCTCAAGCATTTCATTCAGTCGATGGGCGATCAAGCGCGCGCCGGCGAGGGCAACGAGGAAAACGCCCCGTGGGAGGTTGGCAGCCTGATCCGGCGCGAACCGGTGACCGTGTTGCCTGACGTCTCGCTCGCCAACGCGGGGCTGGTGCTGACCAGTGCGAAGATCGGCTGCCTGCCGGTGGTTGACGAGGAGAAGCGGCTCATTGGCGGACTGAGCATCCTGGACTTGCTGCGCCACATTTCGGGCCGCCAGGGCGCCAAGCTGGAGGAGGAGTTTCGGCTGTTCATGCCTGCGGTTGAAACGCGGCCGCAGATTCCCGCGTTCTTCCGCCGTTCCAACGGCGCCTTGGTATTGCCGTTGACATGCGTCGACGATCCCGCCAGCGTGCCCGAGTTTGCGGTGCTCGGATACGACGTGCCGACCGGGCGGATTCTCGTAAAGCTCACGTCGGAAAAAGAAGATGGTTGCCGGAAAATCTCGCGAGACGCCGATCAAATCGTGATTCCTGCCAGCGACTTCGTCGCCCACTTCGACATCAAGTTTCACGGCAGCGCCTTCGAGGTTACGCGGCACAAGCGGCACGGCTGCTTTATCCTGATTCCCAAGCAGACGACGGCTCCTCGCACTTTAACGCCCGCCGCCCCGGCGGCGAAAAAATAGTTCGCGCGCCGGGCGCGTAGGAATCCGGACGGGCGTATCGGTTATAGGCCCGTCGCCAGCGCTCGATCGCCATTTTTGCCCGACAGGCTCAAATCCGCGCGGCTGCGGACCGATGTTGGTAACAACGACCGGTCACGGATGCTGGGCGGTTTGCGCAGAGGAATGCGTTCGGGTTGTCCTAGTTGGCGGAGTTGCCAGGCGGGACGACCTATCGCACATTTGTCGGCGCGAATCCGTGGTCAGGGAGCGGATCAGGCATCTACCTAATTCCCGCCCCTGTCGCGAGTGAACCGTGGCCAAGTCGATTCCCAGCTATCTGCGGATTTTTACCGAACAAGCGTCTCGGCCCAGCGCGGCCCCTGTCGAAGGCGCGACCAGCTTGGGCGAAGTTTGCCAGGCTTTCGAGCGCGTCACCGGTTGGTCGCTGCGCAACTTGACCGAAGGCCCCAAGCCGCGCGATATCGAAGTTCTGTGGTCGGCCCCCGTTGAATCGGGTCAGCCCTCCGGGCCCGGCCAACTGCGCGTGGGCGTCGCAGTGGTCAAAGGTGAGTCGCCAGCAGCGCAGACCGACCTTACCGCGGCCGCCGATCTCGCCATGTTGATCGCTAAGCTGTGGTGCGAGTTGGAGCAAACTCGTGAATCGCTGCGCCGTCGGGAGGCGGAATTGGCCGCTGGCGTGCCGCTCGTGCCGCATCACTCGGCGGAACAACACCTGGCTGATCGGCTCGAGCAAGTCCTGCGCGGAGGCGCCGAGGCTGTCGGCTGCCATGCGGCCGCGCTGTATCTGCTGGATGAAGGCACAACTGAACTCAAGCTGCGATCGCGCTGGGGACTGCCCCAGCAGCGATTATTGGATTCGGCCAGGCCGCTGAACCGAGCGGCCGCCGATCTGGAGGCGCTGGCAGGACATGCCGTCGTCTTGGAAGACGCAGAGCCCTACCGCGAATGGAATCTCCCGGAGAGTTGCAGCGCGGCGGTCTGCGTCCCGGTCTCGACCCCCACGACGCCGCTTGGCACGCTCTGGCTGTTCAGCAATGAGCCGCGCCCGTTTAGCGATCAGGAAGTGAATCTGGTCGAGATCGTGGCAGGTCGCATCGCCGCGGATTTGGAACGCGAAATGCTAATGAGCGAAGGGGTCGAGGGAGCTCGGATCAAGCAGCAGTTGGCTGCGGCAGAACGCTTTGAGCAGAATCAGCGACCTCACATCTCTCCGCTCGTAGACGACTGGGACGTCGCTGGCTGGACCGAGCAAGCCGGGCCCGTCGGCGGCGATTTCTACGATTGGTTTGTGCAGCCTGAAGATCGGCTGGCTCTCGCGGTGGGCGACTGCTCGGCGCAAGGGCTCGAAGCCGCATTGACGGCCAGCAGCTTGCGATCTGCAGTGCGGTCTTATGCCGAGTACATCGACGAGCCCGCCCGGTTGCTGGATCGCATCAATCAATCGTTGTGGAGCTCATCGGCGGGAGATCAGTCCGCCGGTTTGTTATACGCCATTGCGTCGCCGGAGGACGGGCGCATTCGCCTCGCATCCGCGGGGCAACTCGGAGCGTATTTGCTCTCCTCCGAAGGAGCCAAGGCGCTATTCGAGCCCAGCTTGATGCTCGGCATGTTGCCGGAAAACCGCTATGCTGAACTTGAGAAGTCGCTGTTTCCGGGCGAGGCGATCGTGATCCTCACCGACGGAATCCGGGCGGCGCTCGAGCAGAGCTCAAGTGCTGCGGAGCGTCGCCTGCTGGAAGGTCTGATTCCTCACCTCAAAACGACAGCCAACGAGTTGGTGGGACGAATTCGCGATCAAATCTTTTCGCTTGCCGGCGCAAATGTTCAAGACCGCACCGTGTTGATTCTCAAGCGGCGCGGTTCGCCAGCACGCTGAGGATGGACCGGCACGGGGCGCGGGGCGGGGGATATCCTCGATTCTGGCCCTGTCGTGTCATCGCCTCGGCGAATCGGCTGACGACTTGACGACCGCGGGAGAAGGCTTAGACTCAAGAAACTATGCCAAACTCGCGGGAATGGCGGAATTGGCAGACGCGCCAGGTTGAGGGCCTGGTGACCCTTACCGGTCGTGCAGGTTCAAGTCCTGTTTCCCGCACTTATCTCTCGTTTCCGTCGCATTTCTAGCACTGGAACGGCCGCTCACGGCAGGGGCTGGCGGGGGCGACAAATTCCTTTTCTCGGCGAAACCGTGCCCCTTTGTCGCCGTTACGAGGATCATCAGCTAGTCTAAGAACCGACGTAGTCGATAGACGCTGGTTCGTCGCCGCCATGAGGATCCTCGACAGAGACAACAATGCTGAAAACCTTCAAGCTCCGCTACCCGACTCTTGTCTTTCTTGTCGCGCTCTTATTGACCGCGAGCGTGCAAGCGGCAGGGCGTAACGTGGTCTTGTTCGTCACCGACGACCATAGCCCGGATGCCGGTTGCTACGGCAATCCAGTGATTAAAACTCCGCACCTCGATCGCCTGGCGGCCGACGGTACGCGGTTCGATCTGGCGTTTTGCACGACAGCCAGTTGCAGTGCCAGTCGCTCGGTCATTCTCAGCGGGTTGTTCAATCATGCCAACGCCCAGTACGGGCACGAGCACAGTTATCATCATTTCCGCACCTACGAGAATTTGAAGACGCTGCCCGTATTGCTGGCCGCTGCCGGTTATCGCACGGCTCGCGTCGGCAAGTTTCATGTCGGTCCCGAGCCCGTTTATCATTTTGACCAAGCGCTGGCTGGCAATGCCCGCAGTCCGGCGGCAATGGCCGAGAATTGCCGCGAGTTTCTGGCGGCCGCCGACCCGCGACCGTTCTTTTTGTACTTCTGCACGGCCGATCCGCACCGTAGCGGCAATCGCGTTGAAAGCTCGGGGGAAAAGCCCGATGCGTTCGGCAATCGTCCGCAAGGTTATCCAGGCATCAACTCGGTCCATTACGACCCTAAGGACGTGATCGTGCCGTCGTTCTTGCCCGACACGGCAGCG
>JAICIG010000012.1 GCA_025924495.1 Pirellulales bacterium | reverse complement strand
GGGATGCCCTCCGGCGCGCGTGCCAAGACTACGGCGCGATGGGCTTCTTTCTCGACAGCCGCGACCGCTTGCAAGTACGACTCGGACGCCTCATATCGCTTGGCGAACACATCTGCTTGTTCCTCGACCTTGTTCTTTTCGCCATCGACGCCGCCGGCCGGGTTCTTGGCCTCAGGCTTGCTGGCGTACTCGGCAAGTCGATCGGCATAAAGCGCCTGACCGGTCAAAACGCCCACGCCGACTAATAAGCAAACGAGAAATCCAATATTGAAGACGTGCCCAAGCCGCCAGCGCCCGAGGATTGGCATCAGGGCCAATACGAACATCACGGCGCCTGGGATGACGATCGCGCCGAGCAACTCCCCCATTTCGCCGCCCCCTTCGAACAGCTTCAGGAACTGGAACAAGAATAAGAAGTACCATTCGGGGCGCGCAGCGGCATATTCGTTCGATGGATCGGCGGGAGCGCCCAGCTCGGCGCCAAGATAATCTCCGGGCGTTCCGCCGGCGTGACCTGACGAGAACGCCGGCCTCAGCGTAAAGAAGAGCACGACGGCCAACACGGCCAGGCAGGCGACGGCGTCTTTGAGCACCTGGTCGGGCCAGAAGGTGGTGTCCGGCTTGGCCTCGGGTTTGTTGGCATGGATGCCGTGGCGGCGAAACAGAGCCACATGCAACACGAGAAAGCCGATCAACAGCGCAGGCAGTACGCCCGCATGCAAGGCGAAGAAGCGCGTGAGCGTGTGATGTCCGTAGTCGGCGCCTCCGACGACCAGTTTTTGCAATTCCGGCCCGACTCCGGGGACAATGCCCATCAAGTTCGTCGCCACGCGCGTCGCCCAATAGCCCTTCTGATCCCATGGCAGCAGATAACCCGTGAGCGAGAGGCCCAGCACGATTTGCATCAGCACCAAGCCGAGCCAGAAGTTCACTTCGCGCGGCGCGCGATATGCGCCGTCGATCACCACCTGCAGCAAGTGCAGCACCAGCAATACCACCATGGCTTGCGCCGTAAAGTGATGAATGCCTCGCAGCAGCCAGCCGCCCTGCATCTCGTGCTGGATATAGTAGACGCTTTCCCAGGCGGTCTGACCGCTTGGACTGTAGCACATCCAGAGAAACGTTCCGGTGATCAACTGCACGGTAAACGTGAACACCAGGGTGCTGCCCCAGACGTATCGCCAGCGCGAGCCGCCCGGGATGTGCTCGTACAGCGAGGCATGGATCAAATCGCGAATTCCGGTTCGGTGATCCAGCCAGTCGACGAGTGCCGTCATCATGATCGCATTCCGCAGTAGGAAGTATTGAGAGGCCGCCGGGGGCCAAAGGCCGCGCCGCTGCTTCAGGTCTTGGCGATTTTTTCGGTCTTGCCGCTATAGAAATCTTCGTAGCGGACCCACACCGACTTCTGTTTCTGTTCGACGCGAGTTTCGGTTTTCAAGGCATCGAGATCGCGTGGGCTGGGACCGTACTTGCAATGCCCGTCGACGTCGAACGCGCTATCGTGGCAAGGGCACTGATACGCGTCGCGATCGGCCAGGAAATTGACGAAACAACCCGCATGCGGGCAGGTCGCATTGAAGGCCTCGATCTTTTGCGAGCCCGGCTTGCGACGGAGATAGACCGCCCCGATCGCCTCGTTGGGAAACCGATTCCAAGCATCCTGCCGGTCGGCGATGACCGGAAACTGGCGAGGCACTCCGTCGTCGGGAAGCGCGTCCAGCGTAGCGACACGCACCCACTTGCCCGGCTCGCTGCCGCCGGCTTTAGAGCGCGAACGTAATGGGTCGGCAAACGTGAACAGCCCGGCAAGAAACGGGAAGACCGTAATCACGCCTCCAATCACGACGGCCGCGGCTTTGCCGAAAAAGCCTCGCCGATCATCATCGTTAGCGGCATGGACGTCGCGGCGATTCGCCGCTTCGGGCGCCTTGTGCATTGTGAGTTCTCCTATCGAGTGAACTTCAACCGCCGGCCTTCGGCAAGCATCGGTTCGCATCGGCACTCAGGGATAGAACCGCCGCGCAGCCGAGCGGCAATGTCCATGAGGTTGTTGGGGGACAGCCAGGCAGGTTTTCAAAGGGCAGGCGGGAAAATCGTCGGTGCGGATTACCAACACAAATCATTGCATGGCTGCACGAACGACGTCAAGCACTTTCTTCTGGGCCGCCTCGTACGGCCCTGGGGCCATCGCGCCGGCTGCCGCTTTGTGTCCCCCGCCTCCGAAAACCTCGGCAAGCTTGCTGCAGTCCACGGTCGAGCGACTGCGGAAACTGATTTTGAATTTGCCATCGGGCTGCTCGACAAGAATGACTGCCACCTGCGTGCCTGCCACCGTCAGCGTCAAGTTGATTACATCTTCAGTATCCGAGGGCAGGGCGCCTGTGGCGTCAAAATCTCCTCGGAAGACTGCCGTATGGATCAGCCGGCCGCCCAGTTCGCTTTGGGCTCGCGCCAGCGTTCGGCCGACCAATTGCAACCGCGCCAGCGTGTCTTGCTCGTAGAGCGCCCGGTAGATTTCCGTCGGCCTGGCGCCCGCATCCACGAGTTGTCCGGCGAAACGGTAGGTATCGCCGGTCGTCGAGCCGAAACGATACCAACCCGTATCGGTCGCGATGGCCGCGAACAATGGCGTGGCGATTTCTGGCGTCAGCTTGACGCCCAACTGCCCGGCCGCCTCTTGCACGAGTCGTCCCGTCGCTTCGGCTTGGGTATTCTTGAACGGCTCGGCGCCCAGATCATCCTCGCTGACGTGGTGGTCCAGCACCATCTTGTGCGCCTTGGTCGAACGCAGCACCAGCGCCATGTCGCCCAACTGCGCCCAGGCGCTAGTGTCAAGCACCATCAGGATTTCGCGGTCTTCGAGGTCAGCCAGCTGCACGTCGTTGCCGAGCGTCTTGATTTTTCGTTGTGGATCGATGAACTGCAGGTTTGGTGGCGTTTTCTGCGCGTTGACGATCAGCACATCTTTGCCCAGCGATTCGAGCACGCCCGCCATGCCCAGTTCACTTCCCAGCGCGTCGCAATCGGGTCGGATGTGGCTCGTGAGCACAAAACGTTGGCGCCCGCGCACCAGTTCGACAAAACGAGGCCAATTGATAGACATGAATAAGTCTTTGCTTGAAATACGTCAGGAAATTGCACCACTACTCGCGCCGCCGCGCACTCTGCTCGCCGAGCAAAAGTTCGCCCGCCGCAAGATTATCACGCGACCCGCCCTGGCCGTCGAGATTGATTCGGGCGCCGCACTTTGCGTCTACTTTTGCACGCCATAGATTGGCAGGTGCCGGTAATAGACTTCGAGCATATAAAGCGAGAGGCAGGTCGTATAGAGCCTGCCGCCCTGGCCGAGGGCGGCCCAGCGATCGGGATGCTCGCCTTGCGGATCCCAGCTCCCCTTCTCGGGTCCCGTTCTCTCCTGGCGTTTCACCAGCATATTGCGCAGTGCCGCATTCCACTCCGGCCAGAACTTGCCTTCCATGTGGTGCATCATCTGCGTGCCGTAGTACCAGTAATAGACGTCGCGATCTTCGTACCTCGGCAGATGCTTCAAGAGGCGTTCCGCACCAGCCACCAATCGAGGATCGTCGCGCCGCCATCCCAGATACTGGCGGCAAAGCAAAGCTTCGGCCGTCATCGTCGGGCTCGGCTCCGTGCCCACTTGATAGCCGTAGGTGCTGCCGTCTTCGGTGACTTTGTCGAGGTACTCGCTGATTTTCGCCAACACGGGGCTTGGCACTTCAAGCCCTGCCATGCGGGCGCTCTGAAACGCCATCACCACCCAGCCGGTGACCGACGTATCGCTGTCGCTGCGCGGCAAATATCGCCAGCCGCCCAGTTCGGGGTCTTGTGATTCAATCAGAAATTTGATCGCCTGCTCGGCAGGGCGGCGCAGCTCCTCATCCTTCGTCATGCCATACAGTTCGCAGACGGCGATCGTGCACTGCGCGTGCGCATAAAACCAGTTGTTGCTGCGGCCCCCTTCTTGAAAGAAATCGCCATTTCCGCCTTGCATGCGCAACAAGGCATAGATCCCCTTGGCGACTTGCTTCTTGTACTCGCCGCGCTGATGCGTATTGCCCGCGCCTTGAAACGCCAACAGCGCCATCGCCGTGGCCGACTCGGGAAGATCGCGAGCGTCGAGTGCGCCGGATTTGTAGGGGCCTTTAAGACTCCACGAACCGTCTTTCCGTTGGTAAGTCGCCAGCCATGCCAAGCCGCGTTGGACGGCGTCCTCGCTCTCGCCATTGCCGCCATATTTTCCAAGCAACGCCTCTTTGGTCCCCGGCTCGCGGCCCATCAGCGCAATATTGATCGTTGGCCCATCCAGATTCATAATGGGCCTGACGCCCTCGAGCGCAAAATCCAATGGCTCGGGCTTCGCCTCCGAAAACGGATCGTCGACTTTCGCCAATTCGCTGGGCGGCACGATCGAGGTTTCAACCTTGGAATCCTCCGACGAGAGGGCGATTGAATCATCCAAGAGCTGTTGGCCGATTTCGGTCGAGGCCACGTCTAAAAAGATGCCATTTTGGATTGGGTTTCCCGCGATGTACCACAGGCCGAGAATAATCAAGAGCAGCATGTGAACGACGCAACTGATCGCCCAAGGAGGCGCCTTCTTAAGCGCGATCCGCTTCAGTTCATCGTCGGGATTACGCGGCGTCTCCCGCAGCACCAGCTTGGCAGGATCCGACTGCCTCGGTACGGGTACCGGCACGGGGATAGGTCGCGGCGGCGCGGAAATGGCCGTAGCGCCGCTGTTCGCCCAACGGCCGCTTGGCGCAGCGCCTTGTGGAACCGGTTGGGGCGCAGGGCGGGAAGCTTCCGATGGGGGCTGCCCTGCGGAAACCGCCACCGGCTGGGGCGCGGCGGCGACGGGTATCGGCGAGATGGGAACTGGCCGTGGCGGCAGCGATGGAGTTACTGCCGGCATGCCCCCTGCAGAAGGCAGCGGCGGCGGCGCGGGCGGCCGGAGCGTGCGATCGTAAGCGAGCTTCTTGCCGACATGGAGAAGCGTCAACTTGGCCGTGGACAACTCATTCAGCAGCCGCTGCGATTCGGCTGAGTAGGGGCCGTTTTGATGCGCGCGGACATGCGCCATCTGGCGATTAGCCGCCTCTTCAATCACGCCCAGATCAGGCTCCAACTGCGACAAACCTAACAGCCTATAAAGCGTGGGCGGCTGCTCGGCGCGTGGAATGCCGAGCCAGCGGTAATAAGGGTCGAACTCGTCCGGCGGTTCTGCCGAGGGCGACGTACCAGCCGTGGGGCGAGGCGCCGAAGGCGACTTAATAGGTATGGGCCGAGGCGTGTTGGCAGCAGCCGGTTCGCTGCGCGGCGTTTCGGACGCGCCCGCTGGTTGCAACGGATTCGGCAACGCCATCGACAGTCTCTCTCCGCCTCAAGGTGATCGGCCTGGAAAAGACTTGAACGCCAGCCGCACTTCAATGTACCGCCGCGCCGGACGAAAGAGGCCTCACCCGTCCTTCTGAGTTTACCTGCTGGTATTCCGGTTGCCAAGCAAGAAGTCCAATCCATTTTAGAGGTTGGGGCGAAAAAGGACGAGGCTATTTAACGTCGGTGCGGAAAAGAAGCACTGGACGAGGCGCCGACGGCCGATATAATGCAAGCACACATGACGCGGGGTGGAGCAGCCCGGTAGCTCGCGAGGCTCATAACCTCGAGGTCGCAGGTTCGAATCCTGTCCCCGCCACTTACAAGACCCCGGATGGCATCAGATGCCATCCGGGGTCTTGTCATTTATAAAGGGCGGGCCACCGTGGACCTGAATCTAATTCGCCAGGCGTTACGGGAAGTGCCGTTTAAGCCGTTTGTGCTGGGTTTGGCGGATGGCCGGCGAGTTCCGGTCAAACACCCTGAATTCGTGGCCATGAACCAGCGGATTGTCATCGTCACCGACGAGGACAGCGCCACGAAAATCCTCGAGCCTCTCTTGATCGTATCTCTCGAACCTCTTCCGCTCGAGAAGAAATCGGGCAACGGCAAGAAGAAGCCGAAGTCTTGACACCGCTTTGTCCCCCGAGGGAATGCTCTAGCCGGCAATTCGGCGGTAGCCAGCTCTCCTTCATTCGCATGCTCGTTCCTTGCCGTCGCGGAAAATTTCGCGGAGCCGCGTGACAAACTGGCCCGCTCCGGCACTCTTAAAACAGGACGGCACCCGGCCGGGCCAGCGCGATCGTCGTTGCAGACTGCCAGGCCGGGCGACTGCTAAACTAATTCGCCAAAGGCGAGCCGCGATGTCCGACATGTCATCTCCCGAACGCGAAACCGAACCGTCTGCGAAAGCCGACCCGCGCGCCGAGCCCACCTGCGATTATGCAGCCGACGCAGTGGCCGCTGAGTTGGCGAAGATCCTGGACCAGTATCTCGCCGATTTGAAGGCCGGCTGCGCGCCGAGCCGCGACGAGTTGATCGCGCAACATTCGCAGCTTGCCGGGCAACTCGAAGCTTGCCTGGCAGGCCTCGAATTCATCCACGTTGCCGAAACCGCCGCCCCAAACGTGCAACAGCGGCTCGGCGACTTTCGCATCATTCGCGAAGTGGGCCGCGGCGGCATGGGCGCCGTCTTCGAGGCGGAACAAATCTCGCTCGGCCGCCGCGTTGCGCTAAAGATCCTCCGCTTCGGCGGCTTCTCCGATCCCGAGGCGATTGAGCGCTTCCAGCGCGAAGCGGCCACGGTCGCTACGCTGCACCATACGAACATCGTGCCAATCTTCAATCTTGGCAGCGAGCGCGGCGTCAACTACTACGCCATGCAATTTATCGAAGGGCGCAGCCTGGCCGAAGTCCTGGCGGAACAACAAGGCCCGCTGCCGGCCGAACAAGTCGCCGTGTGGGGCCTGCAGGCCGCCGAAGCATTGGCCCATGCCCATCAGCGCGGCGTCGTCCACCGCGACGTGAAGCCGTCCAACCTGCTCATCGATCGCGAGAACCGACTCTGGTTGACCGATTTCGGCTTGGCCCGTCGTTTGGACGACGTCACGCTCAGCATGACCGGCGCCTTGCTCGGCACGCCGCGCTACATGAGCCCCGAGCAAGCAGCCGCGGCCCGCAAACGCGTCGATCACCGCAGCGACCTGTTCAGTCTCGGCGCCACGCTCTACGAACTGCTGAGCGGCCAGCCCGCTTTCTCCGGCGATACGCCGCACGAAGTCATCCAGAGCATCCTCGCCGCTGAACCCTCGCCGCTTCGTCAGCTCGCGGCCGCTGTGCCGCGCGACCTGGAAACGATTGTGATGAAGTGCCTGGCAAAAGAGCCGAGCGAACGCTACGCCGCGGCCCGCGAGTTGGCGGACGACCTGCGCGCCTTTCTCGACGGCCGCGCCATCCGCGCCCGCCGCGCCAGCCCGCTGGAAACGGCTAGGCGTTGGGCCCGGCGCCATCGCCGCAGCCTGGCCCTCGCGAGCGCAGCGGCCGCCGCCACGCTGCTGGTCACCATGGCCGGATTCTTCGCCTGGTCGGGCTACCGCACCTGGCGGCAAGGATCGATTCGCCTCGATGCCGTCAATCCGCCGCTCGTGGCCGAGATCATCGACGCCCGCGGCGATACCGTCCGCACCGACACGCTCCCTATGCAAGCGGCGGCCAGTCTTCCCGCCGGCGAGTACGAGGTCCGCGTTTCGGCCGAAGGAACGTTGAGCCAGACATTCGGCCTGCAACTCGACCGCGGACAGAACCTCACGTACTCCGTGAACCTGAACGACCAGTTGCTTCTGGCGCCGCAGGAAATCGACGGCGCTTATGCGATCGTCGACTTCGGCGAAGAACGCCGCATCGTGCTCTGGACGAAAGAAGGAATCGGCCTGCGCCAGGCGCGCATCCCGCAAGTCATTTGGAATGTGAAACTGGGGCCGGAACATGCCACGGCGATGCAAAAGGCGAAGGGCTTCCGCTGGCCTTGGAATTCCGCCTCGACATGGCGATCGGGCTACGGTTCGTATGCTACCCAGCCGTGGGTTTCGCCGCTTGCCGTCGACGTCGATGGCGACGGCGTCGGCGACCTGCTTTGCGCCGGCCGCCACCAGGCGTGGCTAATGGCCGTCTCGGGCGCCGATGGCAGCGTGCTCTGGTTTGCCCCGCGGAGCGAACAATTGTTCGAGCCTCAACCGGAAGGCGGGCAATATCGTCAAGCCGAAATTCGCAGCGCCGTCCTCGGCGAGCCAGCCATCTCCTGCGACTGCAACAACGACGGGATTTCCGACCCGATTGCCGTCTGTGCCGACATCGGCGCGAACCCGAGCATTCAACAAAGTCGCTATGCGTGCCGGCGCTGGGTCGAGGCCGTCTCCGGCAAGACGGGCGAAACTATCTGGCGCTATGACCTGGCCGACGCACTGTTCGACTTGCCTGCCGCCGCTCCGGCGGTCGGCCCTTCCAGTGTCGAAATTCCGTACGATCTGCGCTGGTTCGCTGGTTTCGACGGCGGCATGACAAGCGGCGGGCACGGCAGCATGTTGGCCGGCAGGCACATTGCCCGCGACCGAGCGTTTCAGCAGCGCACCGGCGCGCACGTTTATCGCCCCTCTTCTCCTCGACTTGTTTCTTTCGCTGGGAGGCGCTGCGTGGCGCTGGTTGCCGGCAAGCACGTCGTGCTGCTCGATCCTACGTCTGGCGAGGCCGTTGAGGCGCCAATCGACATCGGCGCCCGGCCGGGCAAAGAACCCCAGTGGGCCGACGTGGACAGCGATGGTTCGGCGGAAGTCGTGTTGCTCGAAGAAAAGCCGGTCGGGGGCTTCCCGAGTTTTCCCACTGCAAAGGTTGCCGTCTGGTCGTACGCGCGGCGAAGAGTGCTTTGGCTTCGGCAGCTCGACGCCTACTGGCCGCAGCGCCCCGGTTGGACCGTCGAGGCGCCAGTTTGGCCGCTGGTCGTCGATCTGAACGCCGACGGCAAACTCGAAGTCGTCGTCCCCGACGGCCGCTCTCGGGGGGCTGGCACGCTAGGCGGCCGCCTCGGATTCAATGACACGCCGTGGGGCAAGTTGGCAGTCATGTCGGCAGAAACTGGCGAAGACATCTGGGCCCGCAAGCTCGTCAGCATTGACTCGCAGATTGATTCCTTCCTAGACGGACCCGACCTTAATGGGGACGGTTCGCGCGAGTTATTCGCAGTGACGCTTGCTGGCAACGATTACAGTGTATACGTCGATGCCCTCTCGGGCGCCACCGGCGAAACGTTGTGGACTAGCCGCGCAACGCCGCCCAACGACCGCGGCCTGAGCGCCGGCTTTGTGCTCGCGCCGCCCCAGTGGCGCCGTGCTTCCATCGATGGTTGGCCGCAATTGCTGGTTCCGCTCGTCGAGGAGTTATCCGGACAGCGCCGCGGCATGTTCCCCTTTGTATTCTCCGCGGGAACCGGGCGGCTGGCGCACCGAGGTTCCGGCATGACGGCTGTGCATCCGGCCGATCTCGACGGCGACGGCCTGGACGATCTCGTGGTCTTTGAGAGCAAGTCGGCCGAGCAGCTCGATTTTGGCGGCGAGCTGAAGTGCCTGCGCGGCATCGCCGCCCAACCCTGGAAACGGCTGGGAGAACTCGGCGCGCCGGCGGCCGACTTCGATGGCGACGGCATCCGCGATCTCGTGCGCAGCTGGGGCGATGGCACGCTCCTGGCGGCCAGCGGCGCCAGCGGCCGTGAACTGTGGCGCTCTACCGCGATTCGCTCGACGTCGGAACTGCGCGTGCAAGCGGCGGGCTCCGCCGATTCCGCCGGCAACCGCACGGCCAGCGGCGACCTGGATGGCGACGGCGCCGTCGATCTGCTCGTCGGGGAGCGCTCGGGCGGGGGCCGCGGCCGCATTACTCCTTTGCACGCCGTCTCGGGGCGGACGGGACGAAGGCTTTGGACCGTTCCCGAGGTCACCGCCAAGATGATTGGCGGCATGCTGGCCGCAGCCTCTCGCGACTTGGACGCAGACGGCAACGCAGAAGTACTCTGGCTCGTCGCCCTCGACTACGGCTACCCGGAGCGCTTCGGGTTCACGAGCGGAGAGGCTCAGCTCTGGCTGTTCGTAACCTCCGGCCAGACAGGCCGACTGAAATGGTCGCAACCGCTCAGCCCGCAGTACGGCCTCGTTCCCGGCACGCCGGCGGCCTTTCAGCTCGCTGACGTCGAGTTAGCGCTCGAATGTGGCGACTTGAATCGCGACGGCACGCTCGACGTGATGGTCCCCGCGGCCACCGCCGAGGATCGCTTGGAGTTGCGAGCGCTCAGCGGCAAGGACGGCGCTTTACTTTGGAAGCGTTCGCGCGAACTCGATGGGCTCGCGCAACTGTCGCTGCAAAACTGGACGTCGCCGACCATCTGCGACCTAGACGGGGACCGTAGCGCCGAAGTCATTGTGGTCGAGCCGGCGGTAAGCGAAACGGGGCAAAGCGGCGTCGGGCAGCCTGTCCGCGTTGTCGCCCTGGCCGGCGAAACGGGCCGCGAGCAGTGGCGCCGTGTCACTGACGCCACCTATACGAATTTCCGGTCGTTGTCTGAAAAACGCGGCGAGCTGTTGCGGCCCGTGGTTCTCCGCGCTGCCTCCGGCCGCCAGCGCGCGGGAGTTTATCTTCCCGGCGCCAACGATAAGGTTATCGTCTTCGACGCCGGCGGCGAGTCGCACGAGCGAACGCTCCGCCATCATCCTTGGGCTGCCGGGTTGCGAGTTTGCGATGCCGATGGCGACGGCCTGGATGAACTCGTCTTTGCCGACGAATCGAGCCTGTATGTCGCGCCGTCCGATCGGCTCGAGGCGCCGCGGTGGAATCGGCCGTTGAACTCGGCGGGCCAGCGGCCAGTCCTGAGTATCCTGCCCTCCGACGGCGAGCAGCCTGCGCTGATCGTGTTCGCAACTGATCCCACGGCGAACAACCTCTTGGGCGTCGACGCCGCCACCGGCCGGACGGTCTGGTCGTGCCCCGGACCGGCTCCTCGTGACATGGCGAGCGGGACCTTCATGGCCCCCAACCAAATCGCACTGTTGGGCGCTCGGCAGGGACAAACTCCGCTCGTCTACTACGCCTTCGGTTTCATGACCGAATGCAGGCAGGCGGTGAGCCCGCCGACTGCGGACCTGGCGCCCGGTTCCGATTCGCCGTCTTCGGCTCTTTCGTTGTCGCCCAGTTTACCGCTGACGTCGTTAGCCGACCGCGGCGTGGCCGTCGCCCCGCCGAGTCTCGGCGGCCTGAGAACAGATGCTCGCTGGCAACGCGACCTGCCTTGGCGGACCGACCGGAATATCGACTTCCAACAGGCGGCGACCTTCATTGGCTGGGGAATGCTCTTCGCCTTCGCGCTGGCGATCGTTCCGTGCGGTTACGTGGTGCGGCTGGTCCTGCTTCGCCGCTTCAACCTGCGCGCTTTGCTGGGCTTGCCGGTCGCCGCCAGCATATTCTTGACGGCAGCTTTAGCGCCGGCGCCGACAAGCTATGAATTTCGCTCTTTCACCGCGCGGCTGATCACCGGCTTCGCCTTCGCGCCGCCGCTGCTGGCCCTTTTCCTGCTGGCGCGCTGGTATGCCACGGGCCGTTGGAAGCGAGCCACGCTGTGGCTCGCGCTCGTGCCGCTCGCGAGCGTGCTGCTCGGTTGCATCAGTCTTTACCTCAGTCTGAGTCAGGCTCCGCTTGAGCCGGAAGAAACGCTCGACTGGACCGGATGGCATCACATCGTCGTGTTCGGCGCATATGCTGCTTCGTGGCTCCTCGTGCTCGCCGTTCTTGCGGAACTGCTAATCAACGCGGCATTGAACTTCTTCCGCCGCCGAGCGCACCGTCCCTCCGCACCTTCCTAATCATTGGCCTTTAGGGATAAGTTATTCTTCTCCTCTCTTCTTCCATTCCATCTTTCTGTCCCTCATCTTTTAAAACCGTTGACGAAGGCCAGCGCATGACCGATGACTTGCCTGCATCGCCCTCGCCGCTGCCGCCCGGCGACGAGCGCACGCGCCGGCTGCTCAAGTACGAGGCTTGGCTGCGATTGCTGGCCCGCAACGAGATCGACAGCCGCTTTGCCAGCAAATTCGACGCTTCCGACGCGGTGCAGCAGACGCTCTTGGAGGCCTGGAAAGACTGGGACAACTTCCGCGGCGACGCCGAGGCACAACGGCTGGCGTGGCTGCGGCAGATTCTTGCGCATCAGCTTGCCCGGCTGGCGCGGCACTACGCCGGCACGCAAAAGCGCGACGTCACGCGCGAACTCTCCGTGGAGCGCGTCTCCGTCGAGCAATCCCTTTCTCAATCGGCCGAGCGTTTCGACGCTCTGATTCGCGCCGGCGATCCTTCGCCCAGCCAGCAGGCGGCAGCTAACGAGCAGCGCCTCGCGTTGGCCCAGGCCTTGGAATCCTTACCCGACGACTACCGCCAGGTGATCCTGCTGCGCAATCTCGAAGATTTGCCGCACGAAGAGGTCGCACGCCGCATGCACCGCAGCCCCGGCGCCGTCCGCATGCTCTGGGTCCGCGCCCTCGCTGCACTCCGCGACGCCATGCAAGCGGGCTCGTAGAGAAGGCCCTTCCTGGCGGCCACTTAAGCCGAGAGGCAGCACTCAGGACCGCTCAGCGCCCAATGCTTGTGACAAAGGAGCACGCCACGCTCCACTGCCGGCCGAAAGACATAGGTCTTCTTGCTCTGAAATCCGGTTAGCTAAAGCTCAGGGCAAATAGCATGCGATTCGCAGCCGCAACCCATAACCGGAACGACGCTTGGGCGACATGGCAGGGCAGGCGACGGCAGAGAGCTTCACCGCCGCTTGGCGAATGCTTTGCGCGTTCGTTCGATAAGTCGCGGTACTCCCACCTCCGCAGCGTAATGAACGACATCAACGACTTTTCCAGACTGAACCCACAGAATCGCGCCATATCCTCCGGTCATGCAGCTCGTATCTGCCGCTTGCCCGAGCAGCCAATCTTTCAGGGCGCGCGAAAGCTTGCCGTTCTCAGTACAGTCGATGCGCCGGAATGCGATGTCCTGGAATTCTGGCTCGGCCAAGAGCGCGCTTCGGAAGTCGGCGATGACCGGGCGCGATTGCACAGCTTGCATCGCCCAATCGACGTCGATATGCAGGATGAGGCGCCGACCCTTCAAGTCCGCCTCGAATTCTTCTGGCGTGCCGATGGTTAGAATCGGGCTCGAGTCGTCGTCCTTAGACGCCGGCGGCGCGACGCGCTCCGGCTTCTGGAAGCATCCTGCCACGGCCGCTAAGCAAATGATCACCGTTCTCAACTGCCAACTCATGTGGATCCGGGAAGTTGCTCGGCATTTGCATTGAAAAGCGATGTCTCGCGAGGACGTCAAATGCGCATTATCCCGATTGCCATCGCCTATTAAAGACCGGAAATCAAAAACAGACGTCGCTTGAAAGTGCGCCTATTGTAGCGCGCTGGCAACCGGCGCTGCCGGCGCGGGCAGTGAAGATGCGTCGTTAAAGGAGAAATAAACCAGCTCGCGATTTCGGCTTTCCACGGACGCCTCGCCGAACAGTTCCGTCAACTCTGACTCTATCTGGCGACCGTCGTCGGCGAATGCGCGGCGGTGCACGAGAATGCCGCTGAACCCAGCCTCTTTGATTGCGACCAGACGTTGAGCCATCGGCAGCAAGAAGATCGCCTGCTGCCAATGATCGGCAGCGCGCCCGCGCATGCAACCAAAGCTCCAACGCAGCTTCGTTGAGTGCAGGTACGGCCGCAATTGGTCGTAGGGCCCGAGGCGCTGGAAGGGAATCGATTCGGGAAACGACACATACGGCGTCTGATAAATCATGGCGCCAGCTGGCGTCGCCGCTTCGAGTCTCGCCACAAACTCTGCGTCGCTGCGGAACTGCTCGATCATGACCGCTCGGTCGGGAACGATCCAATTCGGCGCGGGGACGACGGCGGGCGGCGCCTGATCTAGGATCCCCAGCACGAGCACCGCCGCGAGCAACATGCCCCCCAACGCCTGCCTGCCGCGCGCCAGCCCGCACCCCGCGGCGCAAGGCGCCATCAACTGGGCGATCGCTGCCAGCGAGAAAAAGCCGAGAAACACGCCCATCCGGTTGTAGCAGCGGATGCTTGGATCAACGAGCAAGTTGAACATTACGCCGAACCCGCCCGTCGTCGCCAGCAACACCGCCGCCAAATTGAACTTGCTAAGTAAGTCCAGCAAGTCGCGCGGGCCCCGTCTCCGCCGCCCAAACAGAGCGATCCACAATAACGCCAGAAAGCCCGCCGCGCCGACCGCGCCTAGCGTGACCGAGCCATTCTCGTTCGGCGTCAGCGATGATTTGTTATAGCGGTCGCGAAGCCGCGCCAGCGGAGTGATGCGATGGCCCTCGACGGGCAAGAGCAGTTGTGCCAGCTTCAACCCGAAGAACTCGGCGTGTGCAACCGGCCGCTGGGCGACGTCGGAATTGCGGCCGTGCTTCGACCAGTAAACAATCGTGGGCGCAACGTTGGCAATTACTCCGGCGCTCGTCGCCAATATTAACAGGCCCGCGATCGCCAGCGGCCGAATCTGTCGCCGCTCGACGCAGCCGGAGATACCGGCAACCAACAGCAAAAAGCAGGCAAACGCCGCGAAATAGATGCCGGCGCTGGCTTGCAGCAGACAAATCGTCGCCAGCGCCAGACGTCGCAGCCAAGGCCGTTCAGGCGTTGGCATCTGGCCGGTGGCGGGAAGTGCGCCCCAAGCAATCCACACGGCGGCCAGAACCGAGAGCGGCACCACATAGTAGCCCGCCAGTAATAAATGGGCCTGATTGCGAATTAGGTGATAGGGCAAGAAAGCGAAAAGCAAACTGCACACGACGGCCGGCGCCGAGGGGAGGCCGAGCCGCCGCATCGCACCGAGCGACGAGAGCGTCGTCAGGGGAAAGGTAAGCAGGAAATAAAGATTCACCGCGGTCGGCCAGTCGGCCCCGAGCACTGACAACGCTTTGAGCCACAGGAAGTGCAGCCCGTCGGCCATGGGGAAATCGTACAACTCCATGACGCCGGGCGCGCCCAATGCGGGATTGGTCGAGCACCAAGGCCGCTCGACCAGCGTCTTGGCCAGAGCGTGGGTCAACAGCGCGTCGTCGCCGTAGACGAGCGGGATCGTAAGATCGAGCGATGAAAACTCGAACAGCAGGCTTTGGATGGCCAAACAAAGAATGAGTGCAGCCATGCACTCGGCGCCTGCCCTAGTTCTTTGGAACATCCGTGCCCTGGCCTCTAGAGGACCGGCGGTTGCCGTGGCTCAGTGCGCCATTTTCGGGCTCCGCCAAAGGTAGGGATTAATATCCGAAGTGTGGCTGGGTTACAACTGCGGTTTTTCGGCGCTTATCCGCTATCAGCAAGACCTGTCCAGCAGAGAGGTTGCATGCAGCAGGCGCCGCCGCGCTTCGCATGCTCCCGGCCCGGCCCGTCGAAGCGCCAGAACTGAGCCAGGTCCGCGCTGCCCATATTGCCCAGGATGCAGGTGAGGCGACCGTACATCAAGCAAGTATTCACTTTTGCGGCAACGGTCGTACGGAGACTTCCTTGAAATAAACCACGCAGTTGTCGTCGTGGTTTTGCAAGCCAACGTAGCCGGCATCGGGACGCGGGCCCGGTTCCGGGTCTCCCATGCCGCCCCGGAGAGATAATTCGGGGACGGGATCGGCGGGGTCGAAGTCGGCCACGCGAACGCCGTTGAGGGACGTCGAAATGCGATCGCCGCGGAGCGTAATCTCCAGCGCATTCCATTCGCCGGCCGGCTTCGTCGGTCGGGCAGCGGCCTTGGCAAACGAGTACACAGCGCCGCTCACGCGATAGGGCGAGCCGCTCTGCGCATCGGCGATCTGTATCTCATAACCATGATGCACTGCATACCATGGATCCTTAGGCGGCTCGGCGATGCGAACGTAAACGCCCGCGTTATCTTCTTGCCGCGTGGTTTTGTAGACGACGCGCAGCACGCAATCGCCGAATTTTTGCCGTTTGTACCAAAGCAGGCCCATGCCCCCTTCGGTCTTCAACAGCCCATCCTCCAGCACAAACTGCCCGGGGCCGATGTGCTCCCAACCGTCGAGGCTCTTGCCGTCAAACAAAGCCTTTCCGGCCGAAGCCTTGCCGTTGACGGTTTCGTCCGCGCGTAAGGGGCCGCTCAGCGAAAACAGCCCCAACAAGAGGAAAGCGGGCGCAATTCGGCAAGGGGAACACATGGTCATGGCTGTTGCTCCAAAGCGGTGATTCCAAGGCGAGTTGATCTGCGGCGAAGTTACTCGGTTCTGTTCGGCCGGGCAAGGTCCTGCGCCCCTCCACTTCCATTGGCCCGCAAAGGCGAATGGTCGCGAAACCAGCGCAGCCAATCGGCAATGATCGCGCCCTGAAGCGTGCCGGCTTCCTTATTCTCCTCGATGGTTTTCCCCCAGTAGAAGCTGATCCACCCGTCGGCATGCTTCTTCGAGGCGTTGATGAAGGCTCCGGCTTCGTCGACGCTGCAGTTCAGGGGAAAGATCTCCTCAATGACCAGAGGCTTGCCGACTTCGTAAACGGCCAGAGCGGCAAGGTCGTTCTCCAGATCGGCCTTTTTCGGATAGAGATGGATGCTGACAAAATCGAGCGGTTCGCCCACGTCTGGCGCATAAAACAGCGGCTTCGCTCCTTTGAAGACTTGAGCCCAGGGAATAACGCCGACGGTGATCAGATGGCGGTCGTCAATCTTTCGAATCGCGCCGGCGAGTTTTTTGACCCAGGCTTTGGCCACTGCCTCACGCGTGCGGCCGGCAAGATCGAGACTAATGCGCTGCACGAAGTATTTGCCGTCTAGTTCTCCGGCGAGCCACTCGGTCTCTTTCTTCTCGCCCGCCACGATCGGCTCATTCATCAAGTCGTAGCAAAAGATCGCCGGGCTTTGGCGACAGGTTTTCGCGATGGCCTGCCAGAATTGCTCCTGCACGTTCCACCGTTCGGCCTCCGGCAGCGCGTCGTACCACTTCGGCACGTCCTGCTTGTGATAGCAACCAAGTCCCGTCATATCCAGATACAAGCCGGTCTCTTCGGCAAGCGTCACGAGCTTCCGCAGTCGCTCGAGGCTTGCCCGGTTCGGCTGCTCGGCAGTCTCCATGAACCTCGCGAGTTGCAGGTGAATTCTGACGACGTTGGCGTCCAGCGCCTTGATCTCCCGAAAATCTTCGACCACCGTTTGCCATTCTGCTTCCCAATAGTCTTCCAGCAAGCGTCCCGCGCCATCGTGATCGTAGTTGACGCCCCACACGATGACCTTTTTGCCGGATTCGGAGGCGATGAAATGCGTTCTGTCGCCGCTTACGGCGATCCATTCGAGCGAATCGGACGCACGAGGCGCGGCAGAAGAGGGTTCTTCCGACCGGCCCGCTTGCACCCCAACGCCAGCGGCGAGCAACAGCAGGACGCCGAAGACAATCGCTGATCGATTCATAGTTGCGTCGTTGTGCGAGGAATTGGGAACTTACAGGCTAAGGCAAATGCACCGGCCGCAAAAACCGCTGAAACGCTCATGGAAGCGCCTTCTGACGATGTAGGCTTTGCACTCCCTCGGCGGCGCGCTGGATTTAGATTAAGCTTTTCCTAGGGCAGGGCAATAGGACACAATCGCTCGGGATTTCAGCAACGCACTTGGCAGCCGAATTAAAGCTTGGAAACGAATCCATGAATCGATCGACCGCAACCCGCCGGCAATTCCTCGCAAACTCGACGAGAGCTCTGGCGGCCGGCGCTTTCTTGGCGCCCCATGTCACTGCGCCGTCGCACGCGGCCGATACGAAGCCCCGTTCGCCGACGGCTCGCTTGGGTATTGGCGCGATTGGCATGCGTTATCAAGGGACGGTCATCACGCTCAAAGCGCAACAATATGGCGACGTGATGGCCGTTTGCGATGTCGATCGGAATGTTCGCGACCAGGCCCAAGCCAGTTTCGGCAGCACGCCCAAACCGTACGAAGACTATCGCGACTTGCTCAACGACAATCGCGTCGACGTGGTGATGATCGGCACGCCCGATCATTGGCATGCGAAGATGGTCATCGACGCCTGCCGCGCGGGCAAGGACGTCTACGTCGAAAAACCGCTGACCTTGACGATCGACGAAGGCAAGCTGATTAGAAGGGTCGCCCAAGAGACGGGCCGCGTGATTCAGGTCGGCTCGTGGCAGCGCAGCGATCATCGGTTTCGCCTGGCGGTCGAACTGGTGCGGCAGGGGCGGTTAGGCAAACTCGAGCGCGTCGATATCGTGCTCGACAAGCACCCGACCGGCGGCCCATTTGAGGCACAGCCCGTTCCCGGAAATCTGAATTGGGAACTGTGGCAAGGCCAAACGCCCAACGTGCCGTACATTCCGGAACGCTGTCACTACACGTTCCGCTGGTGGTACGAGTACTCGGGGGGCAAGATGACCGACTGGGGCGCGCACCACCTCGATATCGGCCAGTGGGCCATCGATTCGCAACCGGTGGAAGTCGACGGCAAAGCGCGGCTGCCCGAAATCGCCAACGGCTACAACGTGCCCATCGACTATGAAGCGACGTATCGTTATGCCAACGGCGTTGTCATGACAGTCAAAGACGAAGGCCGCAACGGCATCCTGTTCACCGGCGACCGCGGGCGCATCTTCGTCAGCCGCGGCGCGATCTCCGGCAAACCGGTGGAAGAGTTGACCGCCGATCCGCTGCCGCGCAACCAATTTCACGTTTATGATTTCGACAACCTTGATCGGCCCGAGCGCGTCGGCAAGTTGGATGCAATTGTGAATCACATGGGCAATTTCTTCGACTGCGTCGCTGCGCGGCGCCAACCGGTGTCTGACGTCGAAAGCCAGCACCGCAGCGCCACGACTTGCCACTTGGGCAATATCTCGATGCGTTTGGGTCGCCCGCTCAAGTGGGACCCGGAAAAAGAGCGATTTCACGCCGACGAAGAGGCCAACTCGATGCTCTCGCGCGAGCAGCGCCGCGGGTACGAAGTAGTTTAACGCACTCGCGCCGGCGTCTTTTGAGCGGCCATGGGCGGCGCCGCGCCACGGGTCTTATCGAGCAGCCGGCTTCTCGGCAACCAGCACGATTTGCCGCGCAAAATCGATGCCGATCATCCAGAACAACCAGCCAAACAAGTATCGCCGCAGGAGCCGGCGATGGACCGGGTCGTGATAGACGCGAACGATGCGCGACACATTCAACCCGGATGCGGCGACCAGCGCAGCGAGCTCGTCGTAGCATAAGGGCGTGCGATGTGTGACGTCGCGCAAATAGGCGGGCGGATAATACGTGTTCGGCGTGCTTAGCACGAGCCGCCCACCGGGCTCGAGCAATTCAGACAGGCGTTTAAGCCACGCAGGTATTTCGTCGATGTCTAGGTGCTCGATCACTTCAAATGCGAAGACGCACGCGAACGTGCGTTTGATCTCATCCAGGCTGCGATAGTCGTGCTCGCCGCGCGGATCGATGTCGATCGATTGATAGTCGACATTCGCGCGAGCGTTCTTCACGAGCGCGCCCATGCGCCGATCGCCGGCGCCAACTTCCAACACGCGCGCCTCGTCGCGCACGCAACTCATCAGCACATCGCGCACGCGCCGCACAATCGGCAAGTCGAAGATGCGCCCGAAGCGCGCGGCGGCTTCGCGACGCAATTTATATTGCTCAGACCAGGAATTATCCTTGCACATTTTTTGCAAATGCGTACGATACTTCAATTATTCAGGAGACGCGCGAAGCGAGACGATCGAATACGACGTCGAACTTCGAGCAGCCTGAGTGAGAGTCAGCGATGAACGTCGGCTTGTCGTACCGTTTCGACGAGTGCTTGGCAAGACGCAAGTTTGTCGGACGACTCGTACCCATGGCGACCAACCTGTCGAGCTTCCGTCCCAGCCCGGCAAGCGGCAAGGAAGTCGCCGAACTTTTCTGTTAGGAGGACGTAAGGTGGCCAAGAAGAAAGCAGCCAAAAAGAAAGCAGCCCCCAAGAAGAAAGCTGCCAAGAAGAAGACGGCGAAGAAGAAGTAGCCCGTCTGATCGGGTTGCCGCGCCGCAGGCTAGCGCCTTGAGCAATCGCTCGAGCGAGCAGCGAAAGCGTCGCGGCGCCTGCAAGAAACGACGAGAGAGAAACGCCCGACCAAGTGGTTGGGCGTTTCTGTTTCCTGCAGCAACTTTTCGTAACGACGTATCCGCGCGTGGCGCCCTTATCCAACATTCGGCCCCAGCGGACGTACCGGCTTCTTCAGCATGCGGCGATTAGAGCGCGAAAGATTGAGCCCGCTGGCGCTCGCTGATCTCAGAAATGCGAGATTGGCTCTGAGAATCAGTCCGACGGGAACGGAACCGGCTCGCTGTTCAGTTCGGCCAGCGCATTCTGCGCGGCGCGCTGCTCGGCTTCTTTTTTGTTTCGTCCCCACGCTGCGGCAAAGCGACTGCGGCCGATTAGCGCGGCAATCTTGAAGCACTTGCTATGGTCCGGCCCTTTCTCGTCGAGCAATTGATAAGTCGGCGTCTGCCCGTGCTCTCGCTGCGCCAATTGCTGCAGCAACGATTTATAGTTGCCGGAATGATCGCCGCCGGCGGCCAGTTCGATTTCCGGCCCCATGTACGTCTCAATGAATGCCCGAGACGCCTGATCTCCGCCATCAAGATAGATGGCCGCCACCAGCGACTCGAAGACGTCGGCCAAAAGCGAAGGCGGCACGTTGGGACTGGTCGTCATGCCTTTGCCAAGCACCAGGAACTTTTCCAATCCCAAGCCTTCGCTGATCTTGGCGCACGTCTGGCGGCTGACGACGACCGATTTGATCTTCGTCAGGTCGCCTTCCAAGTGCTCGGGGTATTGGTGATAAAGCAGTTCGCAGACGACAGCGCCCAGAATGGCATCGCCTAAGAACTCGAGCCGTTCATTCGACCGCAAACGATGCGGAGCCCCGGATGCGTGCGTCAATGCCGCGCGAAGCAACGACTTATCTTTGAACACGTAGCCGATTCGCCGTTCGCAGCGTTCTTGATCGGCTGCCCAATCTGCGGGGATGTCAGGCTCGACGGTGCGGCTCATCCAAAGCCCTGGCTCGAACAGATCGACAAAAATAAACGAATTAGCTGAAAACCGAGTGCTCGGCCTCCGGTCCAAGGGAAGCTACTTAACTCTAACTGTGATTTGGGCTTTTGTCAACGTTCGCCCGTTCGCAGAAGACGCTCGGCGTCCAAAATCCTGCTGGGAAATAGAAATTTGGCCGCAAGACGGCTCGCTCCGCGGCAACAACACCTTTGACAAGAGTTTGCCGATTGAGCTGCAGTTGCGGGGCGGCCGGAAAATCGGGCTACCGCAGGCAGCAATAACAACATCTGAGGAGGAAAGTTGACATGGAACGAGTGCAGTCGATCACCCGCGGCCGAAGTCGCGTTATTGCGGCTTTGACGTTATTAGCCATCGGCGCCGCCGGAATTGGTTTCTGGCAGACGCACGGCGTCGCTCAAGAGCAGTCCAAGGCCCCGAGCGCCGTCATCGAGCAGGCAGATAATTTGAGTCAGGCGTTTCGCAAGGCCGCCGAAACCGCCGTCCCGACGGTGGTGACGATCGAAACGAAGACTAAGGCGCACGCCGACTCCGGCAAGACGAAGCAATTCAAGCAGGGAGAGAACCCGTTTAAGGGCACTCCGTTCGAAGACTTCTTTAATGACGAGAGCAGCCCCTTCCATTTCGGTCCGCATGGCGGCCGCTCGTTCAGCATGCCGGAAGGCGCCACTCCTCAGCGTCAGGGCATGGGCTCCGGCGTGATAATCGACAAGAGCGGCATCATCTTGACGAATAACCATGTCGTCGCAGGCGCCGGCGAAGTCACGGTGCAACTCTCCGACGGCCGCACTTTCAAAGCGACCGACATCAAAACCGATCCCGAAACCGACCTGGCCGTGCTGCGCATCAATGGCGCGGGTTCGCTGCCGTTCGCCAAGCTTGGCGATTCCGACAAACTGCAGATCGGCGATTGGGTGATCGCGGTCGGCAACCCGTTCGGTCTTAACTCGACGGTCAGCGCCGGTATCGTCAGCAGCATGGGACGCGAATTGGCGTCCAGCAAACGCGGCAGCTACATCCAAACCGACGCCGCGATTAACCCGGGCAACTCGGGCGGCCCGCTGTTGAACCTGAAGGGCGAAGTGGTTGGCATCAATACGGCGATCGCGTCCAACAGCGGTGGTTACCAGGGCATTGGTTTTGCTATTCCCAGCAATCAGGCGAACTGGGTCACCTCGCAATTGATCAAGAACGGCGTCGTGCAGCGCGCCTACCTGGGCGTGGCGATCCGCGACGTGAGCGGCGAGTTGGCTGAGCAACTTGGCGTTCGTGGCGGCGAAGGCGTGCTCGTGCAAGAGGTGAGTCCGAACAGCCCTGCCGCGAAGGCAGGCTTTGAAGCGGGCGACGTGATCACGGAGTACAACGGCAAATCCGTGAAGTCGCCTCGCGAGTTGCAGTCGCTGGTCGAACGCACCGCGGTCGACACGAAGTCCGAGGTGAAGGTGCTGCGAGACGGCAAACCGGTGGTGTTGAACGTCACGGTCAAGACGCTCAAGAGCGATGAGGTCGACAGTTCGAAGCAGGGCGACGATGAACGCCATGACAGCAGCCATTCCGGCTTCAAAAGCAACGATCTGGGACTCGAGGTCGACGAGCTGACCGCGAACAACGCGGAACAACTAGGCTTCAAGGACCAGAAGGGCGTCGTGATTACGGAAGTCGATCCCAATAGCGCTGCGGCCTCGGTTGGCCTTCGCGAAGGGATGCTGATCATGAAGGTCGGCAAGCACCACGTCGCCAGCGTCGCCGATTTCAAGGCGGCCTTGAAGGACGTGTCGCTCGAGAAGGGCGTGTTGCTGCTGGTCCGCACCGAAAACGGAAATCGGTTCGTCGTGCTCGAACGGCAGCACAACTAACGCGGGTATCGGCACGGGAAGTAGCAGCCGGCGCGTTTCCGGGGCCGGCTGCTACAACCCTTATGACCCGCGGATCTGATTGTGAGTCGGGATCGGCTCCCCTTAAACCTAGCTTTTTCGGTCCCATCAAGCCTTGCGGCTCTAGCCGGCAAGGCTTTTTTGTTTGTCGCTCGCCGGTAAAGGCAAAGCTTGACTCCCCCCTGCGCCACGTTAAGAATGCATTGGACTGGGCAGCCTAAGCCGGGAGCAAAGGCTGCGGAACGAATCGACCGTTTGCCGATCTTGCCTCCATGATTCCCTCCTTCCGGTTATATACCATCGGTCGATCCTGCCAGTCGCTTGCAGCGGGACTCCGTGAGAAACACTGTGCTGAGTAACGCTAGCCTGAGTTTTGACCGGACCAATCCAGCGGCGATCCGCCGCAGCTTCTTTCTAATTTCCACCACGGCTTAAGGTTAGGGGTCCTGGTTTATGTTGCGTCTGCCACGCGTCGCAATTGGCGCCATTCAAGCCGATGCCGAGACGCAGCCGTGTACCTGGGCCTTGCTCGATCTGCTCTCTCGCGACAATAGTCAAATCCAGCACTTTCACTCGCGGGCTTGTTTCTCTCCTTTAAATGCAGCGTTGAATTTGACGGGCCTGAATTCGCGACACCTGGACAGTTGGTTGATGTCCCGGGAAACCTGCCGCGAATTCTTCGTCCATGGCGCCGCGAGCGCCGATCTGGCCCTGGTCGAAGGGCGCTTCGATTCGCCGGGCCGGCGCGATGTGACGCCAGGCAGCCGGCTTGACGTGATCTGCGACTGGCTTGACTTGCCGCGCATCGTCGTGCTCGATGTCTCGAAAATGGCCGACTGCGAATTGCCCGAGCGGCCAGCTCAGGTGGATGGCGTCATTTTTGATCGCATCAGCTCTTCGAATGAGATGTTCCGGCTGCAAACGTGCCTGGAAGCATTATGGGACGTGCCGGTGCTAGGCGCCCTGGAACAGCGAGGCACGTTGCAAGAGACGATTTCGAGACTGCCGCGGGGTTCGCAACCGCCTCGCGAGTTATGCCAATTATTAGGCAATCAACTGGCTCGCTTTGCCCGGATCGATCGAATTCGGGCGCTGGCGTCGCGACGCGATTTTCCGCCGGTGCGTACGTCGCTCTTCGCCTCCGCCGAGGATGATGGGCACGCTTGCCGCACGGCTGCCTGCTCTCGCCCGCTGACGGTCGCGGTCGCCTTCGACTCGGCCTTCAATTGTTACTTCCAAGACACGCTGGATCTGCTCGAGCTGCGCGGGGCTAAAGTCGTCGACTTTTCGCCGCTCCGAGACGAACTGCTGCCCGAGGCCGACATTGTCTATCTCGGTTGCGGGCATCCCGAATTGGAAGCAGAAGCTCTCGCAGCCAATCATTGCATGCTGCTGGCGCTGCGGAACCATGTGCGCGGCGGGCGGCGCGTGTACGCGGAAGGGGGCGGCCTGGCTTATCTCTGCGAACATCTCGAAACGCCCAAGGGCGAACTCGTGCCAATGCTCGGCGTCTTGCCGGCCATCGCCCGGTTGAGTCGCCAGCGTGCTCCGGTGCAGCCCATCGAAGTAACGCTCGCCAAGGACAATTGGCTGGCCGCTGCCGACACGCCGCTGCGCGGCTACTTGAATTCCAATTGGTCGATCGAGCCGACTGGTCCGATGGGCGAGTTGTTGAAGGAAACGGGCCGCGAGCAAGATCTGCTCGGGCAATTCCAGGTGGTCGGCAGCCGCATTCATCTGAACTTCGCCGCACAAGCGAGCCTGCTGGCCAACTTCTTTCGTCCGGCGGGCGCGAAACACGCGCTGGCCGGCAGTCGCGGCGCAATCTAGCTGCCAACGCGATCTTTTAGACGTCGATCGGCGCCTGACCGACGTACATCGCCAACACCTGGCCTTGGACTTTAATCGCGCGCACAAGCACCCAAATCTGGTCGGGCGTGAACTTCTCGGGATCGCTGCGCGCCAGTTGCTCGAGCTCTTGCATCATGGCGGCGTGCTGATCGGTGGCCGCCTGCAATCGTAATCCCACCTGTTGCCACGCATCGGCCAGCTTCTGATCGTCGGCAAAACTGTCGAGATCATCGGCAAGGTTTGTGAGCAGCAAGCACAGCCTGGCCACGTCGCGAGGCGTGGAACAAGGTTGAATGCGTTCAATCCGCGCGGCCAGGTCTTGGCAATTCATGGTGCGGCTCTTCGTAGGCGCAATCGGTACACAATAGTTCGACAACTTTCGAGGAGTCGACGACCGAAGGACGAATGTCGGCGTAGGACATGATCCGCTTCGGATGCGGTCGCCGAGAATTCCTAAATCGCTCGTCCTTCTGTCATCGGAACTTTAGGTTAACAATCGCCGCTGTCCACAGATTTCAGCGAAGGCGCCGCGCCATGACAAAAGACCTCTTCTGCCGACCGCTCGCCTGCAAGCCGGTTGATTTGTTGCAATCGGTCCACCCGCACGGCTTCGCCCGGCATTCCCGTGCCCGGCTCGCTACAGTCGATACAATCGCTGCCCTGGAAACCGGCGTCAGCCAACGATGATGCCGGTAATCAAACCGGCGGCAATGACGGTTTCTATCAACCCCGCCAGTTGCAACGCACGGGGGTCGGCTTCGATTAAAAACTCGCGGAATTGCCGCGGGAACACGGTCAGCGCGAACCCCTCGGCCAAAAACAGCGTCAGTGCTACGACGGTTAGCCAGCGTGCAGGTTCCATGCGTGCAATTTAAGTTTAAACGTGTCGAACGAAGAGCAGACAGGCCCGCCTGCCGCAACACTGGTCGGGCGACTGCCGCTTGAGCCGCAACTAGCGCCAGCTATATTGGGTCGATCGCCGCTGCCCGCGAAAGTGTCCAGAAGGAAACCGTCGGCAGCCTGCAGCATTTAGCGAATTCAAAGCATCATCATGCTTTGCTGATCAGATAACAAGCCGACGGGAAGGACTCATGGCTCATTTGGGCGTCAATATCGATCACGTCGCCACGGTTCGACAGGCCCGGCGGACCTACGAACCCGATCCGGTCTGGGCGGCCGCACTGGCCGAACTCGGCGGCGCCGACGGCATTACCGTCCACTTGCGCGAAGATCGCCGGCATATTCAGGACCGCGACTTGCACCTGCTGCGCGAAACCGTGACGGTCAAGCTGAATCTGGAATTGGCCTGTTCCGACGAAGTGCTCGATATCGCCTGCCAGATCAAGCCGACGCAGGCGACGCTAGTTCCTGAAAATCGCCAGGAAGTCACCACCGAAGGCGGGCTCGACGTGATCGGACAGCGCCAACGCCTGAAGGGCGCCATCGATCGACTCAAAAGCGCCGGGATCGTGGTAAGCCTATTTCTGGATGCCGACCGGCGACAGATCGAAGCAGGCCATCAACTCGGCGCGGAAGCCGTCGAGCTGCATACCGGTCAATACGCCTTGGCGCCGCTGGGGCAGGCGCAGCAGGCGGAACTCGAAAAACTTGTAGCCGGGGCGGAAAGCATTGTCGAGCGCGGCATGATTTTGCACGCCGGTCACGGGCTGACCTATCGAAATGTCCAGCCGGTGGCGCGCATCGCCCAGATGAGTGAATTGAACATCGGGCATAGCATCGTGGCCCGGGCGCTCATGGTCGGTTTCCAACAGGCGGTTCGTGAGATGAAGGAACTAATCGTCTGACGGCGGCGAAAGCGTCGGCGACCCTCTTTTCCCGCCGCGTGCGCCAGGCTTGCCGGCTCGACTGCCGATTGCACGACGCACGGCGGTTTTCTATCATGCGCTGTTTGTCCTTTGGTTTTCCCTCCCACCCGGAGCAGTTCAAGACCTGCCATGTCCACAAAAGGTGAAGCATTCGCCGGCCTGTCGGTAGCCCTGACCACCCCTTTCCGCGGCGGCGAGGTCGATTATGAAGCGTTGCGCGCTCAGGTCGAATTCCAGATCTCGGCCGGCACGAACTGCCTTTGCCCCGTGGGCACCACCGGCGAGTCGCCCACGCTCTCCCATGATGAACATGAGCGGGTGATTGCTTCCGTCGTCGAGTTTTCAGCCGGACGGGCCAAGGTCATGCCTGGCACCGGTTCCAACAGCACGCGCGAGGCGTTGCGATTGACCCGCTGGGCCGCCAAGGCGGGCGCCGATGCCGCTCTGGTGGTGGCGCCCTACTATAACAAACCGACGCAAGAAGGCTTTTACCAGCATTTCAAGGCGTTGGCCGAAGCGGTCGAGATTCCCATCTGCGTCTACAACATTCCGGGACGCACCGGCAAGAACATCGAACCTGAAACAATCGCCCGCATGGCCGAACTGCCTAGCATTGCCATGGTCAAGGAGGCGACCGGCTCCATGGACCAGGCTTCGCAGGTGCTGGCGCTCACCAATCTGACGGTGCTCAGCGGCGACGACAGCTTGACCTTGCCGCTGTTGGCCATCGGCGGCCGTGGCGTGATTTCGGTGGTCGGCAATATCGTGCCGAAGGACATGCTCTCGCTCTGCAAGGCCTTTGAAGCCGGCAAAGCCGATGAAGCCCGCCAGTGGCATCGCAAGCTGTTCCCGCTCTGCCGCGACATGCTCGGTCTGTCGACGAATCCGATTCCTGTGAAGGCCGCCATGAAGATGCTCGGCCGCGACAGCGGAGAGCTGCGTTTGCCAATGACGCCCCTCTCGTCCGCCGAAGAGCAGAAGCTCCGCAAGACGCTCACGGCCTACGGCCTGCTCTAGAATTGAGGGGTCGAGGAGCCAGGAGTGGTAAGAATTGAACGAGGTAGGGCGATTCTCTTTACTCCGAATTCCGCATTCCGAATTCCGATTTTGTGACTCGCGCCGCCTGGCTGTTCGAATACCCCACGCTGCATGGCGGCGAGCATTCACTGTTGGCGATGCTGCCATTCGTGCACTCGGCGGGCTTCGAAATCGTCGCCTTGGCGCCTCCTGCGGGCCCGCTGGCTGAACGGTTGCGACGCGAGCGCGTCTCGATCCTGCCCTTCAAAACCGTCGACGCCTCTGGCGGCAGAGCGCCGCAGGCTCAATTGCGCGAGAGGTTGGCCGCATTGCTCGCTCAGACAAAGCCAGACTTGCTGCATGCCAACAGCCTGGCGATGGGGCGACTGTCGGGACCGGTCGCGGCCGAATTGCAATTGCCGAGCCTGTCGCACCTTCGCGACATCATCAAGCTCAGCGATGCGGCGGTCGCCGATTTGAACCGGCACGCCCGGCTCTTGGCGGTGTCGGAAGCCACGCGCGCGTTTCATGCAGAGCAGGGAATCGAAGCGGAGAAGATTCAGGTTCTCTACAACGGCGTCGATTTGCAGAAGTTTCGTCCGCGTCCGCCGACGGGTTGGCTCCATGCGCAGCTCGGCCTGCAGGCCGACGCATTACTCGCCGGCTCAATCGGGCAGTTGGTGATGCGCAAGGGGCACGACGTATTGGCTCGCGCCGCCGTTCGTCTCGCGGATCGACTGCCGCAACTTCATTGCATTCTTGTCGGCGCCCGACATTCGCAAAAAGCCGAAGCGGTGGAGTACGAAGCGGCGTTGCATCAGACCTTCGCCGATGCCGGAATGGACGATCGCGTCCATTTTCTTGGCACGCTCGAGAACATCGCCGAGTTGCTGCCCGAGTTGACGCTGCTGGTTCACTCCTCGCGCCAGGAACCGTTAGGACGGGTGCTGCTCGAAGCCGCCGCCACAGGCGTGGCGTGCATTGCTACCGATGTCGGCGGAACGAGAGAAATCTTTCCCCCTGCCGAGGAAGCGGCGCGGCTCATTCCTGCCGGCGACGAAGCGGCGCTTGCCAACGCCGTTGCCGAACTCATCTCGAATCCTCAAGAGCGCGCACGCCTCGGCATGGCCGCGCGCCGCCGCGCTGAAGCCCAATTCGACATCCAGTTAGCCGCGGCGGGCTTAGTCCAGCACTACAGGGACCTGGGGCGCCGCCCACTACCTGGCAAGTCGCCCGACCATTAAACTATTCCGAAGCCGTCAACCGAACGACAAGCGTTTTTGCCGCGCAGGAGCGTCGCCCGTGGATCTTGGAAATTCTCCGATTGTCGAAGCCTATCGCCGCCGCACGCCTCAATCGGCCGAATGGGCCAAGCGCGCCGCGGATATCTTTCCGGGCGGAGTGACGCATGACAGCCGGGCGCTGTGGCCTTACCCGATTTTTGTCGAGCGCGCGGCCGGTTCGCACAAATGGGACATCGATGGCAATGAGTACGTCGACTATGCCGGCGGCCATGGCGCGTTGCTGTTGGGCCATAACCACCCGCAGGTGATCGCGGCCGTTGAAAAGCAATTGAAGCTCGGCACGCATTTCGGCTCGTGCCACCAACTTGAAGTGCGCTGGGCCGAAATGGTGCAGAAGCTCGTCCCCTCGGCCGAACGCGTGCGCTTCACTAATTCGGGCACGGAAGCGACGATGATGGCCATGCGGCTCGGTCGGGCCTATGCCGGCAAGCCCAAGGTGATGCGGTTCCTGGGGCACTTCCATGGCTGGCATGACCACGCCGCCTTCGGAGTCGGTTCACATTTCGACGGCACGCCCACGCCCGGCGTGCTTGACGAGGTCGCCCATCAGGTGGTGCTCGCCCCGCCGGGAGATCTCGCCGGCACGAAGCAAGTGCTCGACCAACATCCCGACATTGCGGCCGCTATCATTGAACCCACCGGCGCCAGTTGGGGGCAGGTCCCCGTACTCAAAGAGTTTCTAGTCGGTTTGCGCGAACTGACCGCCCAGCGCGGCGTGGTATTGATCTTCGACGAAGTCATCTCCGGTTTCCGATGCTCGTCCGGCGGAGCGCAGGGCTACTACGGCATTCGCCCCGACCTGACGACCATGGCCAAGATTCTGGCCGGCGGATTTCCCGGCGGCGCCGTCGCAGGGCGCGCCGACATCATGGATGTCTTGGATGCCGAGCGATCCCAGGCGGCAGGCCGCGAGAAGGTACCGCATCAGGGGACGTTCAATGCCAATCCCATCTCCGCGGCCGCCGGCGTAACGACGCTAGAGATCGTCGGGGGAACCGATGCTTGCCAGCGGGCGAACGATTATGCGGCCGGGCTGCGCGAGGCCTTGAATCGCGTGTTGCGCGACGAACGCGTCAATTGGGCCGTGTACGGCAGCTTTTCCGGTTTCCACATCTTTACTAACCCGAATAACTTGCCAATCGCCGCGGCCGACATCGACGCTGGCAAGTTTGACTACCAGGTCTTGAAGGGCAAGATCCGCGCGGCGCTCGCTGCCAAACTGCGGCTCGGTATGATGCTGAATGGAATCGATTTATTCTCTTGGCCGGGGGGTCCGACGTCAGCCGTTCACACAGCGGACGATCTGGAGCGAACCGCCGAGGCCTTCCGGCGCACGCTGAAGCTGTTGCGAGAGGAAGGCGAAATTGCGGGCTAAAAGCGGCAAATGATCTCGGTACAGGCCGCCGGCGCCTCGCTCGAATGACGCTGCATTAGCGCGACGACGGAGACGTTGCCAGATCGCCAATGAGCATTAAGGCCAGCACGCCAACGACGACCAGCGGAGCCGGCGCTGCCGAGAACAAATAGTCCTGAATAAAGGCCACCATACCCAAAGCTCACGAAGTGCGGACATGAAGAGCGCGATTACAATACCTTTATTGCCGCCACGTCGTCTAGAGTCACAAAAAATTTTTTCAATTCTCGCCCTTTGACAATCAGCATTCGCGCCTTTGTAGCCAGGGCAAAGGGCGAACTCTCGTCCGGCGGCGGCTCCCCTCGGGCAATTGGAAACAACAGCCGGCCGCGCAGCCCCGTTCTTTTGAATTCATGACTCTGCCGCTGCGGCCTAATCTGCCGCCATTGCCGATCGACGAAGTGCTGCCGGAACTCCTCTCCGCGCTCAGCCAGCACTCATGTGCAGTACTGCAGGCGCCCGCGGGGGCCGGCAAGACCACCCGAGCGCCGATCACCCTGCTCGATTCGGGCCTGGCCGGCGCAGGACAAATCGCGCTCTTGCAGCCGCGGCGATTGGCGGCTCGGGCCGCCGCCGCTCGTCTCGCGGCAGAACTGGGCTCCCCTCTCGGCGCCGAGGCGGGTTACCACGTCCGCTTCGACCGCCAGGCGTCGGCCGCGACGCGAATCTTGGCGGTAACCGACGGTATCTTCGTGCGGATGCTGGCGGACGATCCCTTTTTGGAATCGCTCGGAGCGGTCGTCTTCGATGAATTCCATGAGCGCAGCTTAAACACCGATCTTGCCCTGGCCATGGTCCGGCGCGTGCAAGCCGAAGTGCGGCCCGAGCTGAAAATGATTGTCATGTCGGCCACGCTGGCTGCCGAACCAATCGCGCAGTATCTGGGGAATTGTCCGATTGTTCGCAGCCAAGGTCGCCTATTCCCGGTTTCCGTGCGTTACCAGCGGCATGCCTTGCAAGGACCTCTGTCCGCAGCCGTCGTGCAGGCTGTCGCCGAGGCGCTCGATGAAACTCGCGGCGATGCGCTGGTGTTTTTGCCCGGCACTGGCGAGATTCGCCAGACTGCCCGTGAGTTAGAGCCGCTCGCGGCGAGCCAAGACATCGACGTTCGTCAGCTTTACGGCGATTTGCCGCTGGCAGAACAGCAGGCCGTGCTGATGCCAGGCCAGCGCCGCAAGGTCGTGCTCGCCACCAATGTGGCAGAAACGTCATTGACCATTGAAGGCATTACGGCGGTCGTCGATTCCGGTCTGGCGCGGATCATGCGTCTCGATCAGGCATTGGGGTTGAATCGGCTGGAAACGGTCCGCATTTCGAGGGCCTCGGCCGACCAACGCGCTGGCCGCGCCGGACGAACGGCGCCGGGCCTCTGTCATCGGCTGTGGACCGAGCGCGAACAGCATGCGCTGCGCGAACATGAATCGCCTGAGATTCAGCGAGTCGATCTGGCCGGGCCGGTTCTAGAACTGCTGTGCTGGGGAGAGACCGACCTGGCTGGTTTCGGCTGGTACGAAGCTCCGCCGCCGCATGCGATCGAACAAGCGCTCGCACTGTTGAGGCGTCTGTCGGCGATCGACGACCGCGGCGTCACCGAGCTCGGCAAGCGAATGGCCCGGCTGCCAGTTCATCCCCGCATCGCGCGGCTGCTCTTGGAGGGATGCCGCTATGGATATCTTCCGCGCCTGGCGCTAGCGGCGGCATTGTTGTCCGAACGCGACCCCTTTCGGCGGCCGCGAGAGACAGAATGCCATCACAACTCTGATTCCGACGTGCTCGACCGCCTGGCGGCGCTCGAAGCCTTCGAGCGCTCCGGACGACGCGACTCGGAAGTCGGTCGAGTTGACAGCGGCGCGGCAAAATTCCTGTTCCGTGCTCGCGACCAACTGAAGCGGCTGGTCGAACAGGAATCGGACAAGCGAACGGAGCAGCAAATCTCCGCAGACGAAGCGGTTGGCCGAGCGCTTCTGGCGGCATTTCCCGACCGGCTGGCGCGACGTCGCGAACCTGGCGGACCGCGCGGTTTGATGATTGGCGGACGCGGCATTCGTCTGGCGAAGCAGAGCGCCGTCAGTCAGGCGCCGCTTTTCGTCTGCGTCGATTTGGAAGAGATCGGCAAATCAGACGCTCTCGTGCGCCAGGCTTCTGCGGTCGAGCGCGGCTGGCTGGACGAGAGCCGGCTGACTGTCTCGGTTGACGTCGAGTTCGATCCCCTTCGCGAGCGCGTCGTAGCGTGGCGACGCACGCGGCTGGAAGACCTGGTGCTGGACGAAGCGATCACGAACATCCCGGCGGACTTCGACGCCTCGGAAATTCTGGCGCGCGAGGCCGCGCTAAGGTTCGATCGCTCGTTGCGGCTGGATGAAGCGGCTGGGCATTTTTTAGCGCGCGTCCAGTGCTTGCGGCAATGGATGCCCGAACTGGAACTGCCCGACTTCGGCGAGGAACCGCTGCGCGCCATTTTGCCGACCCTCTGCATGGGGCGGCAATCGTTTGACGAATTGCGCCGCGCGCCGGTGCTGGATGCCATCAAGGCCATGCTCACGCCGCAACAACTACAGGCGATCGAGCGAGAAGCGCCTGAGCGGTTGCGAGTGCCCAGCGGAAACCAAGTGACACTGCGTTACGAAGCCGGCCAACCGCCCGTGCTCGCCGTCAGAATTCAAGAATTATTCGGCTGGCGCGAAACGCCGCGCATCGCCCGCGGTCGCGTGGCAGTGCTGTTGCACCTGCTCGGTCCCAACATGCGACCGCAACAAATTACAGGCGATCTCGATAGCTTTTGGCGCAACGCCTACCCGATCGTGCGGAAGGAACTCAAGCGCCGTTATCCCAAACACGCCTGGCCTGAAGATCCGTTTTCGGCGGTTGCTAAGAAACGCTGACAGCAATCCGTGGGTCGCCCTTCTTGACCCATTTGCCGGCAGTCAACTGGCCGGCCGCTCGATCTGGCGGCACGAGACCGGCTGGCACTCCACGTCGATGACATCGTCATCGGCCGCCGGCCCCGCGGCCCAGTGCGATCCTGGAGCGCCGAATGCCTGAAACGAAAAACGGGCCTTGAAACGACTCGCCAGGTAGGATTTGGCCCGACTGCGAACCGCGGGCGTAAGCAACAACAAGCCGGCCAGATCGGTCAGCACGCCCGGCGTGATCAATAGCGCCGCCGCCAGCATGATCAGTAGACCATCCTGCAGCGAATCGGCCGGCAAACGTCCGCCGCGCAAGTCATCCTGCAATCGCTGCCAGGTCCGCCAACCTTGTCGGCGTAACAGCCAACTGCCGGCCACGCCCGTCCCGATCACCAAAGCCAACGTTAATCGCCAATCAGTCACCTCGCTGAGCCACAACAGCAGGCTCAGCTCTGCCAACGGCACAATCGTCAACAACAACAGCAATCGAATCAAAAGCGGCATGACTTGAATACGCGTGGGGATCTCTTTTGGGTCGCGGCGTCGTTCAATTCTACGACACCAAGCAATGGGCGGGAAACAGCGGCTTCCGCTGCTTTCCTCACCCTTTGCCAGCCGTCGAGAGACCCCATTCAAAATTCAATTCTCCTTCGTTTCCTTCGTTTGCTTCCGTTGAAAAAGGCATCACCAACCAATTCTCGACGATAGGATTGAACAAAAGGCAACGAAGCAAACAAAGGGAGAGCAATTTGCGTCCACTCGTAAGTCAAAATGGCCCGCGGCGTACCGGCGTCTGCCTCAGCACATGTGCCCCTTTTGTTTTGCTTCAGACCGAATGGAGGACCAAGGAGGAGCAGCAGGAGTTTGCTCAGTCGCGACCCAACGCGTTACAGTGAGGGAGGGTAGGCGGAGGATGAGGCGCCTCGGAACGCGACCAAGCGCCGGCTCGGAGACGAAGACCGGCGCCGGCCGCAACATTCCGCCCGCGGCCCGTCGCGATTTGCCCAAATGCGAAGCGCTCATGGAGCTCCGCCGTGCCGGCCGCACGTTGCTCTACACCACGCATTACATGGAAGAGGCCCAGCGGCTCTGCGATCGCGTGGCCATCATGAACGACGGCCGCGTGATTGCAGTGGGAACGCCGGATGAACTGGCTGCCGCCGCCGGGTTGCCCGCAGGAAATCTGGAGGAGGTCTTTCTCAAACTCACTGGTCGGAGCTTGCGCGACGAATGAGTGTCTGGCGAGCGACCTGGCTGCTGGTTGGCAAAGATTTGCGTGCGTACTTTCGTGATCGCACCGCAGTCCTGATGGGGTTTCTGCTGCCCATCGCTCTGGTCACCGTGGCTGGATTCATCGCCAGGTTTGCGTTCGGCGGAGCCGGCGGAATGCCGCGCGTGACCCTGTGGGTTGCCGACGCAGATCAGAGTACAGCCAGCGCTCGGTTCTTGAAGGCGCTGCGGATGGTCGGAATCCTTCAGGTCCGCCCTCGCGAGGACGAACGCGTCCTGAGCCAGACGGAGCTGCGCCGGTTGGCTCGGGATGGCGAGATCCACCACTTGCTGGTCATCGAGGCCGGGTTTGCGGATTCGCTGAAAAGGCGCCAAATGCCGATGCTGACCATGGTCCGAGACCCGGATCGCACCCTGGAGGACCGAGCGATTCGTTTCGGCGTTCTGGAGGCGCTGGTCGGGTTTCTCGGAGAAAGCCTCGGCGCCGAAAGTGCGGCCGCCATGCGCGAGGCGCTTCGCGACTCTGGTTTCGAGGAGGAGGAAATCCAGCAATTCCTGGACGCCGCACAAATAGTGCAAGACTCGCTGCGTCCGCCTTCGCAGGACCCAACCCGATTGCCGTCGACTCCTTCCGATTTGCGTTCGCGGCAGAGCAGCGAGGTCGGCGCCAGTGATGACCGCCCGCGTGCGGCGCCAGACTTGTTCGGCCAGATCCTCCAGCTCGTTCCCCTCACGAACGAGGATATCACCAGGGCCGGCGGACTGCGCAAATACCCATTTCACTACGCGCAGGCGGTGAGCGGCGTTACCGTCATGATGCTGATGCTCGGGCTGATGTTCTGCGGCACTACGCTCATTTACGAGCGCGACAGCGGCACGCTGTCGCGACTGATGGTGATGGCCATCCCACGCAGCAGCATCTTCTGGGGGAAATATGCGTTTTCGGCGGTGGTTGGGCTCGTGCAACTGGCAGTCTTTTTCCTGTACGGCAATCTCATATTCAAGATCGACGCTTTCCGCGACCCGCTCACGTTAGCCGTACTGTGCCTGACCTGGACGGCTGCTGCTAATAGCATGGGCATACTAGTGGCCGTGTGTGCGCGCACCGCGCGGCAAGCCGAAACGCTGGCTTACATTCTCGTCCTGATTATGGCCGGGCTCGGAGGCTGCTGGATTCCCACACAAATCATGGATCTTCCTCCCGCAGCCGAGTTCATCACCCGCTGCATGCCGACAAACTGGGCGATGGCTGGATTCCAAGGGCTTTTCTGGGACCAATTTGCCTGGACACACCCCAGGATGCTCGCCCCCCTGGGCCTTCAATGGGCATTTGCGGCGGCAGCCATGCTGACAGCACTTGCTGTTTACCGTCGCCGCTTTATGTCGGGATAGAGCTGAAAACCTGGTGGGTCGCTCAATCGAAGCGACCATATCATTGTAATAACAATCAACCAGCGGCCGCGTGATCTCAACCCTCGTCCCCAACCATCCCCATGAGCGACCTCCACCTGCGGCGGAAATGGACTTTGCGGGCCCATGGCCGGCAGGCCGTGTTCGTCAAACGACCTAATGAGCAGACGTCGCACGTGTTGATGAAGGCGTTTCTATGGGGCTTGTTCCTGCCCGACTATCCGGAGTTGGCAGTCGAAATCCCGGTAGGCGACCGATACAAACCCGATGTTGTGGCCCTGGGGCCCGACGGGCGGCCGCTTTTCTGGGGCGAATCGGGCCATGTGAGTGCCGAGAAGATTCGCTCGCTCGCCAGGCGGTACCGAGAAACGCATTTCGTGATCGCCAAGTGGGCCACACGGCCTGACCCGCATCTGGCCATCATCGAACGAGCCCTGCACGGCTTGCGGCGTGCGGCTCCGTTCGACTTGCTCATCTTTCCCGAAGATAGCGCCGAGCGCTTCATCCACGATCGCGGCGAGATTCACGTTACGCTCGACGATCTGGAATGGGTCCGCGTCGCCGTGCCGTCGCAGCAGCGATAATAGACGGCCCGCTTTACAAGTCGCCCATCGGGCGTTGCATGCCAGGGCGGTTCCAGTCTTCCCACACTCGCCAGAATTCAGGCAGCGCGTCGCC
>JAICIG010000011.1 GCA_025924495.1 Pirellulales bacterium | reverse complement strand
TATGCACGCGCTGCCAAACGGGCACGTCGACAATGCCGGTGAGCGGCACGCGATAATAAACGCGCGCGGCTTGGAAGAACTGCTCGATCGCCTCGACGTCGCCCGAAAGTAAATTGCTGATTAAAGCGAACACGTTGCCCGCATGACAGTGTCCCCAGAGCAGGATGCGCTTTCCAGGCGCTAATTCGAGGGAAGCGATTTCATCAATTAGCCGGACCGCGGCGTCGGCCCGCCCAAGGTGGTGGTTCTCGCACGACCAATGGAATAATTGGACTGGAATCTCTTCGCTGCGGATCGCCAACATCGCTTGAAACGCATCGGCGTATCGAGGGGTGAAGTTTCCCGCATCGCTGGCTTGCGGATCGACCATCTGCGCCGCCAGTCGCTCGATGGTCTTCTGCGCGGCCGGATACTGGCGCGCCAATTCGGCGAGCATGTCGCCCGATTCCAAGGCGGCGAAGGTGCCTTCCACCAGATAAATTGCGCCGACGTTCGCCGCTCGCAATGCCTCGCCGACGCGCTGCATGCGGTAGCGAAACTCGCCCGAACCCAACGGCGGCCCGGCGAGCGGCTTCAGGCGCCGAAAACGGGCCTGCGGCGGCGGGGCATCGGTATAGGCCTGATGCCGGAACCGAAGGGCGGAAAAGTGCGGTCCGCCCGGAGAAGGCTGCGATTGATGCGATTTTGCCCCTGCGTGATTCATGCCGAGATTCATCGCCGCGTCCTTTCGCTCACCATCTATCGGCTTCAAATTGGGAGAAGCTTGAGGCCTGTTCGACTCACGGTTGTCCGTTCGCACGCTCCAGCGAATGACTTCGAGACAACCGGTTCCGAGCCGGCAAAAGGCCCCCCGCGAGGCGCTGGTCGCTGGTAATCGGAAGCGCAAGCTGCAAACAAGCGCAACAGGCTGGTAAAATAACCACGTAATCGCAAACTCGGGGACTTGCCAATGAATGGCGACGCGGAACAGCAGGGCAAACCGCCCAAAAGCGCGGATTCGATCCGGGCTGCGCTCGAAGCGGTGCGGCAATCCACCTGTCCCGCGCCGCAGGCCGGTCCACACCAAGCCGGCCTGGCGAGCGATGCGCCGCTCGTGATTGCGTCCTTTTACGATCCGGAAGTCGCCCGAGGATTCGTCGACTTGCTTGTCGCTGCAGGCATCCTGTCCGCCACGTTGCGCCGCGGCTTTCGCCAGGATCAGGTGCTGGTCGACAGCGGCGACCGCCGGAAGGCTGCCGAGCTGCTTGCGGCTTATCTGGTGGGAAAGCCGTACCGAATGGTCACGCGGTTTCGCCGCAGCATTGACTTCATGTTGCTGGGCGCGGCGATGGGCGGCGTATCGGGCGCTATTGGCATCGCCAGCCGTAGCGTGACAAGCAGCACGCTACTGAACTTTCGCGCGGCAGTCGCCGTCGTCGGCTTCACGATCTACGGAGGAATTATCGGGTTCCTGCTTGGTCAATTCGACGATCGAAGTCGCAGAACCGGCCGACTGCAATTCAGCATTCGCGAAATGTTGCTGATCGTCACGCTGTTCGCATTGATATTCATGTCGTGGAATGCGCTAGCGGGTGTGTGGCGCTGAACCGTGTGGCGCCAAGCATTGTTGACAACTAGCCGGCGCGCTAGTCCTTGGCCGGTTGGCCTTCCGGCGACTATCGCTTAATGGCGTCTTTGAAGCGATTCAACATGGTCGGCTTGGCATTCGCCTCGCGATTGCCGCGCGGCGGCCGGGCGATCGTGCCGTGAGAGAGCGGCACATTCGAGGTCAGGTAGCGCGGCCAGTAGCCTTCGAGCAATTGCAGACAGTCGCCATATTGGCCTTGTTTCAATTTGAGGTCCGCCAACTGTAGCGACATTACAAGGGCGAGCGCCGGACCGTCTTCCAACTTTTTGAGATCGAACAAGCGGATATCGTCGATCCAGACTTCGCCGGGTTGCTTCAATTGAAACCGCAGGCGCAAAGATGACATCCCTTCGGCAGGCAGGTCGGGAAACAGAAAGAGGTATTCGTTCCACTCTGCCTTGAGCTTCGAACCGTCCGGTCCCTTGCCGACGGGCGCCTGGCGAATGTAGCTCTGGCCGCCGAGTCGACCTTCGAGCAGCAGCCAAAGATCGGGCTGCTTCGCTGCGTCGGCGGTTCGCAGCCATACCGAGACCGACAACCAACCGGTCTTGGGCGCGGCAAATGGCGCGCTAGTCAGGATTGCTGGTCCCTCGTCGCTGGAGAGCCTGACGGCCGTTTTGCCCGAGTGTGGGGCGGTTTTATCGAGCCTAACCTTCCCTTGCGCCGCATCCCGGCGTGCCAGATGTTCGAGCTGCTCGAGCGTGGAACGACGCTCATTCGTGTCCCAGCCGGCAATGCCGCTGCCGGACGCTTGTTCAAAGCCGGGATTCTGTAAAACTTCAAGCGAGGGCGGATCTTTGAGGACCGCCGCGCGTTCAAACAAGTCGTCGATTAAATCCTTTAATTGCTCGGGAGCACGCGCCGGCAATGATACTTGCGGGCTGGAGAACTTGACGTTGGGAGAGGTAAACGCCGCGCCGACCAGATCGTAGGGGTCGAGCGACATCGTCCAGGTGCGCTTCCGCCCCGAGCCAGTCAGCGCGGGTAAGCGGCGGTGAGGATTCAGGCTGCGCACTCCGCAGTCGGGCATGTCAACCGACAGGCTGACGGTCGTCTTCCAGGGCGAGTCGTTGACGAAATAAATGTAAGTTCGATCATCCAGCACCAGCGTGCGGATCGACACCGGCTGTGTGGCATCGTCGCCGCTCACCGCGACGAATGGCGCATCGGGCAAGTGTCGATAGACCGCGACAATGTCATTCAGTTCATTTTCCTGGCCTAGCGGCAGCATCCAACCGCCGTCGAACATCGCTTTGGCGTCGAGTGTCGCCAAGGCATGCACGAAGCGGCTGCGGTTGTGAAGTCCGCCGGGCGCCGGCTGCGCAGCCAGCCAGGCGTAAGTCTTTTTGAACGGGCTTTTGGCGTCAAACGACTCCAGCCGGACTTCTTGGGGCTCGTGATAGAACAGACTTCCCGCTTGGGGCGACGCGGCAAATTGGCGGTCGAGTTTGCCGTCGAGGTTAAGCTCCAAATTAACCGCTTGAGCCGGCAGCGAAGTCAAAGGCGCAATCCGTTGCGGCCGCAGCAGCACGATCTGCTCCAAGTCGCGATACAGTTCAGGGTCAATGCCGACGCTCAGCAGCACATCCTGGTTCTTCGTCGTGCCGCGCGACAAAATCGGCTCCAGTTCGCGCGTCAATTCGGGACGCTCGAACAGGTGCGCGCCGGCCAGATAGAGCTTTGACTCGGGTTTGCGGGCCGCCAATTCTGCCTGCATCCTGCGATAAAACAGGCTCAAGGCATTGGCCCGCCAATGGAGCCAGGCCGGACGCTCGGACCCATTCAGGAGTTCGACGCGGCGAGTGAACTGTTCGTCGCCTTCGGGCAGCTTGACGCCCGAATCGCGCTGAAAGCGGGCTAGAGTCTGGTTATCGTAGCCGCAGTCGGCGCCGGGCAATTGAGCATAGCCGTCCGCCGAAAGCTGCAGAGCAATTCCGCCAAACGAAGGGTGATGCTGATAGCGGTCCGCCAGCTCGCGGATCACAGCCAGCATTTCTTCCTGTACGCGTTCGTGGAGTGGATTGTAGTACGGCGCCAGGCCCTGGCGCGGAGGATGTTTTTCGAGCCACCGCTGGTTGTCAGCATCGATCAACTCCAGGCCCTCACTCTCGGGCCCGCCGCGGCGGCGCAGCTCTTCGAGCGCTTTGAGCGGCGTGGAAAAGTCGACGGCCGGAATCAAGACCAATCCCTCGCGGTCAAAAATGCGGAACAGCAGTTCCAGCGAGTCCTTGCGCACCGGATCCTGGCCGCTGGCGAAAAACACGCCGGTATCGTACCGCGGCGTGGAATCAATCAGCCGACTCGGGTAAATGGTGCTGCCGTCGGCCAGCACCGATAACATCAGCCCGTTGTGGCCAGCGTAATTGAGATAGTCGGCCAGCCGCGTGCCGCCCTCGTAAAAGGTGTGCCAGTCATCGAGGCTGCGTCCGCTCCAACTGTCGAAGGAATCGCTCGCGGAAAAGTTTTCTGGAAATAAGGGCCGATCGTAATAGCCGGCTAGCAAGCGGCCGGCGCCCGCATCCCGCGAAACAAATCGCCGCGGCAGGTAGCTTCTGGTTTCATCTTCGTCGCGAGCCCTTTTGACTGCGGCGGTCACGGGGTTCGCCTTCGGCCCCAGTACGCGGATTTTGCCGAATACGGCGTGCGAACCGTCGCGGCGATTAGTCAACAATAGCAGCGGCGTCTTGGTCCGCGGCCAGCAGACCAGGCGATGTTTGGCCAGCCGCGGATTGCTGTCGGCGGCCTCGCTGGGCAAATAGACGCCGGAATCGAGTCCGATCGGCAACACGGCGCCGGCCGAATTCGGTTCGACCAGGCTGATGCCGAGCGTTTGCGGCACATCGACCGGATATTCAATCTCCACGATATGTACCTGGCCGGGCCGCTGAATGGGCAACGGATAGGCCTCCCAAGCGATATCGGGTTCGCGTCCTCCCGGGCCGAGCTGCACGAGCGAACCGAGTTTGCGCGGATGCTGCCAGGCATCGGCTCCGCCGTTGCCGATCGAGCCCTTCGGCAAACCTGGAATCATCGGGATTGTGGCCAGTCGCTTCCACCAGGCGGGATTGGCCGGATCGATTTCGACGACGACTTCAGTCGGCGGCGCCGAACCCGCATCGGCCAGGTGCGGATTGGGCGACAACACTACCAATTGAATCTTCCGTTCTTCGACCACATGCTTCCAACCTAGTCGGTTCGGAAGCCCGCGGCGGCTGGCTTCCAGCGTCAGGTCGTAAACGCCTTCTTGCTCGGGCAACGTCGCGGAGAACGCAACCGGTCCGCTGGCGCCTTGCTCATCGACGACTCGCTCCTCCTCCTGCGACCAGAGAACCTGGCCGTCTTGCGGATCGAGCAAGCGGGCCAGTAGCCGCAACTTGCTGTCGGTCGGCGCTTCGACGAGCCAGGGCTGAACGCGCAGGTCGAGTTGTTCGCCGCAAGAAAAGACAAGCTTATCTGTGAATGGCAGGGAGATTCGCAACTTATCGCCAGGGGCGCGGCGCACTAGCACGCGATTCTGTTGCTTGTCCAATTCGGCGTTGTGCATCTCGCGCACCAATTTCGCCAACGGCACTTCAATGGCGCCGCCGGCAGCGGGATCGTCTTGCGGAACAAGTTGCACGATCAGGCTCGCATCGAGCGGCGCGTGCACGTCGAGATCGACGCCGTCATACTGGCGTCGGCCGCGCTCATAGACGACCAATTTTCCATCTTCGATCCACATCGAGCCCGCTTCGTCAGCTTCAATGCCGAGCAGTTGCGGCGCCGACAAGCGTCCCTGGCCGACCGAGATCGAGCCCTGCCAGGCGTGGACGTCGCCGCCCCCCCATTCGATTCTCAGTCGCAATGCAGGCGGCTCCGATTCGGCCGATTCGCCCTCGGCGCAGACAACCGCGGCAGGGCACAGCGCAAGGCTAAGCGCCCAAGATGCCGCGACGCGCATCCAGCAGCGAAACGGCAATTTCGATGGTCTCGGACCTCCCTGTCCGATCATCGGCGGCTCGTTGTCTTAAGTGGTTTAGAGGCAGAGAGAAAACTGCTCAAAATGGGAGCGGGATTATAGTCCCCATGGCGAAGCCTACCTATGCCATCTTGCCTCGAATCATGACTTGCTCCGATTGATCAATCGGCTGGCAAACCCAGCCCAATTGACAAATACAAAGCAAAGAACTAGCCATTGTCTCCAAGTTGCCTGAACCGGCCAAATGCAGGCGGACCGTGCGAAGCTGGAGAGGGCGGAAGGAAAACGCGGAGCGTGAAACCAGGAATGGCGAGCGGTTGGACCTGCCACCGCTTTGCTCCGAGTTATGCGAAATCGTCGACCAGGCTTTCTTCCAGCGGCGGCAGCTGATCGATCATGTCGGCGGCGGCGGCTTTCTCAAAAGCCGCCAACGCTGCTTGTAAGGCCTCGGCTTGCTGAGAGCACCGATCTGCGACGTCGTTGACCTCCCAGCGATCATCGGGTTTGGCATACAGTTCGGCACGTGCAGATTCGCCGCCCGGCAGCCGCAAGTACCAGGCGGGCGTGCGCAGCGCCCGCTCTCCCTCGACGCCAGCAACGCCAGCATGGTCGCGCAATCGCCCGCGTTCGCCGCGCACCAGCGGCAACACGCTTGCTCCCGCGCTTGCCGCGGATGGCTGAGGAATGCCGTGCGATTCAAGCAACGTGGCAAACAGATCGGCCGGCTGGACCAGCGCCTGAGAGCGATCCATGGCGCCGACGCCCCCGGGAAGCCGGAGCAACCAAGGGGCCTGAACCAACTCGCCATACAGCGCGTCGTCGCAGGCGCCGAGACGGAGGTGCTCGCCGAGCGGAAAGCCGCGCGTCGAAATGACCGTCAACAAGGTGTTCTCGTGCCAACGACTGCTGCGCAGCGATTCTAGAAACCCGCCCAGAACAGAATCCAACAACGTCGCTTGTCCGGCATACGCCTGGCAAATTCCTAGCAGTTCGTCCGGGTCGTAGTCTGCCGGCAACTTGCGGCAGGGGATTTCGACAAAATCGGGCGGCAGCGCCTCCTCCTCGTCGGCATATTGTCGGCGAAATTCGAGCGGCGCATCCCAAGCCGCTCCAAGTCCGCGAGCGTGCAGCCAAAGGCAAAACGGCTCGCGCGCGGCAGCCAGCCATTCGTTCGCCACCGCGAAATAACCCGCCAGATGCGTATCGGCCGGATCGCTGGCGCCGGCCGCCTTGGCCGAACCAGCATCCGCAGGCGACTCCAGTCGAATCACTTCGGCGAATGAAGCCGCCAGCGGATGGCCGCTCATCTGAACGTCGTCGGAGATCAGGGTGGTTGTCACGCCGGCGCGCTCAAGGAGCGACGCGAGCGCGGGCGATTGAGTGCCGTGCTGCGAGCGCCGTTGCCAGGGATGTGATCCGAGCCAATACGAGTTGTATAACTCGCTCAGGCGCGGCGTGTCGATCAGCGCTTGATCGAATACGAAGCTTTCAGCCGCCAACCGATTGAATTCGGGGGTGGAGATCCAGGAATTGCCATAACAACCGAGATAACCCGCATGCAGACGATCGATCGCTATAATAATGGAGTTCATGTGGCGCGTATTGTAGCAAGCCCCGACGAAGCCGAAGAGGGGCGAAGCGCGGCGAGACCGCGCCGGCTTAGAAGGATTTTCACTGGCTCTCGCGCGGGCAGGCGCGGGGCAAAATGTGTAGAATCAAGGCTCGAATGAGCGAATTGCCTGTTTTAGTTTCCCCAGCCTCATGCGCGAGAAAATGCTGATGAGTTGCGGCAGCCTGGTAGCGATTTATACGACAAAGAACCCCAGCGAAGCGGAAGTCGTTCGCATGGAACTGGAGGGCAACAACATCCTGGCCGTGGTCGGCGGCGGCCGACAGGCGGGATTGACCGGCGCGATGGATATCGACGTGCTCGTCCGAGCGGAAGACGCCGTGCGCGCCCGCGAATTTCTCGCCGAACATCAGGCCTTTCCGGTGAGCGATCAGGAAGTCGAGCGGGCGGAACAGGAAAGCGAAAAAAACGCTGGCGGGGGCGATCGGCCTGAAGCAAGATAGAGCGAAGCCGGGAACCAACGCTTCGGCGGCCCGCCCCGGCTTCTTGGACTTACCATCGGCTGAACCATCCTGATCGACATCCATGATGACTGCACAACTTTCGAGACGTGAAGCAATGAGCAAGGCGGGAATGACGGCAGCCGCGGCGCTGGGCGCAACGTCGCTCGGCGCTGCAACGCAGGTCGATGCGGCCGGCGCGCGGCCAGCGGACGAACCGTTTGGCTACTGTTTCAATACCAGCACCATCCGCGAGCAGAAGCTCGGCATCGTCAAGGTGGTCGAAATCGCCGCTCAGGCCGGTTACCACGGCATCGAACCATGGATCAATGAGATCGATGAATACGTCAAAGAGGGCGGCTCGCTGAAAGATCTCGCCAAGCGGATCGCCGACTCGGGCCTGAGCGTTGAAAGCGCGATTGGCTTCGCCCGCTGGATCGTTGACGACGATCACGAGCGCGCCAAAGGTCTCGAAGAAGCCAAGCGCACGATGGATCTGGTAGCGCAGTTGGGCGGCAAGCGGATCGCCGCGCCGCCAGCCGGCGCGACGGACAAGCCGGGTCTCGACTTATTCAAGGCCGCGGAACGTTACCGTAAGCTGCTGGAGATCGGCGCCGAAATCGGCGTCGCGCCGCAGTTGGAAGTCTGGGGTTTTTCAAAAAACCTAAGTCGCCTGGGCGAGGCGGTGCTCGTAGCGGTCGAAAGCGGCCACCCGCAAGCCTGCCTGCTCCTGGATATCTACCACATCTACAAGGGCGGCTCGAGTTTTGATGGGCTGAAATTGCTGGGCGGTCGCGGCATGCACGTGTTCCATGTCAACGACTATCCCGCTGAACCGCCGCGCGACAAGATCGCCGACGCCGATCGCGTTTATCCCGGCGATGGAATTGCGCCTCTGAAGCAAATCTTTGGCGACCTGCGCGACGCCGGCTTCCGCGGCATGCTGTCGCTCGAATTGTTCAACCGCACTTATTGGAAACAGGACCCGCTGCTGGTCGCTCGCACCGGACTGGAAAAAACCCGCGCCGCGGTGCGCAATAGTCTCGCGCAGCAGTAAGGCTTCAGTTTCTTTCCGCCGCGAGGTGCGAGTCTCTGTGGTTTACTTCCCTGCAATCACGGAGCGCCGCCTCGATCACGTGAGCCCGGCAATCGGCTCGCCGAAATAAATCGGATGCGGCCGATCAAGATCGTCATGCCAGACGGCGGTGTCGGGAATGCCGAGCGCGCGATAGATGGTCGCGGCCATGTTCTCGGGCTTTTGCGGTTGCGTGGCCGGAAAGCCGCCGAGTTTGTCGGAAGAACCGATCACCGTGCCGCCTTTCACTCCGCCGCCGGCGAAGAAGACCGTTTGCACGGCGCCCCAGTGGTCGCGCCCGGGCTTTTTGTAAAACTGCGCGAGGTGCGAGATCTTCGGAGTGCGGCCGAACTCTCCCGCCATGACGATCAGCGTGCTGTCTAACATTCCGCTTGCGGAAAGATCGTCGAGCAACGCCGAGAGAGCCTTGTCGGTCGGCGGAAAGAGCTTGTCTTTCAGGTGCGGGAAGGCTTCGCCGTGGGTGTCCCAAGTTTCGTCGTTGCCGAGATTCACCTGCACCAGATTGACTCCGGCCTCGACCAATCGTCGTGCCATCAACAGCGACCAGCCGAAGCTGTTGCGGCCGTAGCGGTCCTGCGTTTTATCATCCGCCTTGGTGACGTCGAACGCCCAACGCACTTTCTCGTCGGCCAACAGCGAAACGGCGGCTTGCCGCAAACGATCGAAGCTTTCGGTCTGAGCCGATCGATCGAGGTACTGCCGTTGACGATCGATCTCGCCCAGTAGGCCGAGCCGATTGCCGAATCGCTCCATTCCCAAGCCCTGCGGCAGGCTCAAGTTAGGCGCCTGGAAGGCGCGATTGTCAGGCGTGCCGCGCGTCTGATGGTCAAAGCTAAATTCGGGAAACGCGCCATAGGCCGTCGGATGGTAGGGCGAAGCGTCGATGAACCAGGGATCGCGGCGCGGCCCCATCTGCCCGGCGAACTGGCCAGGAATGACACGACCCGAGAAATGAACGAGTCGCTCGGGCAGCGCAACGGCCGGCGGCAAGTTATTACTCCGCGGCCGCGTCGCATCGCCGGCGATGGCGGCAATCGAAGGCCAATCGGTAACCTGCGGCTTGCTGGCATTGAAAGCCGGCGGCAACTCGCTGCGACCGGTCAGCATGATGCAATGCCCTGCCGAGTGTTCGTTGCTCGAATGAGTCAATGAGCGACAAAGCGCCCACAGCTGACTGCGCTCGGCCAACCGCGGCAGGTGTTCGCAGATCTGTAGTCCTGGCGTCCGCGTGGAAATTGGCTTGAATTCGCCGCGGATGTTGTCAGGAGCATCGGGCTTCAGGTCGAAGCTGTCGTGCTGCGCCAGGCCACCGGACAAAAAGATGTAGATGCACGCCTTGGCGTTCGGCCGACTCCCCGGGATAGAGCCATCCGGCGCTGCCGCGGCGCGCAAGGCCGCCAGATGGTTGCCGCCCAGGCCCAGCAAGCCAATTGCACCTGCTTGGATCGCGGTGCGACGAGAGAGACGCGGATGTTGTGGCAATGAAGAGCCTTTTTCCAACATATCGCCGTTCCTGTCGCCCGAACGCGGGCGATGCAGTTCCACTCGCTGTTTGGCTGGCTGGCCAATCTGGTACGAAAGATTGGCTATCATCCTAACCCAGCTTGCCCGGCGGGCTCAATAAAGGATAGGCGAATCACAGAGATCTTTGTAGCATTCCAGGTCCTATGCCTACCGCAGCGGAGAACCACTCAGGTGGCCAGAAAACAACAGGCGTCTAAGCAGCCCATCCCAGGTGCAGGTCACAACGTCCTGCTCTTGAGTTGCATGGACCTGCGGCTCTTGGACGAAATTGTCGACTACATGCATGGTCGCAACCTTACGGACCGCTACGACCACGTCATTCTGGCAGGTGCTGCCTTGGGCGTAGTCCACGCCGCCCATGGCCATTGGGCGCAAACATTCTGGGATCACCTGGCGCTAGCCCGCGAATTACACAATGTCGAAGAAGTGCACATTATTGAGCATCGCGAGTGCGGAGCCTACCAGAAGCTGCTCGGTTTGCACCTTTCCGACGATCCGGATACCGAACGGAAGAAACACGCCGAAGCGGCTCATGCACTGGAAGTTTTGATCGGCCTCCAGTATCCGTCGATGATCGTCCAGAGCTTCTTGATGGATCTGAAGGGGCGCGTCACTCCGCTGTGATCGGTCCGGTCTGCGCACTGAGACTCGCCAGAGGATTGAGACTCTTTTTGCTTGAATTCAGGGCTCCGCTGCATAATACTGCGAGGGGCAAGATTGCCTGAGTTACAAGCGAAAGCCCTGTCAGGACTCCGGCTCGAATATGGCTGCCTGCGGCGAGAATGTGTGTCCCGACGACGCGCGGAATTGGCCTCGGTTGCGACTGCACTTCTCCACCGTCCTATTGCTGCTGTTTGCAGCCTTGGCGCTGGCGGGGGTCAACCTATCTAGCTTTGCAGGCGTCGATCCGCTTGAGCAGCGCGTGTTACGCTATGGCTGGCCGGCGACCTGCTTCACTCGGACAGCCGACGCTTCGTTGCTCTCCTTCCTGCCCGGCGACGCCTGGCCGCGTTCGACAATTTCGTTCGGCGCGCTGGCGTTTGACTTGCTGCTTGCCTTTGCCTTGCTGGCCGCGCTGGCCGTGGCGTCGGAACGACGCCGGCGCTGGCGGCATGTACTGCAATTCAGTTTGAGCGAGTTACTGATCTTCACGCTGCTGCTGGGCGGTCTGTGTAGTTGGGCATTCCACGACTACCGCCGGCAGCAAGTCGCGCTGGATCAGTTGGCCACGCTGGACGGCGGCATTGGCGTCGACCAGGCCCTGCCGGAGTGGCTCTGGCGACAATTGCCTTACTTGCCCGGCGGTCGACTCAAGCCGCTCGACAAGATTGTCTCGGTGACCCTGTTGAACGTCTTCCCGAAAGACCTCGAACAGCTTGATGCGCTCTCGGGCCTGACGCACTTGAAACGGCTGGAATTCCATAACGAGATCGACGGCGGCCATGGCCCTGTCGGCGTGAGCCCCGACGATCGCCAGTTGCGACTTGTCAGTCAATTGAATCAGTTGGAGAAGCTCCGCCTCTGCGGCGAGCGAATTAGCGATGCAGGATTGTCCAGCCTGGAGCGTTTGAGCCGGCTGCGCGACTTGGAACTGTCTTGTCCGAACGTGACCGACGCTGGATTGGCCCACGTGGCGCAGCTCGACCGCCTCGAGCGGCTGCAGATTTGGCAAGGACGGATATCGCAATCCGGCCTCGCCTTGCTGGCTCGTCTGCCGCGTCTAAAATCGCTGCATCTTGGGCTCTACAATTCGCTCGGGAGTCAGTTGCTCGCCTCGCTAAAACAATTACCGGCGCTGAAATCGCTCAAGCTGTCGAATGCCGAATTTGGCGATGCGGAATTGACGGAGTTGGGCGGGTTAGACCGCCTCGAGCAGCTCTCGTTGGTTCAGAGCCGCGTGGGGGGAGACGGTTTGGCGCGGCTTGCCGGTCTGCGGCGTTTACAGTCGTTGTGCATTCTCTCTTCGAGCGTGACCGATGAGTCGCTCGACGCTCTGGCCGACTTTCGCCGTCTGAAGCATCTCTCGCTCTTATGGACTCCGATCAGCGATGCGGGAGTGGCGCGTTTGTCGAAGGCTTCGCAATTGGAACGGCTGGAAATCAATGAGTCGGCAAGTTGGCGGCCGCACGGAGGCGTTAGCCGCAACGGCGTCAATCAATTGCGCCGCTCGTTGCCTGCTTGCGAGATCGCCTTTTACGAGTTCAAATTGCCCTAGCCTGCCCTCGCATACTTTCCTCTTTCCGCGCCTACCACTCTCTACCCGCCTGTCTCCCGAGGTCTGTCTTGCAACTATTTGAAATGAACTGGCCGCAAATCGCGGCTTTGCCAAAAGATACTCCGGTCGTGTTCCCCATCGCCGCGCTAGAGCAGCACGGGCGCCACATGCCGCTATTTACGGATAGCCTGCTGCTGGGCGAGGTGATTCGCCGCGTGAGCGAACGGATGGCGGACCGCGTGTTGTTCGCTCCGCTGATGTGGCTGGGCAATTCCGATCACCATCTTGATTTTCCCGGCACCCTTTCGGCCGCGCCGCGGTTGTATCTCGACCTGCTGGAAGGGCTGATGGAGAACTTCATTCGTTACGGCTTCAAGCGGCTGGTATTTGTCAATGGCCACGGCGGCAATATTGTGCCGGGCCAACAGGCGATCTTCGAGCTTCGACAACGGCATCGCGAGCGGAACGACTTGTTATTGCTCTCGGCGACCTACTGGGGCTTGGGAGGAAAACCCTACGAAGTCGATCCGGCGATCAAGCAGCGCAGCATGGGGCATGCTTGCGAATGGGAAACCTCGATGATTCTGCGCATCGCCCCCCATCTGGTCGGCGATTTGTCGAAGACCGAGCCGGTGGAATTCGGCTTCGGCTTCGAGCCGGCCTGGCGCGGCTGGATCACGAAAGACCGTAGCGAGCCGGGGCACATCGGCGACCCGCGCGAAGCGACGGCGGAAAAAGGCGAGACCATCTTCCGCGTCTTTACCGACGATGTCGTGCGGTTGTTGGAGCGCGTCATCAACTGGGACGGCCGCGGGTGGAACGGATGAACGAGGCTGCTCGAGCACGTTCGCCCAATTGGAAGTGGTACGTCTGCGGCGTGTTGTTGCTGGCGACCATGCTCAATTACATGGACCGCCAAACGCTGGCGAACACCATCACCGACATCAGCAAAGAGCTGGGGCTCAATAACGAACAGTACGGCCAACTGGAGTTCGGCTTCGGCATGGCCTTCGCCGCCGGCGGAATCCTGGTCGGCTTTCTGGTTGACAAGATCAGCGTGCGGTTGATGTATCCGCTGGTGCTGATCGGCTGGTCTTCAGCGGGCATTGCCACGGCCTATGCGCAGCAAATCGGCGAATTTCTGCTGCAGGCGGGCATTGGCGTCAGCGACTCGCCCGGCTACACGGGGTTGATGGTCTGCCGGATTGTGCTCGGATTGTTCGAGGCGGGGCAATGGCCTTGCGCGCTGGTCACATCGCAACGCCTGCTCTCCGCCGAGGATCGGCCGCTGGGCAATAGCTTGCTGCAAAGCGGGGCCGCGCTCGGCGCGATCCTGACGCCGATAATCGTACAGCAGATGGTCAGTGAGCAGCCCGGCAGTTGGCGATTGCCATTTCTGGTCATCGGCATTCTGGGCATGCTCTGGATCGTTCCCTGGCTGACGATGATCGGCAAGCGCGATCTCGATGCTCCGGTCGAGGCAGCGCCGAAACCATCGGACGAAACGACAAAGAATACTGCCGATGAAGGGCGTTTGACGCGAGCGAGAGGGCAAGAGAATCCTTACCAATTGCCGCCGGCGGATGCCGACACGGGAAATACCGCCGCCGCATCAAATCAGCGGTTGTTCGTCCAGCGTTTTCTGGCACTGGCATTGACCGTCGTGGTGATCAATCTTTGTTTTCACTTCTTTCGCGCTTGGCTGCCCAAGTTCCTGCGAGAATTCCACAGATACGACCGTTCGACCGTGAACTATTTCACCTCGGCCTACTTTATTTCGACCGACGTGGGCTGCTTGTCGATTGGCATGCTCGTGAAGCGACTGACGCTCTTCGGCTGGCCTGTACATCGCGCACGAATGACGACATTCTTCCTCTGCACGCTGCTCACAGCGCTCAGCACAGCGGCCGCCTTCTTGCCGAAGGGGCCTGCTTTGTTAGGCGTACTGCTGGTAATCGGCTTTGGCGCGCTGGGCCTGTTTCCCAACTATTACTCGTTGACGCAAGAACTCTCCGCCAGGCATCAAGGCAAGGTTACCGGCACGCTGGGTTGCATTACCTGGATTTGCACCGCGGTGATGCAGAAATTGGTCGGGCAGTCGGTCGACCAGACCGGCTCTTATGCCACAGGCATATTCATCATCGGGCTCTTGCCGTTCGTCGCGTTTCTGACCTTGGCGTTGTTCTGGAACTGGCCCGAGCGCAGGTCGGAGGCCGTGGCTCAAAAGCTCGAAGGCGGATGACCTTGGCAGCTTCGCGTTGTGCGTCTCAGCTACGCCCGGAGAAGACGCTCCGGTCGCGAAATCTGAAGGTTGCCGCGTAATTCTCAAATTCCTGCCTCCGGCCAATTCAACAGCGACCTGCCTCTGTGGTCGGCATTCGATTAGGCGTTCCTAAGTGCGCCACGGCGCGTCGATCGCAAAACGCGGTCCGCCCCCTTCCCTGTCTACCGTCTACTGCCTACTGTTTATTCATCGTTGATAATTCCTGCCCCTATCACCGTCCCTCATGCCCTATCTGCTCTTTTCGCTGCTCTGCTTGATCTGGGGGAGCAGTTTCATCCTGATGAAAAAGGCGACGCTCGTCTTTTCGCCGCTGGACGTCGGTGCGGGACGAGTGCTCGGCGGCGCCGCGGTGTTGGCGGCCGTGTGGATGATCCAGCGTTCCGGCTGGCCGCTGCGGCGAAAGGATGTCGGCCCGGTGCTGTTCGTGGTGCTGGCCGGCTTTGCCTGGCCCTACACGCTGCAGCCTTGGCTGATCGATCGACACGGAAGCGGTTTCATCGGTACGACGGTCAGCTTCGTGCCGCTGCTGACCATTGCCGTTTCCATTCCCCTGTTGCGAGTCTATCCCTCGCGGCGTCAGTTCATCGGCGTGCTCGGCGGGCTCGTCTGCATGGGACTCTTGACCAAGGACGGCTTTGATCGCCAGATTCCGCCGCAAGACCTATTGCTCGCGCTCTCCGTGCCGGCTTGCTATGCGTTGGCGAACGTCTGCATCCGGCGTCAATTGCAGCACGTGCCGTCGCTGCCCTTGTCTGCCATCACGCTTTCGATCGCCGCCGCGTTGATGCTGCCGCCGGCCTATGCAATTGCCGACGCCGGTTCGGCCCAGAGCGGCGCCTTGCCCCTGGCCGTCGCATCGCTGGCGATCTTGGGGGTGGTCGGCACCGGCATCGGCACATTCCTGTTCAACAAGATGGTCCTTGATCAGGGACCTCTATTCGCCGGCATGGTCACGTACCTCGTGCCGGTCGGCGCACTCATTTGGGGATGGATCGACGAAGAGCAAGTCACCTGGCTGCAGTTCGTGGCGCTGACCGGCATTTTTGCCATGGTGGCGCTGGTGCAGTTTGGCTCTGCCGGCGTCGTGAGGAACGACGAGCCGGCAGAAGCAAGCCAGCAAGAATCCGAGCGCGGAACTCAGAGCGCGGCGTGCCGAGCGACGAAAGAAAGCGCCTGATTGGGCTGCGTATTTTCAGCCAGTTGCTAACGAACAGACGGCATAGCACGCGCGTTAAATGTGTCCAGCCTGGGAGAGGCCGTCGAGTAGTAAGTGAAAATAGATCAGCCCGGCGTATGGCCGCCATGGTTTCAGCACGCGCGTCACCGCGGCGTGATCGAGTTTGCGGCGCAGGCCGAGCCGTTCCCGCAAGCGCTTTTGGGCGCCAACGTCGTCCCCTGGGATGACATCGAGCCGGCCGAAGCCTCGCAGCAGTGCGTACTCGGCGCTCCAACGGCCAATTCCATGCAAGGCGAGCAATGCGTCCATGGCCGCAAGGTTGTCACAGTCTTCTAGCGAGCCAAGGTCGAGGCGACCACCGGCAACCGATTGCGAAAGCTCAATTAATGCGCGGCTTTTTTGCTGCGTGAAGCCGAGACGCCGCAGCGCTCCGGGAGACTCCTTGGCCAGATCTTGGGGACGAGGAAACGCATGTTCGACGCAGTCGCCGTTCGCCGCTGCAACGCCATAGCTTGCAGCCAGGCGATTCAGCAGTTGCATGCCCGCCTCGAGCGAGATCTGCTGACAAGCGATCGCGTTCGCCAGCGCTTCAAAGGCGCTCGGAAAACGGGGCGGCTTCATGCCTCGAAACCGATGCACCAGTTCTCCCAGCTTGGGCTCGGCGTCGGCCAGGCGATAGAAGTCGGCCAAGACAGTGCGAAGCCCAAGCAAGCGCTCGAGAGCATTCGTGATTTCCGCCTTTCGCCTGGCGCCCAACCTGCCGCCGCAGACAGCGGCTTCCAATCGCGGAGAGCGCCCCGAACGCAGCTGCCGCACGGCGATTTCCACCGCGCCACCCTCCAGGGGAAGCACGCGGCGGTACGTTTCGCCGTCCCAACGATCAACCCGATTTGTCGCCCGTCGCCGCAGCGTCCAAACGGTAAGATCGAGCCGAAAGGGCGGAACCGGCTGCAGGTGGAAGTGAGCGGGCATGCTTCAAGGAGACAACGATGCAACGAACCATGTCGGTCGCGGCGGCCGCATAGAGAACTACGCTGTCGGCGTGCGCCTGCCGGCCGCTATCAATAGTAGCCAGCTTCGCTCAATTCATCGCGAGTCACGCCTTCCCCGCCGGAAATCGTAAACAGGGCGCGCGCCGCTTCATCGGGCAACGGCCGGCGCAAACGGAGACTCTCGCCATACCGTCTGGTTCCGCCCCGGGCCTTTAGCCCTCGATCTTTTCATTCTGGGCCAAGAGCAACCGCTCTGCCCGGAATTGCACCTCGGGATCGCTGGCCTTGAGCGCCTCTTTCAAAGCGGGCACGGCGAGCCGGCCGAGCTCGAGCAAACGCTTTTCAGCGGCCTCGCGCTCCGCATAGTCGGCTGCCGCCAGTCGCTCTACCAACTGCTTCACTTCGTCCTTGATCTTCGGATCGATGTTCCGCGAGCAAACTAATGCGACGCGTATCGTCTTGCGCGCAGCGGGATAGGTTACCAGCGGCAGACGTTCTTCAATTGCGTCGGCCGGCAGACGGCAGACAACCAACAACTCCTTCGTCCCAAAAATCGCCGGCGCCGAGCGGTCCATGATCAGTTCCACCTCGTTGTCGGCGAGCCCCTGCTTTCGCAAAGCAGCCGCCAACGCTTGTTTTGCCACTGCCAGCTCTTCGGCACCGTGTGCCAGCAGCGCCGACATTTCAATCTCCACCGGCTCGACGGCCGCCGCTGCTTGGGCGTCGGCCTGAGTTGCGGGAGCGGTCTTGGCTGCCGGCGGACTTTGAGTTGCCGCCGCCCGAGGTTCGGCATTCGCCGCGACAACTTTGGTCTCTGCGGCGTCCGGCGCTTTTGATTTTTCCGGCGCCGACTCGGCCGCTTTTCGCTCAGCCGCCGGCTGAGCCTCAGCGGGTTTCGAATCCGCAGGTTTCGCTTCGGTTGGCTTTGTCTCGGGCGGCTTCGTCTCCGGCGGCTTGGCGCCAGCCGGCTGGTTTGCGCCGTTCGGTTGAGAGACAACCTGCGATTTGGATGCGGGCAATTCCGCCAGCCGCCCGATACGAAGCTTATCGCCTTCCGGAGCGACGATGATCAGGTCGTAGAGCGGCGTTTTGCCAAGATTGGTAAGTTGATAACGATCCGGTCCGCCGGCGACTTGCAGCGGCTGATCCAGTTTGAATTCAGCATCGTAAATGAGGAAGCGTTCGTTTCGTGAGCCCAGCCGCAGGAAGAGAGAGTCGAGTTCGCGGGCCGCGTTGAACCAATGCCTGGCATCGACAGCGGCAAGACGTCCCTCCTTGTCGGCCTCCTGCGAGGCCGACAGATCGAGCCAGCGCAAACGCCCGCTTTTCGATTCTCCGACAGGCCAGTGTGCGACGAAGCGGCCCGACTGCACGCGCAGATCAACTTCCAAATTCTTGACCGGCTGGCCGTGGAAGGTGATGAAACTGAAGGGCGCAACCTTGCCCTCTGCTGCCGCGCGACTGCGCTCGATGTCGACCACTCCCGGCAAGGTCGTCGGGTAGTGCTGTAGCTGATTCGCCTGTTCCAGCGTAGGATCGAACCCCCACAGCGAGAACTCGTGGATATCAAACTGCGCCTCCTCTTCGTCAGCCGCGACAGCCGCTCCGCCGGCCAATGCCAGCATCGCGGTGCAACATACGAACCGGAGCGTCTTGCCAAATGGCGCCCGAAACCAAACTGCCCCGGTTCGATTCGCCTTGTCTCGCAACGTCATCGGGCTGGCTCCTGTCGCTTGGTTTGGTTGGACGCGATGCAGTTCGTCCGTAAGCTTGCGGCTTATTCCTTGGGACGACTGCGGGATTCGGCAGATAGGGGCGTCAAGCTGACGGTGCGCAGGCGCCCATCTCGCTCGACGAGCAGTTCCAGCGGATCGACGCTGGAAACCAGCGTCTGAAATTCGCCCGCCGATGCGAAAGATTGACCGGCGACTTCGTAAATGCGATCGTTCACTTGTAAGCGTGCGCGGTCGGCCGGCGAACCTGGCATGATGCGAGACAGGATGATCGCCTGCGGCTCCGCATCATCGACTCGCCACGATATACCGATCCGCACGGGTTCGCCCGACAACCGCACCGTTAATTCCACGGGTTCCGCGGCGCCCGCACGCTCGACGGCGATGCGAGCAGGACTTTCCGAAGCCAACACCAGCGACTGAAACTCGTCGCCGCTCGTTGCCGGCAGATCGTTGAAGCGCACGATCTTGTCGCCGACCCGCATGCCGGCCTTGTGGGCCGCCGAGCCATGCACGACGTGATTGACGTGCAGACCGCGGCCGGCACGTTCCGCCTCGCGGTCCCAGCTCATTCCCAATCGGCTGGGCAGCGCCGGCAGCGGTCGTTCCTGTTCTCGCTGCGAGTGTGTCGATTCGGTGCGACCCGCCTGTCGGAATCCCGGCAGTTTGGGGCGGTCCGCCAATTCATACAACACGCCGCAGACCAGTTGCACGATGCGCTGCATGCCCGACAGGTTGAGCTTTTCCGGATCGTCGCTGGGCCGATGGTAATCGTCGTGCAAACCCGTATGCAGCATCAACACGGGGATTCCACGCAGATAAAAGGAATAGTGATCGCTATCGTCGCGCATCTTCCAATTGAAATCGAGGCGCAGATTCGAGTCGCGGTTATTGAGGCAAGTCAACCGCCGCAAATCGCGGCTGGTACGCGCGCCATAAATTTCCACCGCTTCATTTCGCAAACGGCCGATCATATCCATGTTCAGCACGATCCGCACGCGATCCAGCGGCAACGTCGGCTGCGAAACCCAATGCTTCGAGCCGAGCAGCCCTTTCTCCTCGCCGTCCCAATACGCGAACAGAATGGAACGCTTAGGCCTCGTTTCCAACCGGGAGAAAGCCTCGACAATCTCCAGCAGGCCCGAGACTCCGCTGGCGTTGTCGTCCGCGCCATTGTGGATGAATCCGGTCGGGCCGTAACTGTTCTGCGCGTTGCCGTAACCGACGTGATCGTAATGCGCGCCGACCACAATCACTTCATGCTTGAGTTGCGGATCGCTCCCTTCGAGCAGACCGAGGATATTGCGGTATTGCGCGCCGAACGATTGGTAATAGCCGCCCGGACCGGCGCCGCCCGCCAGCTTGCACTTTTGGAATTCGCGGCCGATATAACCTGCCGCAGCGCGGCCGCCGCGGCTGCCCGCCTCGCGCCCTTCGAACATGTCGTCGGCGAGAGCCTGCGCGTGACGGCGCAAATCGTCGACCGTGACCGTAGAAATCATCGAGGTTAAGGCGCTGGTCTCCGCCGCCTGACTGGAGAAGCTGCCGGTCGCGGTGCAAAAGCCAACGAAGAGCGAGCAAAACCAAATGGATCGTTTCATGAGATTCATAAATTGCAATGCGGAGTCGGAAGGGACCAGTTCCGGCATCGTGCCGATGCCCCGGTCGGATTGTTTGGCGCCATTGACGATGCGCGGCGAGCAACCGCGTTGAAGCGGCTGCCTCTGCTCGCTCCGCCGCGCGATCGTTCGCCTAATATACCCTGCCGAGAGAGGCGACATCCAGCATTGCGGCTCGCCGTTCGCCGATCAAACGCCGTCTTGGCCGTCATTCCCAGAGGGGCTTTGCCGATTTTGCCGACCTACGCATGAACCATGAGCCATGCGATGGACAATCTGGAGCTGGAATCTGGAATTTGCAACCTTCCCGCGGGGACGCCTCCCCGGCCCTGGCCTTATTGCGGCCATGGGCTACACTGCGGGCGAACAGATGGTCGCTTGGACTTTGCCACGAGGAGTTTCGGACGATGGCCGAGGTTATTATTCGCATGCGCAACAACGGGCCGCTGGTCGTCGAGGGACCGGTCGAAATTCACGACGCCGAGGGGAACACGTTCGCTATCAGTGGCGAAAAGCCGGCCATCGCACTCTGCCGTTGCGGGCATTCTGCGAAAAAGCCCTTTTGCGACGGCGCTCACAAGACCTGCGGATTTGTATCATCGGAGACCGCTCCCCCCGCCGCCTGACCCGTCGCGCAAAGCGAAGGGTTACCGACGCGAGTGAAGCACGTTTACTATTCGAGCTGAGCGCTCGTGCGTTGGGTTCATGCGTTAGATTCTTCGCGATTTCTCCGATTCGCATTTCGTGAATGTTGCGCCCCTCCCAACGAAGAGGGGCGAGTTCTGGCTCCGCGCCGCGGTATGGTCTTAGGCCTGTTCTGCGGCTGACAAGTTATCCCCACAGGCGCCGCTTAATTATCACGACGCGCGACATGCGAAAGTCGTGAGCGGATAAGCGACTGAGTTACTCGGCAGAAAGGATGCACGTCATTCTGAGCAAGCTTTGTTGGTTTCTCATTAGGCGATCGTTTAGAATCGCCCGCCCAGCGATCAAGGGGATCGCGCCATGGCAAAGTTTGAGGATGGAGCTGACGTGGGAGACTCGGCAGGCGTGAATGCTTTAGAGGCGGATGATGCTTCGCTTGAATATATCGGTCAATGGCGAGGGCTGGTTAGCACGACGAATTGGGAGAAGGGGCGGATCATCCACCAATGGCGCGAGGCTCTGATCGCCGCCGAAGCCAGTCCGCAGGAGTATTCCGACGAAGCTTGGAGCCGCCGTGTCGGCAATGTCACCGGCCAGCACGTGGGCCGGCTCCGCCGCGTCTTCGAGCGATTCCATGGCGTTCGCAACCAATATCCAGGCCTCTTCTGGAGCCATTTCCAAGCGGCGGTCGAATGGTCCGACGCCGAGATGTGGCTGGAAGGCGCCGTGCAAAGCGGCTGGTCGATCAACGAGATGCGAGCCCGTCGCTGGGAATCCCTTGGCTTGCCTGCCGATCAGCAACCGCGCGACGAGCAGGTAATCGAGAGCGAATTGGACGAAGACGCCGACGGTGCAAACGACTCGGGGTTAAGCGAGGTCCGCGACCCCAGCGAATATGCTGAGGTCGAAGGTTCCTCACGAAGCTACGAGAGCGAGGCCGATTTTGGCGATGAGCCGGAAGCCGAGAGCAAATCCGGCGTGCCATACGAAATCGAGGCGGAACAATCTGTCGCCGTGGCCGAAGAACCGCCGGTGCGGCCATTCGAAAACCTGGCCGAACTGCCCGACGACCTGGCTGAAGCCTTCGATTCCTTCAAGCTTGCCATTCTGCACCACAAGCTCGCCGGCTGGAAAGAAATCTCGCGCGGCGACGTGCTCGCCAGCCTCGAGGCGCTGAAACAACTGGCGCTCGCGCCGACGGAAGAGTGATGCGAGGATTCGTAAATCGCAACAAGAGCAAGCCGGCGACGACAAGGTTCGCTATTCTCAGCGCTACTCGACAAGCGCGATTTTGTTTTTTTCCCCTCCGAATTCCGAATTTCGCATTCCGAATTCCAAATTACTTCCGTCTCACCACCAAGTTCACATTGTACTGCCCAGGGAAGACCTGGTTGCCGTGGTTGTTGGCGACGCCAATGCCGAATTGCAATTCTCCGGCCCGATCGGCGATGAAAGTATGCTTTGAGCCGACCTTGAAAATCGGCCCGTTGTCGCCGATCTTGGTCACCAGCGCCCCGCCCGGGATCTGGTTTTCGACGTACCAGCCGTAGTTGGCGGCGCCGTCGGGCGTCGAAAAGGCCCGGTTGCCCCAAGGGGTCATGCTGATCGTGCCCGAAGCCGTGATCGAAATTCGATCGCCGCGATCGACGCGTACCTTGGCCAGCTTCAGCCCCATGTGCACTAGGTGCGTTCCTTCGACGGCTAGCGATCTGCGCACGGTTTCACTTTTGTTGACATCGCGCTCGCCCGTGCGGATGTCGCTCAGCTTCACGTTGAGCGGACCGTAGGGGCTGTTGATTGTGAAGTCCTTGGGCACGATCCGGCCGACGATCGTAAATTCGGTCGTTTCGACCGTATCCTGCTGGATCATCGCCGTGCGGTCTGGGTCGGCATCTTCACTCACCTCGTCAGTCGCGCCCTCGCTTTCGTCGAGTTCGGCCAGGATGGCTTTAATTCGGGTGCGGCGCTCGTTGTCGCGATCATCCTCCCGCCGCTCCAGTTCGTGGCGGACAGAGATGCCCAACTTGACGAGCGCCTTTTGCGCCGATTCGCGCTGGTCGAATTGGTTCGAGCCCAGCTCTTCAATCAACTCGTGGACGCGGCGGCTGAACTGCGGATGACTCCCGAGGCCAGGGCGAAAACTGCGAATGCGCGTGACCGGCACGGTGAGCTTGCCGAAGTCCGTCTCGACATCGATCTCGGCCACGGTCAGCTTGCCGCTGATCAACGAGCCGTCCATCAGATGCAGGCGAACCACCTCTGGATCGGTCGGCGTGCCTGGCGAGTGCGCATTGACGGCCGGCGGCGGCGTGCTTGTGCCAGGCGTCGCCGAGGACTTGGCCGCGGCCTCAGGCTTGCTCGCCGGCTCGTCTGCTTGCAATCCGCCGAGCGCTGTGAAGAGTGCCAAACTGCCGAAAAGTGCCGCGGCGCGATGCATTAGAGCTCCCCCAAAAATAACGGCGTGAATCGTCGGCATGGCAGCCGGAACCGACCGGGCCGGCCTAGCTTCATCGTAACTGAACGACTGAGATGAGGCGACCAATCGCCGCTGGTGGCCGCGGGTGTGCGAACAGCTCACACGGCAGTAGCGACGAGAACCCGCGAATGAGCTGAAAATGCCGGTCTCGCATTGCTGGCGCGCGGCTCCCCCGCGTTCTGAATGTGCTGTCACAACTGGTTGCCGCGAAATAACTTGCATCGCCCATTTTCGGTTGTGGCGAGGCGCGAAAATTGATATACTCCAAGGCTTCGAAGTATGTAGATTTTGACGCTGTCGGCGGCGCCTTCCAGGGAAGGTTCTTGCCCGCCGGCCGCTTTTAGTTCGCCAGCCAAAAGGGAGTGGTCTTGGCCACCGATTCCGACGATCCGAATGATCCCAATTCCGATGATGCCACGCCAGAAGCCGCCGGCGAAGGCGAACCGCTGCCGGTGGGCAAGCTGGTCGATCTGCAGATCGAAGACGAGCTGAAAGACAGCTACCTGACTTACGCCATGAGCGTGATTGTCAGCCGCGCGCTGCCCGATGTGCGCGATGGTTTGAAGCCCTCGCAGCGGCGGATTCTGGTGGCGATGAACGACCTGAACCTCACGCCCGGCGCTGGGCGCGTGTAGTGCGCCAATATCTCCGGCGACACCTGCGGCAACTACCATCCGCACGGCGAAAGCGTGATCTATCCGACGCTCGTCCGCATGGCGCAAGAATGGAACATGCGCCACGTGCTGGTCGACAAACAGGGCAACTTTGGTTCGATCGCCGGCCTGCCCCCCGCCGCGATGCGGTATACCGAAGCGCGCATGTCTCCCATCGCGGCGATGATGATGGAAGACATCAAGCTCGATACGGTCGACTTTGTGCCGACCTACGACGAGCGCCGCACAGAGCCGACCGTCCTGCCGTCGAAGTTTCCCAACCTGTTGGTCAACGGCGCGAACGGCATCGCGGTGGGCATGGCCACTTCGATTCCGCCGCACAACCTGGCCGAAATCTGCGATGCCACCATCAAGATCATCGACGAGCCGGACGTATCGATCGACGAGTTGATGGAGATCGCTCCTGGCCCCGACTTTCCCACGGGAGGGATTGTCTGCGGGCGGGCCGGAATTCGAAAAGGCTATCACACCGGCCGCGCCAACATCGTGGTTCGCGCCCGCTGCCGGATCGAAGAGTTTGGCAAGAACCGCCAGCGGATCGTCGTCAACGAGATTCCCTATCAGCAGGCTCGCGACCGCATCGAAGAGCGGATTGCCGAGTTGGTCAATGAAGACAAGATTAAAGGCATCTCGGCCATTCGCAATGAGAGCGATTTGAAAGAGCCGGTGCGATTGATCCTGGAGATCAAGCGCGACGCCGATGCCGAGATCGTGCTCAATCAGCTCTATCAGTTCTCGCCGCTGCAGGACACGTATTCTCTGATCTTCCTGGCGCTGGTCGACGGCAAGCCGCGACTGTTGTCGTTCAAGCAGTTGTTGGAAGAGTTCATCCGTCACCGCATCACGGTCATTCGCCGCCGCACGCAATTCTTGCTGAATCGGGCTCGGCAGCGCAAGCATACGGTCGAAGGCCTGCTGTTAGCGCACGCCAATATCGACGAAGTGATCCGCGTGATCCGCACATCAGCCACGCAGGCCGAGGCCAAGGCTCGCTTGATGGGCATCGAATGCCCGGCGGCCCTGATGCGCCGCGCACTGGGCGAAGCCGGCTTTGCCGATTTCCAGCAAGAACGCGGCGTACGCGAGGGGTATACGTTGACCGCCGTGCAGGCCGATGCGATCTTGCGCATGACCCTCGGTCAGTTGGTCAATCTCGAGCAGGAAAAGTTAGGCCACGAATACGAGCAGTTACTCTCGGAAATCGCCGAGTACCTCAGGATTCTCTCCGACGAGAAGAACATTCTGGCGATTATTCGCGACGATCTCGTCGAAATGAAGCGGAAGCACGGCGACGCACGGCGCACCGAGATCAGCGGCGAAGAGTTGGGCTCCATCGATCTGGCCGATCTGATCACCGAAGAAAACATGGTGGTCACGATCAGTCATCAAGGCTACATCAAGCGCACTGCGGCCAGCACCTACCGCGCGCAACGCCGCGGCGGCAAGGGGCTCAAGGGCGCCAAGACCGAAGACGAAGATCCGATTAGCCACCTGTTTGCGGCCAGCACGCATGACTATTTGCTGTTCTTCACGAACCGCGGCAAGGTGTATTGGCAGAAGGTCTACGACCTGCCGCAGCTCAGCCGCGAGAGCCGCGGCCGGGCGATCGTGAACCTGCTCAACCTCGCAGAAGGGGAGCAGATTGCCGATTGCCGCGCCGTGCGAGACTTCTCGCAGCGCGACCATTACTTGATGATGGCCACTCGCAGCGGCCTGGTGAAGAAGACTCCGCTCGCACAGTACAGTCGGCCGCAACGCAACGGCATCATCGCCATCAAGCTCAAAGAGAACGACGAATTGGTGGACGTCGCCATTACCAAGGCGGGAGACGAAGTGGTGCTGTCAACGGCCCGCGGGATGGCGATTCGCTTCCCCGAGTCGAACGCTCGCCCAATGGGCCGCAACACGAGCGGCGTGAAAGGCATCAAGCTTACGGCCGGCGACGCGCTGGTGGGCATGGTCGTAGCCGATCCCGACGCCACGCTGTTGACCGTCTGCCAGAACGGCTACGGCAAACGCACCTTGTTCGGACCGAATAACCCCGAGTTGGCCGGCGGCGAAGAGACCGAACACGAAGGGGAAGAGAACCACGAAGAACCGATCGCAGAAACGGCGGAAGAGGTCGAAGGAGAAGAAGGGGGCGAAGAAGGCGGCAGCTCGTCGCAACGTTATCGCACACAGCGTCGCGGCGGCAAGGGCGTGCGCGACATCAAGACCACCGAGCGCAACGGCCCCGTGGTAAGCATTGCCAGCGTGCGCGACGAAGACGAACTATTGATGATGACTGCGCGCGGCAAGATCCAACGCTTACGTGCCGGCGAGATCAGCGTGATCGGCCGCAACACCCAAGGCGTGCGGATCATGACTCTCGACGAAGATGACACGCTCGCGGCCGCTGTCCGCGTGCCGCGCGAGGAAGGCGCTGAAGAAACTCCGCCCGAGTCGGAAACGACCGAACCGACGAGCTAGCACAACGCGTCAAGCCCCGGGCGCTAGGGTCAGCGAAGCCGAATCAGAACTGCCCCCGGCGCTAAAACAGGAAATGGCGCCATGATCTTCCATTTTTTGACGAAAGGCGGCCCGCCGCGCCTTGTGAAATTCAAACTACGAAACTGGCGAGGCGCTCCTTGCCGCTTTTTTTGCCCTGTCGCCGACGCCCGATTGCTCATGCCTAAAGGCTTCCCATGCCCACTGCTCTGATTACCGGAATTACTGGCCAGGATGGCGCTTACCTGGCCGAGTTCCTGTTGCGCAAAGGCTATGAAGTTCACGGCATGGTCCGTCGCTCGAGCAGCGAGAATTTCGAGCGGATTGCGCACCTGAAAGATCGAGTTGCCCTCCATCAGGCCGATCTGCTCGATCAACTCTCCATTGTCAACTTGCTGCGCGAGGTCAAGCCGCGCGAAGTCTACAACCTGGCGGCGCAAAGCTTCGTGCCCACCAGCTGGCTGCAACCGCTGCTGACCGGCGAGTTCACGGCGCTCGGCGTGGCGCGAATGCTCGAAGCGATCCGGCTGGTGGATCCGCAGATTCGCTTTTACCAGGCTAGCTCGAGTGAGATGTTCGGCAAGGTACAGGAAGAACCGCAGACCGAGCGTACGCCGTTCTGGCCCCGCAGCCCATACGGCGTGGCCAAAGTCTATGGTCATTGGATTACCGTCAATTATCGCGAAAGCTATGATCTCTTCGCCTGCTCGGGCATTCTGTTTAATCACGAATCGCCGCTCCGCGGCAAAGAGTTCGTCACTCGCAAGGTCACCGACGCGGCGGCTAGGATCAAGCTCGGCGTGCAGCAGGAGCTGCGGTTGGGCAACTTCGACGCGCTGCGCGACTGGGGCTTTGCCGGCGACTATGTCGAAGCGATGTGGCTGATGCTGCAGCAGGACAAGCCCGATGACTATGTAGTGGCTACCGGCATCAAGCATTCGGTGCGCGAACTGGTAGAGATCGCCTTCGCTCGTGTAGGGCTTGACCCCCAGAACTGTGTCCGCACCGATCCCGCCTTGCTGCGGCCGGCCGAAGTCAGTCATCTCTGCGGCGACGCAAGCAAGGCCCGGGCCAAGCTCGGCTGGCGACCTAAGGTAGCCTTCCGCGAGCTGGTTGAAATGATGGTCGACGCCGACCTCGAGCGTGTTCGCCGCGAGATCGCCGCCACGTCATGAAGGCCTTCATCACCGGGATTACGGGGTTCGTCGGCGGTTTCCTGGCCGAGCATTTGTTGGCTGCGGGCGATCAGGTGCTGGGCTGCTCGACGCAAGGAAACTGGCCGCAACAAGAAGGTTTGTGGCGCTGCCCGTCGCGGCACATTCGCGAACAAATTGCAGTGCTGCGTTGGGACCTCGGCGATTCAAGCAGCCTCTCGGCCGCAGATCGCGAGCGAATCGCTGCGTTCGCTCCCGACTGCATTTATCATCTGGCGGCCCTCAGCGTGCCGTCGCATTGCGGCGAGCAGGCGCCAACAGCTCGAGCGTTGGCCGTGAACGTCGAGGGAACAAGCCGCATCCTCGAACTTGCCGCTTCGCTGCCGCGGCGTCCGCGGGTGTTGTTTACCAGCACCAGCCACGTCTACGCGCCCGGAGCGACGCCTGGGACTCGACTTAGCGAAAAGGCGCCGTGCGGACCGCGTCGAGGCTATGGCATGAGCAAGCTGCTGGCCGAGCAGCACATTGAAACCGCCGTGCGCGAGCGGAGCCTCGACGTCGTCATTGCGCGCGCCTTCCAGCATACCGGTCCGCGGCAAGAGTTGGGGATGATGCTGCCTGATTGGGCCGAGCAACTGGCGGCCGACGAGGCGGGCCCCGTTCGCGTGCGCAGCCTGAACACCTGGATTGATTTGAGTGACGTCCGCGATATTGTCCGAGCTTACCGACTGCTTGCGAATTGCGCCGAGACGGGCGGAATCTACAACGTTGGGTCGGGCGCGCCGCAACGTACCGGAGACATTTTCAAACTGATGATCCGGTTGGCAAGTTCTACTCGCGCGGCAAGCGAACTCGGCTCCGGCGCCGAGAAATGGGATCCCATCGCGGACATCAGCCGCCTACGTGCGCTGCTCGGTTGGCAGCCGCAGATTACACTGGAACAGACTGTTGCCGATACCTTGGAACATTGGCGGAGAAGAACGTCGGAAGTCGGAGCTCGGAAGTTGGAACAACGCTAGCTTTTTCGCTTTCTCGCTGTGCGAGTTCGAGGACAAAGCGACGCTCCGATCTCTTCATGAAGGCAAACATCGAATCGCGCAGTTGAGACTCTGAAAATGAAAATCGCCGTGATCGGAACAGGCTATGTCGGCCTGGTGACCGGAACCTGCTTCGCCGAAACAGGCAATGACGTAACGTGCGTCGATATCGATTCGGCCAAGATCGATCGCTTGCGACAGGGCAAGATTCCGATCTACGAGCCGGGGCTGGCCGAACTGGTCGCCAGCAACATGCATGATGGTCGATTGCACTTTACGACGGATCTCAACTCGGCCGTGAGTGCGGCCAAACTGATTTTTTTAGCGGTCGGCACGCCCAGCGCCGACGACGGCTCGGCCGACCTGTCGAGCCTGTGGAACGTCGTCGACAAGCTGGCGGAGCACCTGGGCGAAGGCGCCATCGTGGTTACCAAGAGTACGGTGCCGGTTGGCGCCAACGCGGCGATCTGCGAGCGGCTGAGGACTGCGACAGGCCGCGAATGCGATGTGGCCAGCAATCCCGAATTCCTCAAAGAGGGCGCCGCGCTCGATGACTTCACGAAGCCCGACCGGGTCGTCGTCGGCGTCCGCCGCCCCGAGGTGGCCGCAGTGCTGCGCGAGTTGTACGCGCCCTTCCTGCGCACCGAAAAGCCCTTCCTGGTCATGTCTCCCGAGAGCGCAGAGATGACCAAGTATGTGGCCAATGCGCTGTTGTCGACGAAGATCAGCTTCATCAATGAAGTCGCCAATCTTTGCGAGCGGATGAAGGCTGACATCAATGACGTGCGCCGCGGCATCGGGCACGACAGCCGCATTGGCTTCGCTTTCCTGTTCCCCGGCGTCGGCTACGGCGGCAGTTGTTTCCCCAAGGATGTGCGGGCGCTGAAGGCCATGGCGCACTCGCACGGCATCGAGCCGCGCTTGCTCAGCGCTGTCGACGAAGTGAACGAACGCCAGAAGACGGTGATGTTCGCCAAGCTCTCCGCCTATTTCGGGAAGAGCTTAGCGAAGCGGACAGTTGCGATCTGGGGCCTGGCCTTTAAGCCCCGCACCGACGACGTCCGCGAAGCGCCCGCGTTGACCTTGATCGACGAACTCTTGAAACTCGAAGTCCGCATCCAGGTGCACGACCCCGAAGCGATGGAAAACGTCCGCCGCAAATATGGCAAACGGCTGGCTTATGCCGAAAGCAAGTATGATGCGCTCAATGGGACCGAGGCTCTGGCGATCATGACCGAGTGGAAGCAATTCGTGCATCCAGACTTCGACGAGATGCGGCGGCGGATGAAGACGCCTGTTATTTTCGACGGCCGCAACTTGTACGAGCCCGATCACATGCAAGCGGCCGGCTTCACCTATCACTCGATTGGTCGCGCGCCGTCGGGCCCGGCATAGCGACGGCTTGAGACGGACGGGCGAAAAGTAGCGCAAGTCGCCGGCATCATGGACCTCGCTTGGCTGCGGTCTGAATCTCAGGACCCAGCAGGACGACATCGGCCGAGCTCGCCCGTTTCATGGCTTGGGCGCGCACCGTAGCAAACAGCGCCAAGCGCGCCTTGTCTCGCACTTCGTCGGAGGCGTCGGAGCAAGCGGTTCTCAACGCGGGAATGGCTTCTTCGGCTCTCACGTCGGCCAAACGGGCAACAGCGATTTGCCGGACCCACGCACTCTCATCTTGCAAACACGCGATGAAGACGTTCGTCGCACAGCGGTCATTCAGCAACCCTAAGGCGCGGATCGCCGCCACTCGCACGCAGAGCTCCTTGTCTGCCGCGAGCGCGGCCAACGCCTTAAAGGCCCTTTGATCTCCGATCTTGCCTAACGAAGCGGCAGCGCAACTCCGCGGGCTCGAATTCTCGCTTTCCAGACAACCGATCGCGAAGCCAGATGCCGTCGGCGCCGAGAAGACTGTACTAATTGGCGAGCCTGTTTTGCAAGAATAACCTGTTTATTTCTTGCGCCGCCCGCCTCACCAACCGACAATTGTGTTTACGCTTACGCTATGCGTTAGCTGGGCTTGAGGAATTTCACGCACACCGGCATCGGCACTTCGAGCTTGTGCCCGGTTGGCGCGAGCGCGCCGGTCTTGGGGTCGATGCGGAAGACGACGATCGAGTCGGAGTCCTGGTTGGCGGCCAGCAAAAATGTGCCGCTCGGGTCGATGCCGAAATTACGCGGCGTCTTGCCTTCGGTCGATCGATTGCCGACCGCGGTCAGCTTGCCGCTGTCGGGATCGATTGTGAAAATCGCGATGCTGTTGTGGCCGCGATTCGACCCGTACAGGAACTTGCCCGAGGGATGAACCTGCACCTCGGCCGTGCTGTCGCCAGGCGCCACCGGACGCGGCAGCGTGGCAATCGTCTGGATTTCTTTCAGCACGCCTTTGTCCGCGTCGTAATCGAACGCGGTCACGGTGCAATTCATCTCATTGATCACGTAGGCATGGCGACCATCAGGATGAAAAGCGAAATGCCGCGGCCCTGAGGCCGGTTTGACGCTGGTCGCAGGCGGATCGTTCGGTTCGAGCGTTCCCTTCTGAGCATCAAAGCGGTACACGAGCACCTTATCCAACCCCAGGTCGGCGGCTACTGCAAAGCGGTTGGCGGAGTCGAGATTGATCGAGTGCGCATGCGGCGCTTCCTGACGTTTCGGATCAGCCCCCGATCCTTGATGCTGCACAAAGCTGCTTGCTTTACCCAAACGGCCGTCTGCGCCAATCGGCAAGACGCACACGCTGCCGCCGCCGTAATTGGCAGCCAGCACATTCTTGCCGAGCTTGTCGACGACCAGATGACACGGCCCCGAGCCGACCGACGATTGCTGGTTGAGCAGCGTCAACTCGCCTGTCTTCGGGTCGATGGAGAGCGCCGAAACGCCGCCCCCCTTGCCGCCGTCGAAATCGGCCACTTCGCCAACCGCATACAGAAACCGCTGGCTGGGGTGAATGGCCAGGAACGAAGGATTGTTCACGCCGCCGGTGGCGCCAACTTCTTTCAATTCTCCGGTCGCCGGATTGAGTTCCAGACGATAGATGCCTTTGCTCTTGCCGCCCGTATAGGTGCCTACATAGACCGTGATCGGTTTGGTCGCATCGGCGGCTCGCACGGGCGCGATGCCGAACGCGGACAAAAACAAAAACGCCCCAATCGCGCGTAACATGCTGCAAGACGTCTTCATGGCGGCTCCTTCATTCAGGGTGTGCGGCATCCAGGTGCGGAATTCGGCAGGCAAACCGCTACCAGGATAAGGGATGCACGTTGCAGAATGAAGGATGAGCCGACAGAAATCGGCCCCGGTCGCGCTGCACTAGCAACAAAAGCCGGCTCGCCTATTCATCGCCAGGCGAGCGGGGGACGTCAGTCCCCTGTTCGTTTGACTCTGCGACAACGTCGCCCCAACACGGAGGCTGATGCCTCCGACTTGCCATCAATCGGCGACCAGAGCGTCCTTGGTGCTGCGGGCTTGCACGTAGCGGACCCAGCGAGTTTCGAGATCGCGAACGCCTTCGATCCGATACTGTTCGCGCAAAGCCCGCTCGTAACCAAGCTCTTCGGCCAACTGCACGAATTTCACGAACTGGGCGGGAGATTCGCGCTCGACCAGGTATCGCACGATGCTGGCGCTTTGACCGTAAAAAGCCGCTTGCTGGTGCGGTTGGGGATACCCCTCGAGCGATAGCAGTTCGACCAGCCGCAGCGTCGAGCGAGAGATATGGGCGAAACGCAGATCTTCGAAATGCGCGCTTTGTTTGGACTGTGGGTCGGCCAGGACGGCCATGCCTTCGTCGGCCCAATGGGGAACCTGGCCGCCGGGGAACACATCGGCCAGGATGACGTGCGTCATTTCGTGGCCTAAGGCCAACGCGAACCAGCCCGGCCGGTCGGCGCGGATGTCGATTCGCCGAGTCACGATTTTGCCATGCTCCGCCTCAATCAAGCTGGAGCCGACCGTCTGCTCGCCGCCGGGAACGGCCTGTAGGTACGATCGCAGGCTGGTGTGCAGGATCACGTCGCACTTCGGTTGCCAGCGAGCCTTGGACTCGGCTTCTTCGCCCAGCCACTTCGCCGCCAATTGGCTCTTCAGCGCTTCGGCTTGGAGCACCGTCTGCGGGCTCGCAGTCGCTGAACCACGACAGCAGAAGCGGAAACTGGGCGACTCGCAGATTTTCCAGTCGCCCGAGGTTTTGGTCGAGCAAGCTTGCTCGTTGGCGGGGCGCGAATTTTCCGCGGCGCCGCCGGCTTGAGGAATCCATCCCATCACAAGCAAGAGCGCCAGGCACGACTGGGTAAATCTCATTTTGCGTCCCGAGTGATCTTCATAGGCCATTGGCCGCTTCCTGCGGCGCCAAAGGGCAGCGGGCATTGCTGCTGACGAGTTGGGCGTAATACAACAACCGTGCCAAGAGCCCGGGCGGCGCCCGTGGTGCAGTCGCTTAGTGACAGCAGCAAGTAGCTGCAGCTACATCACTTAGAGATGGAAAGACAGAGGGAGATCGCGCCCGTGAAATCACTAGGGTGCCGAGGTCTGTGCCATTGTTTGCAGCAGGCCGTGCCGAAGAGCTAATCAGGCAAGAAACGGAAGCTCCGCAGCGTGATCGCCGCCCCGTAGCGATTGCCTGTTCGAAAGCCTCGTAAAAATCAGTTTGGTTGACCGACCCTACCGAGCCGATAAGATTCCTAATTGACTGCACTTTTTCGCATTGCCTGCCCTTGAAGCGGGCGAGGAGTTCGGGCGAATGAATGGGCTGTGGCGCGGATGGCCGCTGGCGAGCTGGCAGATCATGAAGGCCCCAACAGTAGGAGCCGTTTTGGCTGCCGGCGTGGCTCTCTTCCATTCCCCTGCAACGTCGCTTGCCCAAGCAGTGCTGCAAGGCGATGAGGAACTGCCTGCGGCTTCTGAGGTGAATTCAGGCGGCGCCGCTCTAGGAGTCACACTGAGTGACGACGCGAATGGGGCCGTCAAAGTCGCTGGCGTCATGCCCAACAGTCCCGCGGCCGAGGCCGGAATTCGACCGAGCGATCGCATTCTGGCGATCAACGAAGAGCCCGTGGCCACGAGCAACGACGTCATCTATCTGGTTGGCTCAATGCCGCCCGGAAGAAAGGTGACGATCCGCATCGATCGAGGCGGTCTGCAAGGCGCATTGCGGGCGACGCTGCTCAGCCGGCGCGAAGTCAATCAGCGCGCCGCTCTGGGCTTGACGCTCAGCCGCGGCACAACGGGCAGCGTGCGCGTGCTAGCGGTTGTGCCTAACAGCCCGGCAGCGAAGGCCGGCGTGAAAATGGGCGATCGGATTACGGCCGTCAATGACGAACCGGTGGCGGGATACAAAGACGTGATTCGGCTCTTGGGCGACGATCAACCGGGCGACCGCGTGCGATTGAAGGTCGACCGTTATGGCCTTCAAGGCACGTTGTTGGCCACGCTCGAAGGCGGGCAACAAGTGTTCCAGGCGCCAGCGCCAATCGTTTTGCCGCGGCCTCGCCCCGCGATGACCGAGGAAGATCTTCTCTTCCGCAATACGCCCGCCCAGATCGACGACCAACGGGGCTACGGCGACTAAGTCTGCTCAATAGCCGAACATGAGCCGCTGATTTGGCCTCAAGATCGCGCTGCTGAGCGACAATTGGCAGAGACCAGGGCTCTCTGTTCCTAGCACGGCTTGGCAATACGCGGGTTTTGTTCTTGGCAGCGGAAGCCGCTAGTTGCTCGAGACGTTCGGCCGAGAATTCTGGCTAGCCTGGTAGTTCTTCAGCCGGGCTTGCATGGCAGGGGTCCGACGGCTGGCTTCCGTGACGCTGATGGCCTTGGCCTGCCACTGAGCGGCGGCGTTGAAGTTGCCGAGCTTGGCGTAGCACTGGGCCAGCGCCTCGATTGCCGGCGAATACTTGTCGTTGTGCCTGAGCGATTCCTGATAGTCGGCAGCGGCCAGCCCGTAGTCGCCCAGGCGGTAATAGGCGTTCCCGCGATTGTAGTGGACATGCACCATGTCCAAGTGCGGATTGAGGCGAATGACCTCGTTATAGTCCGTAATCGCGGCTTCATACTTGTGCTGAATCAGCAATTCGTTGGCGCGGCCCACATAGGCGGGAACGTAGCGATGGTTTAGCTTGATTGCCTGGTTGAAGTCGGCCAATGCCTGATCGACATCGCCTTGCAGTGCCCAAGCGCGGCCGCGATAGTAGTAGGCCACGTTCGACTTCGGATCGAGCCCCAAGGCGGCGTTACAATCTTTGACGGCCAGTTCGTAATCGCCGCGTTCATTATGCGCCCGAGCCCGATGGGTGTAGGCATGAGCGTCTTTCGGGTCCAGACGCAAGGCCGCGTCGAAATCGGCGATGGCTTTGTCCAATTCGCCTTTGCCGGCCCAGGCGCGGCCGCGGCGGCTAAAAGCTAGCGCCAAGTCGGGATCGAGCTTCAGAGCCTCGTTGCAGTCGGCCAAGGTTTTGTCGTAGTCGCCGTGATAGCACCAAACCCGCGCCCGAGAGGCGTAGCTGACGGCGCTCGGCTCGCGGTCAATCTGTTCGCCGAAATAGTCGATTGCCCGATCAAAGGGAATGACATCGCTCGCCGACAGCCAGCCGCGATTGACAAGCACCTTATCTCCTTGCTCATCAAGCACATCCAGCACGGTACCGCCGTGGACGACTTCGTCGGACTGGGCATCGTCGCCATGGATTTTCGCCATTGGGGGCGCCACGACGACATGCTTGTCGGCCAAACGAGCCTTTTCGGCGGCTCCGGCCATTGCGGCCGCTGCAAACACAATCGCCAGGAAACCTGCCCGCCTTCCGCTCGCCAACCGCATTCGCTCACTCCCGCTGTGTTACGCCGCCGGAGGAAAAACCATCCGGCAAGTGCCTTTTCACCTCTCAGACTAAGAGTATGAGGCTGGCGTTAGTCGAGAATGAGCCCAATGTTAGGTTTGTGTTAAATGTTAGGGGCCGATGAGGAATCTGTTTTAAAAGTCGTGCGCCACCCGCATTCCAGCCCCATAAATGTTGCCGTCGGCAGTGTTCTTTTGTCCATCACGATGCGTCAAAGTGACGTTCCACTGCAGCTTCATGTTGGGGTTAAGGAACCAGTTTAGGCCGAGCGTAATGTCGCGCAGCGTACCGCCATTGATGCCCTTGTTGTTCAGGTTCAACTCGTTGTACCGCGCTCCGATCTGCCAGGCGCCTCGCAGGAAGATCGGCCGGCCGTTGGCGCCTTTCACAAAGGCGGCGTTTTCATAGGGGATGACGCGGCCCACCAGGCCCTTAGTATAATCATACAGGCGATGTTCGCCCGTCAGAAAATATAAGGCCTGGACATAGTAACCATCGAAGAACGCGGTGCCGATCGACTGACCTGCCGAGTTCTGGGCCTGCGTCGAGAACGTGGCGGCATACTCGGCTTGAATAAAGAGCGAGCCCCAGACAATCATGGCTTCGGGCGAAATGATGCCCTCGTCCTTCGAGATGATCGTGCCCGTGTCGGCCCAGACCGAGTTCAAGGCGTCGGGGCCGTTTCGCAACGATCCGCGAGCACGATAGCGGACGGTGCGGAAGTCGTTGCCGCGATAGCTGCCGCCCACCCCCATGTGAACCAGGTAGCGGCCGTTGGATGCTTTGTCGTAGTACGGCAAGAAGGTGAATCGTCCGTCGGCGGCATAGTCGCCATCGCCAACGCCAAAGGCGAACGGCGTGTATTGGACGTTCTTGAATAGCCCAGCCGCATAGGTCATGCGGCGGTTTTCAGCCCAGTTCCAAACTAGGATGCCGGGAGCGAAGCCGTTGTTCGACGGTGCGATGAAGGCATCCTGGTTGAAGGAGCGCTCCATGAAATCGAGATAACGGCTGCTTTCCAGCCGTTCCAGGCCGAACGGCTCTTTGATGTTGCCGATCGTGAAATTGCCGAAGATCGGCACCCGCCGGAAGTTCCACCACAAGTCGGTAAAGCTCGGCACGGCAGCCACCTGGCCCACTAGCACTGCGGGATTGCTCGGCTGCG
>JAICIG010000010.1 GCA_025924495.1 Pirellulales bacterium | reverse complement strand
GTCTCGGCCTGCTCGTCCTCGTCTTCATCTTCGTCTTTTTCACCCTCTTTGCCTTCCTCTTTGACTTTTTTGACTTTGCCGCTGATGGCGTCGAGCGTGACCTCCATGTGCTTGCCCCCGGAAACGACTTCGACCTCAAACTCGACGCCGTCCCCCTCGAGTTCGAGTTCGGCTTCGACTGCCTTGCCGCCGGGTACTTCTTTGAGGGCCGCCGCGACCGCCTGCTCCATCGTCAGTTTGGCCTTGCTCAAGGCGATTTTTGCATTGGCGTGTTCCTTCGCCTCGTCTTCGTCGGCGCGAACCAGCGCCGAACTCAAGGCCAGCAGTATTGAAACGAGTGCAATGGTCGCGGCTTTCATAACGATCCTCCTTCTCACAGATTTGCCGGTCAGCCGCCTCACATAAGGCGTACCGCTCACCGGCCACAGACTCTCCATTTCGCTGAGGTCAAGATCGAGTTCTGCAATTGCTGGATTCCCAAGGTCGTCGGCGTCGGTCACGCCCTGCCCGCTCGGAAACGCTGGTTCGCTTCATTCCAATCGATGTGCTCCACGAATTTGTCGACGTAGTCGTTCTTGCGGTTCTGGTAGTCGATATAGAACGCGTGCTCATAGACGTCCACGACGACCAGCGGCACTGCTAGCCACAGCGGTCCTTGCGCGTGTTCGTCGCTGACGACGTTATACAGTCGCCCGTTCACCGGATGGCGGACGAGCATCGCCCAGCCGGCCGCCGACTTAGCGCTGGCCCGAAAATCGTCGCTCCACTTGTCCAAAGAGCCGAAGCGCTTCGCGATCGCCGCCTTCAAGTCGCCGCTCGGTTCAGCCTTGGAGGGCGACAAGCCATCGAAGTAAAGCTCGTGCAGGACGACGCTATTGCCGCGGCTTGACTTGGTCCGCTGCAGGGCGTCGAACGCGAAGGAATCGATGGCAGCTCCCTGAGCGAACTTCTCTTCGAATTTGGCCTCAATTGCCATGAAGGCCTTGAGCGCTCCGCCGTAATGCGCCGTATGGTGCGGCGCGATTTGTGCAGCACTGAGAAAGCCAGGGATCTCTTTGTGTTTGAGCTGCTTTGCCTTGCCCGTGACGAGCCCGCTGGCGGACCAATCGACGGTCGCCGCATCGTCTAGCTCGGCGGCACTCGCCAATCCTGGCACAAGCAGGTTGCCGAACGTCGCTCCGGACGAGAAGAAGAGGAAGTTGCGACGAGGCAGTTCAGGCATGTTGTGGCTCCTTTCGCATCAGCAATCGACACTCGGGTCACTCGTTTCCAATGCGTGCCGTTACCCGTCAGGCATCATTGCGAGTTCGATGATCGTTTCAAGCCGTGCGCCGGCTTGATGAACGATTTTTCATCTGTCTTTAATGGTCTCAGGCCGTGGCGCTCAGAAGAATAGAGGCAGGCAAGCAGCGGTTCCACGGGGGCGCCGTCGGGCTGGTCTGGCAACATTGTGGTGCTGTATTAGCTCGACGGAGGCCCTAATCGCGACCAACCCTTTTTGGGAGGATGCCGACATGCGAGTTTCGTTCCATAGATTGATCAGCGTTATGGGGTTAATCATCGCCTTGAGCTTGTCCGCATTAGCTCAAACCGACACCAATGAGGGAACCGACGAAAGTGAATTGTTGGATCGAGTCCGCCGGCTTGAGGAACAGCAGCAACAAAGCCTGGATAGGGAGATATCGGCAATCAAAGAGGAGCTCAACAAGCTTGAGCGGGCCGCCGTAACGCCCAAGGCGGAAAACGGCGAGGCTCATCAGAAACGCTCCGCGCCTGGCGTCGTGAGTGACAATCGCTGGCGATTTAAATACCATCAAGGCCGTTGGTGGTATTGGATGCCAGATAAGCAGTGGGTTTACTGGTCAAACAGCCGCTGGTTGCGGCTTCCCTACAGCGCGGCCGGCGCTCAGTCAGTCGTTGTCCGCGTGGCTGAGCGCAGTGATGAGGCGGAATCCGCACAAACGTCGAACGTTTCGAAGGGCGATCATGTAAATCGCGATGCCAGCGGGCAAAAATCAAAGGCGACGGCGAGCGCTCGCTCGAATCACGCGATGAGGGACGTGAAGCGTCGAGACTCATCGAATCCAGGTGAGAAGCGGCCGGAGGAGAAGAGCGATGGAGCGACGCGGGCCAGGTGAAGGGATTCTTTATCTGGCTTCAATTGGGTCGTCGAAGATTGCCTGAATAGTCGCGCGGAAAAGATGGAAGGCGCTATGCAACGCCTGCTAGTGGTAGAGGACGAGACAAAACTGTTGAAAAGTCTCGAGCAAGGTCTCGTCGGGCAAGGGTACGAGGTTGCGACGGCAGCGACTGGCGAGGAAGGGTACTATCTCGCCACGACGCAAATGTTCGACGCCGTGATCTTGGACGTCATGCTCCCTCGGCGAGGCGGAATTCAAGTGCTTCAAGACTTGCGAAGCAACGGTTTCGCCGCTCCAGTTCTGATCCTTACGGCCCGTGATGCGGTCGAAGATAAAGTTTGCGGGCTCGATGCCGGCGCCGACGACTATGTCGTAAAGCCTTTCGCCTTTGCCGAACTGGTGGCGCGCCTCCGAGCGCTGCTGCGACGCAATCGCATCGCGCGGCAATTAGTGTTCAAAGCCGATGACTTGGAACTCGATGTCGTGGGCAGGCGCGTCGTGCGTGCGGGAGAAGAGATCGACCTCAGCGCCCGTGAATTCGATTTGCTCGAGTATTTGCTTCGCCATGCGAACTCGACCGTTACGCGCGATATGATCGCCCGCGATATTTGGAAAGAATCGGCTGGAGTGCTTACGAATGTCATCGACGTCTATATCCGTTCTTTGCGCAAAAAGGTTGAGCGCCCCGAGCTTCGGCAGTTGATCCATACTATCCGCGGCGTCGGCTACGCGTTGAGGCGCCCGTGATCCGCGGGCTGTCCATCCGCTGGCGCCTGACGCTATGGTATGGCGGCGTGCTCGCGCTGGTGTTGACGGTCTTCGGGACGGCGATTTACGCGGTCATGAGGCATCAGTTGCTGGAACGAGTCGACGACGGGTTGCAAGAAGAATTGGCGGACGTGGTGGGCGAAGTCGAGCGCGCGACCGACCGCGAGAGCATGCTCGGCTGGCTGAGCCGCCGGTTTTCAGGACACGAGGGGTTTGACTTTCAGATCACCGACCAACGCGGCAATCGCGTGTTCTTCAATCCGCGCTTGGAGGAGCATCGCTTGCCTTCACCGGCGTTTGAAGCGACGTCCGAAGAGCCCGGCCTGCACACACAACAACTTGCCGATCTTGGCTGGTATCGGATTGTTTCCCGCAAGGTTACGGGTCCCGATGGACCGGTTCTGATACAGGTGGCCCGCTCTCTCGATGGATTTGATCACGAGTTGGCGGAGTTGTTGGCAGTGCTCGTCACCCTCGGGCCGCTCGTGGTGGGCCTTGCTTTGACGGGCGGATACCTCCTCGCTCGGCGCGCTTTGGCGCCAGTGGAGCAGATAGCGACCGCGGCGAACCAGATCGATGCACGGCGACTCGGCGAGCGGATTGACGTTCCTAACCCGGATGATGAGCTTGGAAAACTGGCCGGCACGCTTAACGTCATGTTTGACCGCCTGGAGCGATCTTTTAAAGAAATGCAGCGTTTTACGGCGGATGCCTCGCACGAATTGCGGACTCCGATCGCCGTGATCCGTGCGGAAGCCGAAGTGGCGTTGAGCAAGCCGCTGGCCGATCCGGAAAAGCAGGACCTGCTCGGCAGCATCTTGGAGGAATGCCATCGGCTGACATGGATCACTGATCAATTGCTTACGTTGAGTCGCGAAGACGCAGGCATTGCGCAAAACCCGCGAGAATTCGTCGATCTGTCTCGGCTCGCCGCGGAAGTCGCGGATACCATGCGCCCCCTGGCAGATGCGAAAGAACTGCAACTCCAGACGGTTCTCGATGGCCGGGCCTTCGTGCACGGCGACCTGGCTCGGCTCCGACACGTGATCTACAACCTGCTCGATAATGCGATCAAATACACCGCCGAGGGCGGCAGCGTCGAAGTCGTCGTCGCTCAAAGCGACAGCAGCGTGCGGTTGGAGGTATCGGATACGGGGATTGGGATCGCGGACGAACATTTGCCGCATGTGTTCGAACGGTTTTATCGCGCCGATAAGGCGCGCAGTCGAGCCGCTGGCGGCACGGGCCTCGGGCTGAGTATCGTGCAGAGCATCGTCGCGGCGCATCAGGGAAAGGTCGACGTGACGAGCAAGCTCGGCGAAGGAACGCGGTTCATCGTAGAGATACCGCAAAAACCGCCATAGGGATGTGGATAGGTGATGCTTCAGCATATCCACGCCGCGCTCTCATTCCCTACATGAGTCTTCCGGCATAAGACATCCCCCCGATCGCCTATCGGGCGTTTCTGCTGCATCGAGCAGATAGGATTCTGCTCCAAGACAGCCGAGTAGCTCACTTCTTGTGCGGTGTTCTGGCGCGCTGCGCAGTATTCTGGCGGCGTGACGGCCCCGGCCAAGAGACTTCTCGTGATCGAAAAGCCCCAACGTCTTCCGTGGGACGACATCCGGTTTCTCGCAAATAAGATTCTTGCGCCACCGCAGACTCTTCGCGTGCGATGTCGCCGACCGCGGCCTGCCGCCGCTGGCGCCGATGATCCGGTCTCGCGGGCCTACGGCTTAATTGCTTATGGCGTCAGTCGCGTTGCGGTGTAGGTCAGATCATCGAAGTAGATGCGCACCAATTGCCCGCCGATGTTCGAGGTGAACAAGCCGAAGCGGTCGAAGCGAGCGCCCTCCTCCTTCACTCTCTTCTTTAAGGCGAGCGTCGCGCTCTCTCCGCCCAAGGTCACGCGCAGCTCGCCCTGGCCGCCGTTAGCCTCGGGGTTGTAGGTCATCGACCAGTCAAACGTTTTGTCCGGCTTCAGGACTGGAGCACTGTCCACTTTCGCTATCGTTCCTGCGGCCGTTGTGAGCCGAGGATTGAAAGCATGACCGATGCGCGTCGGGCCGCCGATGTGAACGCCGAGAAAATTGCCCGATGCGACGGGCGGGTTTTGGCGGTCGGCGCTACTGAACCAGCCGAAGTAAACGTCGGAATCGGGCGCGCCGACTTTCAGCACGACCTTGCCTCTCGCCTGTAGCCGGTCGTTGAGATCCAGCGGGCCGATCCGGTCGGCATAGTAGGCGTACTTGCCGCTCCGCCAGAGATCGCCGCCGAGCTCGCCGGGTTTGCCGCCCGAGAAGTTCGTCGTCGGGCTGAAGCCGAAATCGTGGGCGCCCACAGGCGGAGCAGCGATCTTCCCTCGATTGCTTTGCTCCAGCCAGCCCGGCGCAGTCGCGAAGTCATCGGTGATGCCATCGTGCGTGAGGTCGGAGAAGTAGATCGTCATAGCATTTCCCGGCTTCGTGAGGTTGAGCAGGCCGAAGCGGTCGAAGCTCGCGCCTTCATCCTTGAAGCCGTCGGGCAAATCGACGGAAAATTCCGTAGTATTTGGAAAGCGGCTCAGGGCCTCCTGCCGGTGCGCTGCGGGCAAATCGGACGGCAGCCGTCGCGCGTCGAGCGGTTCCGGCTCGGCGCCATGACTTGCGATGGTGAAATGGAATTGGCCATTTCCGTTGGCCGCGTCGGGATCGTATGTCAACTTCCATGAGTAGCGCGTGCCATCCAGTCGGAGCGGCGTCGGGCGAAACTTGCCGGGAATAAACGGAGTGACGAACGTGCCGCAAGCGCGATTGCCGCCGTTGATCATGCGCACCGCCAGCCGCGCGCCGGAGGGTTCGCCGTCGAAGTCCATGCCCAGCGAACCTACCGGACGACCGCCGCCGGTTGGCTGCTTCGAATTGAACCAGCCGAAGAATACTCCGCTGCTGCCCGCCGCGCCTTTAAGAGCGAACGAACCCGAAGCGCTGAGCTTGTCGTTTAAGGTCTTCATTCCGATTTCGGCTGCGTAATAGCCTGGCGCCATGCAGCGAACGACCTTGCCGCCCACTTCTCCCTTGCTCGGGCCAGCGAAACTCGTGTTGCTATAACCGAAGTCCTGCACGACGGTCGGCAGCACTTCAGGCAGCAATCGATTATTGTGGCCTTCCCAGCCGGCGTCTTTGTTGAAAGCCTCAGCTTTGATGCTCTCTTTTGGTCGCTCCTCTGCTCTAGCCGTTGCCACAGCGGCGGCGAACGCCACAAGCAGAGACATTCCCAATTGGATCCGAGTCATTGGCATGATTCCCTTGAAGAAGGTCTAAGCTACGCAGACGGCAGCCCCTGAATCACAGTCACATCCATATCATGCAGACTTGCAGTTTCACTTCTGACCGAGACGGCGGCGAGCCGCAGTCAGGTCGTGAGCATAATTCCCATTCGGAAACTTACTTTTGTTTGCGCCGCCCGTCCGATCCGACTGCTTTAGATAGAGATGCGCAAGCTGGCTCATTTATTTCATAGGTCGCCTTCGTAGGCAGGCTGGCGCACCGTGGGATTAGCCATTGCCGCGGCGATTGCGCGGTTAACACTCCGTCAATGCCGCAGCTTGGTTCGAAACCGTGCGAAGCGTGCGGCGCGGGCAATTGCTCCTTCTCGCTGGATAGCCTCGATCGATTACCGGCTCAGAACGTGTCGGGCTTGAAACGGCGAAGTCCGGAGCGCGGCGGCCTGAACTTTTTTCTCGCCAATCGCGATGGCTTTTAATTCAGCAGCAATCAGCCTTTGGCAGTGCAGGAGCTCCTCGTCGATGCCGCGAGGCCGCTGTGAGTCGGGATAGGAATCGGCCTGTAGGCGAAGCTCAACAAGCCGTCCAAAGAGTCTGCGTAACGCTTCGGTCATAAATCACCCCTATTGCCCGGCATGTCGGCAACAGCAGTCCAACGTGATGCATATGAACCGCACCTAGACCAATTCCAGCGGCACTTGGGCAACCAGTCGCTCGAACGTGTGACGATCGATCTGTTCCAGGCGAATTTCGACGCCTCGATCGGGATCGAAATGAATGGCTGCCGCAATTCCATTCATGCTGCAGGCTTCGTAGAGCCTGCCTATGTGCATGAAGCTGCTGATCTGACTCAGCCATACGGTTCGCTCGGCGCACTCGGCATGCAACCGCACGGGGATGTGCCGTTGGCAGTTCCAACGCTGTCGCCGACTTTGTTCGACGAGATTCCTGGCTTGAGAAATGATCCGCTTGCTTGTTTCGATGCGGCGCCATGCCTCCTCAATTAAGTGCTCGATTTCCTCGAAAGTTCTCCTCGTCATGATTACCCTTCCGGCATGGCCTTCAAGACCATTAGTCGACTTGCGCTTGCGGCAATGGGCCGGCGCTGCGAAAGAATCCTTTTACTGCATCGCAAACTCAACGCTTGTCAGGTACAGCCTGATTGTCCGGGCTTTGCGATTCTTGTTGCTGCGAAGAACGCGGCCCAAGAGCAGGTTGAAGGCCTGCTCTGGATCGGCGCGTACCAAGGTCGACGGGATAAGACCGCAGGCCGCACGCCGCGTGCGGTCCGCCAATCCCATGACGCTTTCATCAGCCCGGCCGACACGACCCAAGCCGCGAAAAAGCGGTAGACGAAAATGCCGACGCCCTTTAACCGCGTCCTCGAACAACTCACGCGCTGTTCGGCCGCCGCGAATCAAGTCGGCTCTTTAGCCTTATAATCGAGAAGCCGGCATGCTTCCCGACATCGTATTGAAAAAATCGTACCAATTCGCGGCGTTGGGGCTCGCCGAGCCCGCGCAGGCCACGGCGGATTTCGCGAAGCGCTGACGACAAGATGGCCGGCATTTGTCGAGTCGCGTCCTATGTGCGGCACAGAGACAATCTGTGCCGCACACTTGCGCACAAGAAAACGCTCACTAAAGTTGCCGCTGGCACTATCCGGGGGAGTTCCTGGTAGCAAGAGGAGTTGGCGTTCCAATCGCTGATTTCGCTCTCAACGGTGCCATGCAACATTGTCTTACCTTCACCGCGATGTTGGGCGCAAGCACGCGTTAATAGGTGGAGGATGAGCGATAGGCTACCAAGCGCAGCAATGCACTTCGCCGAATCCTAATCGTCAAGGGCATCCGATCTTTCCTGGACTACGCGCGAAGGTCCGGCGCACTCGCGCAGGAATTGCACGAACGGCGGGCGGCATTCGATCTCGCGAAGGCAAGAGAGACCCAGGGGAGAGCTACCGGCAAGTCGGAGCCGGGCGGGCAACGCTAAACTGGGCTCGGCAAGTTCGCAGAGAGCCCCAGGTGCCGCTTCGCCAAGGCAATTTGGGCGAGGGCAGCAATGCTCTCGCCCTTGCCCGGCGGACTGAAGGCTAAGTCGTACCTACTAGCGGCTCGCCTCGGAGGGCTAAGCTAGCTCGAAACGTGTCTCGCAAACGCTTCTGTCGATCCCTTGTCGCATGGGCAAAAAAGTTTGCCAACGCCGGAGTTTATTGTTAGCTTGGCGCCGCCGCGCGGCCGCGAGCTTTTGGCCGCTAATGCACCAAGAAAATGCCGCGAGGAAAAGAGTCTGCGGCTCGGCGTGCGGTCGTCGTTACTTTCGCTGCTTTTATTAAATATGCTACTGGATAATGCGAGAGCCATACCATGTACAAGTTCCTGCGTGGCGGAGAAATCTCAGGCATTCGTTGTCCGTCTTTGAATTCGCGTCTTGAACGGCGAAAGGCGGCTCGTTTATCAAACAAAAGGCGCCGCAGATCATTGACCGCGCGATATCCGCTAGTTCAGTCGTTAGAGCAGCGCGCTATGCTGGACGCGATGGCCTGGATCGGCGGCAGCGGCAATTGGAGTGATGCCAGCCACTGGCAGGATATCACGTCGCCCGGCAATCATGCACTGCCCGTGGCAGGCGATACCGTCACGATCGACACCGGAGCGACTGCCGCCACGATCACGGTCCAGTCGAGCGACAATCTCAGCGTTGCCAATGTAACGACTACCTCGAACGACACGCTGTCGATCACAGGGGGAGCGCTGACGGTTACCACGGGCGCGTCGACCTTAAGCGGCCCGCTCAGTATGACCGGCGGCACATTGACGGTCCAAGGCGCCGGCGCCACTTTGACTGCTAACGGGGCGGCGTCGATCAGCGGCGGAAACCTGTCTGCTTACTCGGGCGGCGTATTCAACCTGCCGACGGTGACGACCTACACCGCTCCCGCATCGGGTTCGAGATTTGAGGCCGGAGACGCGGGCTCGCAGATCAATCTCTCGAACCTCACGACGCTCAACGGCGCTTTCAATGGCAACGTAGCCTATGTGCATGTCTTCAGCGGCGCCTCGATTGATATGCACCAGTTGTCGCAGGTCACGAGCGGGGCGGTCTGGTTTCGCGCCGAGGGTTCCGGCAGCTCCATCGATCTGGCCGCCTTAACGAACTTCGCCGCGACGAGTGCCAATGCCGCGTTGGAGTCGGACTCAGGCGCGACCCTCGATATCGGCGCCCTGACGACGGTCGACAAGGCATCGGTGATTATCGGCGGCACGGCATCGGTCAGTCAGATTACGAGCGTGACCAACGGCAACATCGCTGCCCGCGACGGCGCCACGGCCACGTTCAGCGGGCTGACGACTTTCACGGGCGACGGCTTCTACGCCTATGCGGCCGGCGTGCTCAATCTGCCAACGGTCACGAGCTACAGCGCCCCGTCGACAGGTTCGAAGTTCGAAGCCGGCGATGCCGGCTCGCAGATCAATCTCTCGAATCTGATGACGTTCAACGGCGCCTTCAATGGCAACGTGGCCTACGTGCACGTCTACGGCGGCGCATCGATCGACATGCACCAATTGCCGCAGGTCACAAGCGGGGCGGTCTGGTTTCGCGCGGAGGGTTCTGGCAGTTCCATCAATCTGGCGTCCTTAACTAACCTGGCGGCGACCAGTTCCAATGCCGCGTTGGAGTCGGACAATGGCGCGACGCTCGATATCGGCAGCCTGACGACGCTCGACAAAGTAGCCTTGATCATCGGCGGCGCCGCGTCGGTCAGCCAGATTACCGCGCTGACCAACGGCAATATCGAGGCGCGTGATGGCGCTACGGCCACGTTCAGCGGGCTAACCACGCTCACGGGCGACGGCTTCTATGCTTATACGGCTGGCGTGCTCAACCTGCCGACCGTCACGAGCTACGCGGCGCCGGCAACGGGTTCGAAGTTTGAGGCGGGCGACGCGGGGTCGCAGATCAATCTCTCGAACCTCACGACCTTTAACGGCGCTTTCAATGGCAACGTGGCGACCGTGCATGTTTACGGCGGCGCCTCGATCGATATGCACCAGTTGCCGCAGATCACCAGCGGCGCCATCTACTTCCAAGCCCAAGGCTCGGGCAGCACGATCGACCTCTCCGCATTAACCACATTCACTGCGACCGGCGCGAACGCTGAGCTGGAGTCCGACACCACAGCGACGCTCGATATCGGCAGCCTGACGACGCTCGACAAAGTGGCCTTGATTATCGGCGGCGCCGCGTCGGTCAGCCAGATTACCACGTTGACCAACGGCAATATCGAGGCGCGTGACGGCGCCACGCCCACATTCAGCGGACTAACCACATTCACGGGCGACGGTTTTTATGCCTACTTGGCGGGCGTGCTCAACCTGCCGACTGTTACGACTTACAGCGCGCCGGCAACGGGTTCGAAATTCGAGGCCGGCGACGCGGGCTCAAAGATCAATCTGTCCAATCTGACGACCTTTAACGGCGCGACGAACGGCAACTACGCCTATGTCCACGCGTACGGCGGCGCATCGATCGACATGCACCAGTTGCCGCAGATCACCAGCGGCGCGGTCTACTTTCAGGCCCAAAACTCCGGGAGCACGATCGACCTCTCGGCCTTAACGGCGTTCACCGCGACCAGCCCGAACGCTGCGCTGGAATCCGACACCGGCGCAACGCTGGATATCGGCAACCTGACGACGCTCGACAAAGTGGCGATGATCGTCGGCGGCGCCGCCGACGTCTCTCAAATCACGAGCGTCACCAACGGCAGCATCCAGGCCCACGATTTCGCCACGGCCACGTTCAGCGGATTGACGACCTTCACGGGCGACAGTTTCTATGCCGATACGGCGGGCGTACTCAACCTGCCGACGGTCGCCAGTTACACCGGCTCGAGCGTCTTCGGTCCAACAATTCAGGCGGGCGACAGCGGCTCTGAGATTAACCTCTCGAACCTGACGACGCTCGACGGCTCGACGAACGGCAACTACGTCTACGTCCACGCCTACGGCGGCGCGATGATCGATATGCACCAGTTGCCGCAAATCACCAGCGGCGCGGTCTACTTCCGTGCCGAGAACGCCGGCAGCACGATCAACCTCTCGGCCTTGACCACATTCACTGCGACCAGCGCGAATGCCGCGCTGGAATCCGACACCGGGGCGACGCTGGATATCGGCAACCTGACGACGCTCGACAACGTAGCTTTGATCATCGGCGGCGCCGCCTCGCTGTCGCAGATCACGAACGTCACCAATGGCAGCATCACGGCCCGCGACGGCGCTACGGCCACGTTCAGCGGGCTGGCCACGTTCACGGGCGACAGCTTCTATGCTCGTTCGGGCGGCGTGCTCAACTTGCCGACCGTCACGAGCTACACCGGCCCGAGCACGTTCGGCACTGTCATCGAGGCGGGCAACAGCGGCTCTGAGATTAACCTCCCGAACCTGACGACGATGAATGGCTCGACGAATGGCAACCACATCTTTGTCCATGCCTACAACGGCGGTCTCGTCGACATGCACCACTTGGCGCAGATCAGCGGCGGCGCCGTTTACTTTCAAGTTCAAGACGCCGGCAGCACCATCGACGCCTCAGGGTTGACAACGTTTACGGCCACCGCGCCCGGCGCCGGCATTGAGGCGGACAATGGCGGCACGCTGAAGCTCGACTCGCTGGCAATCTTCTCTGGCGGCAGCATTGCGGAAAGCAACGACACGCTTACTCTGCCCGTGCTGACGCAAGGTAATCTGACGCTCAATAACGGCGCCAGCATTACGGTGCAAGGCACGGTCGTCAGCTTGCCGGCCAGCGATGTGAGCGGCGCGGTGATCAACGTACCGGCGTCGCAAGCCTTGACGGTCACGCTCAACAATGTCAGGACTTTTTCCGGCGGCAGCACCTTCAATATCGGGGCGGGCAGCACCGTGATGCTCACCGGCGGAACGTACTTGGGCGGCGCCACGTTCAATCTTGGTGCGGGCGCCACGGCCGACCTCACCGGCGGCCAACAAACGATTTATGGCGGCACATTGACGGCCACGGGCGCTGGCACGGTCAATCTATCGAGCGGCGGCATCCACACCGCGCTGGGCGGCATTACCCTCAATTTCACCGGCAATACTTTCCAATGGACTGGCGGCGCCTTTTTCGCTTCGTTGGGCGACGTGACTAATCTGGGAACGATGAACCTTGCCGGCGCCGCCGATAAGGGCTTCTATGAAGACGGCACGCTCGACAACCAGGGGATGATCGTCCAGACGGGCGCCGGCAACCTCGGACTGCACAGTGATAATGTCTCGCCCACTACGCTGAAAATTGAACCGGGCGCAATCTACAAAATCGAGTCCGATTCGGGCATCGACAATCCTTTCGGCGGTCAGACCGCCGTCGTCAACGCCGGCACGATCGTCAAGACGGCCGGCTCAGGGATCTCGCAGCTTCTTATCCCCGGCACGCTGACCAACACCGGCACGATCGAGGCCGATTCGGGCACGCTCGACCTGGAGGCAAGCTCCTTTGCTCAAATTGCTTCCGGCGTCCTGACGGGCGGCACGTGGAAGGCCCTCAACGGCGCCAAGATCAAGTTCACCAACGGCACGAGCATTACCAGCAACGCGGCGAATATCACGCTCGACGGCAGCTCAGCGGCCATGCCCGCCTTGGCGCTCGCCGCCAACAGCGGCACGCTGGCACTGACCGGCGGCCCCGCTTTGAGTACGCCGGGCAACTTCTCCAACAGCGGCACGCTGACATTGGGCGGCACGCTGAGCGTCGGCGGAAACTTCACGCAAACTGCGGCCGGAACATTCAACGAGCAGATCGGCGGCAGTCCGGCCAGTGGCCAGTTCGGGCAGGTCGTGGCTTCCGGCGCCGCGACGCTGGCGGGGAATTTTCATCTTTCGCTGATCAATGGCTTCACGCCCGTTGCTGGGCAAAACTACGCGGTGTTGCAATACTCTTCGAGCAGCGGCACATTTGGGACGATTACTGGCCTGGTTTCGGGAATGACCGCCAACCAGACGGCGACGGAATTCGACCTCGATATGTCCGGGGCGCTGGCCGATCTCAGCCTCGCGAGCGTTACCGCGCCGACCGCGGCCATCGATGGCCAATCGATCGCCGTCCATTGGCAAGTGACCGACCAGGGAACCGTCGCCGCCTTCGGCGGTTGGCTCGACAGCGTCTATCTTTCGACCACGCCGACGATCACCGCCGATTCGATATTGCTCGGCAGCGTGACGCACGCGGGCGGCCTGACCGCCGGCAATCACTACGATGCCAGCGTGACCGCGGCCGTGCCCGCCTTGACGTCGGGCAACTATTACGTGATCGTCTTGGCCGACAGCCACTTCAACGTGGCCGACTCGGACCGCACTAACAACACGCTCGTCGCCACGACCGGCCAGCTCGCCGTCAGCGTGCCAGGCTTGAACCTAGGCACGCCGGTCAACGGCAGTTTCACGGCCGCCGACCAGGACCAGTATTACCAGGTGAACGTGCCGCCGGGCGGTTCCCTCGTCGTCACGCTCGCCAGCGCGGCGAGCTCGGGGACCACGGCGCTTTACGTCAGCCACGGCGCCGCGCCGACGCCTTATAGCTATCAATTCGCCGCCACCGCGAACCAACCAAACCAGGCGCTTGCCATACCGAACGCGGCGGGAGGCGTCTATTACATCCTCGTCCACAGCGTCTCGGGCAACGCCGCAGCGGCCGGCTATACGCTCAACGTCACGCAGACCAGCGCGCTCGGCGTATCGGCGACCTCTTTGTCGACGGGCGGCAATGCAGGCAAGGTCACGGTGGAAGTGGACGGAACCAACTTTGCACCGAATGTCACGGCCAACCTGACTCACGGCGGCGCGATGATCGCAGCAACGTCGATCAACTATGTGAACAGCAGCAAGTTCTTTGCGACGTTCGATCTCACCGGCGCGGCGGTCGGCAGCTACGCCTTCAACGTCGTGCAGGGAGCGCAGTCAGTTGCCGCGCCGCAGCCGTTCCAAGTCGTTTCGTCTGTCGCCGGTTCCTTGCAGGTGCACTTGATCACGCCCGAGTTCGTGCGGTCCGGTCGTACCGCCTCAATCGTCGTCACCTACTCGAACACAACCAGCAACGACATCGCGGCGCCGTTGTTCACCATCTCTTCTACGAACGCAAACGTGCTGTTTAGCAGTCCGACCGATCCCAGCGCTTTCGCGGCCACGGCGCAGATCGTCGCTCCTGACCCCAACGGGCCCGCCGGCACGATTCCGCCCGGTCAATCGGGACAGTTTACGTTCACTATCCGTTCGAACGACACCGTCAATGGCGACGTGATTCCGGTCCTGCTGACTGCGACGCCAAGCAACGTGCGCAGCATGTTTGCAAGTATCGGAATCATGCCGTTCTCAGATGCAGGCGGCGGTGGCGACTCGGGGGCCGCTCCCGACTCGGGTCCTTGGGGGGGCAGTATGGATAACCAAGGCGCGCATGATCCGAACGCGATGGTCGGGCCGGGCGGATACGGAGCGCAAAACTTCATCCAGCCCGCCGGGGCCTGGCCTTACACGGCCGAGTTCGAGAACGATGGCAGCGTGGCCGCGCAGAATGTCACCGTCACGCAGCAACTCGATGCGAACCTCGATCCGTCGACGTTCCAACTCGGATCGTTCGGCTTCGGACCAATCATCGTCAACATTCCGCCTGGCCTCACGCAATACCAGACCACGGTCGCCTATCACAACCTCGACGGCTCGTCGCTCAACGTGCAAGTGGCGATCGACTTTAACGTGCAAACCCGCATGCTGACGGCAACGTTCACGTCGCTCGATCCGACCACCGGGCAGGCGCCTACTGGCCTCACCGACGGTTTCCTGCCCCCCGACAACGCCAACGGCATCGGCGAGGGCTTCGTGCAGTATACGATTCACCCGAAAAATAACCTCGTCACGCCCGACCAGGTCAATCAGCAGGCATCGATCGTTTTCGACATCAATCCGCCGCTGAACACGGCAACCTTCACCAACATGATCGATAGCGGCGCCCCCACGAGCATGGTCGCTGCACTGCCGCTCAATGAAACTTCTACGAGTTTCACGGTGAACTGGTCAGGCAGCGATGATACCGGCGGCTCGGGCATCGCCAGCTACGACGTGTTCGTCAGCGAAAATGGCGGCCCTTTCGTCGCGTTTCAGACCGCCACTACCGCCACCTCCGCCACATTCACGGGCGCGAATGGTCACACGTATTCGTTCTATAGCGTGGCGACCGATCATGTCGGTAATGTGCAACCGACGTCGGCCGCCGCACAGGCCACGACGACGGTCGCCGCAACTCCCTTCAAGGTCAACGAAGACGTCTACGTCATCGGGTCGGGAAGCGTCAGCGTATCGGCCGCCAACGGCTTGTTGTCGAACGATACGAGCTCTGGGACGCTTACCGTGACGGCGGGTTCCGTCGTGGGCGCAAACGGCGGCACGTTCGTGTTCCATGCCGACGGCTCGTTTACCTATGCGCCGCCCGCGAATTTTCCGGGGTTCGATTACGCGCAGTACACGGCCAGCGATTCCCTGGGGCACTCGGCCAAAGCAACAGTCAACGTCTTGTCGCAAACGGGCGGAGTGGTCTGGAAGTTCTACGAGTCGGTGCTCAATCGCGATCCCGACTATGGCGGCTTGCAGTTTTGGATCAACGATTTCGTCCATGGCGGCAAGACAGGCGATATCGCGGCGGGCTTCTTTGAGAGCGACGAACTGCTCAACGAGATCATTACGGGCTATTACCAGCAGTACTTGCTGCGGACGCCCGATGCTAGCGGTTTGGCCTACTGGCGTCAGGTGTGGCACGCGACAGGCGGTCCGGAAATCATCAAGGCAGGCTTCGCCGACTCGCCGGAGTTCTACACGTCCGCCGGCGGCACGCCGCAATCCTGGGTCACCGAACTTTACCATCGCATTCTCGGACGCGATCCCGACCCGCAGGGCAATCAGTACTGGCTGAACTATCTGACGAGCCACGAAAACACGGGGGCCACTAGATACCAGATTGCGCTCGGTTTCTTTACGTCGCTCGAGGCTTACAAGGGAGACGTGACCGGCTGGTTCCAGGAGTACTTGCAGCGAGCGCCGACGACGAGCGAACAAAGTCAATACGCCAGCGAAATGCAGGCCGGCAAGACTGACCGTGACATCGAGCAGGAGATCACCAACCTGCCCGAATACGGCCAGGATCCGCCTGCCTCGCCGCCGGGATCTGCCGTTCGTCTACCCGATTACTTTCCTCAGCAAGTATCCCCATTCGCGGCCAAGGATGCCTTGTTTGCCAGCCTTGGCGAGTAACACGCGCGAAATCGAAGCTTGCGCAGCAGGTTCGGCAATATGGCTATTGTTTTTCGATCCGTCTCGCTTCGTCGGGCGAGATCAGGCCGTCGTGGTCGAGGTCGAGTTTTGAAAACACCTTGAGCGCTCCGCTGAACTCGCGACGGGAAATGTCTCCGTCGCTATTGCGGTCCATTTTTCGGAACCATTCAATGTCGGCCGTTGTCGTGCGGGCGAAACTGGCCGGATAGCCTTGGCTGGCGATCATCATTACGACCGTCGACGCCTTGACAAGACAGACGTTTTCGCCCGAGGTGCACCCGGCAGCTTCGAGAACGCTCCATGCATTTCGCACCTCGCGAGGAGAGAGCCCCGCGTCGTGATTGACGTCCAAGATTTCGAACAGGCTGCCGCCGTAGATCACGCTGACGAGCAACTGTCCGCGATTCAGCAGCCGTTGAATTTCAAGCCAGGCGGCGATTTCTTCCGGCGAAGCTTTGCCGTCCTGATTTCGATCGACCATGGATATGAGCCAAGCCAGGTCGTTCTCGCGCCTTGGAGAGCCGCCTTCGGGCGCACTTGCGACCGGTTGTGCCGCTTCGGCGCCTGCAACGCGCTGGCGAAGTTGCTCGTAAAGTCCCGATAACGTTCCGGCGACGCTCCAGGCCTCGCAGTGCACGCGGCCGCTCGTCCCTAAAGAGAGCGGCGCGGCGCTGAGCTGTTCGGAAATGGAGATCTTCCAATTCGCAATGTCTGGCGGCGAAGCAGCCTCGGCGGCTGATTGCTTGGCTTCGATTCGCTCGCGCCCCTGGTGCAGCAGACCTTCGCGATCTTTCGTTTCGGCAGGCAGGCGGCCGAGAACCAACCGCGAGTTGGTGTCGCTCGATAGCTCGGCGACCATCGACTCGCTGGCCTCATTTGTTCCCGCACAACCGGGATAGATGCAGTTCGGCAGCAGTTCCCCGGCGCCAATCAGTTCGTCGTCGTTCGCATCGAGTTTTCGCAACGAACTCTCCGCGGACAGCAACTCGGATCGAGAGACTGCGCCATTCTTGTCATGGTCGAGAGCCTGAACGAGTGCCTGGGCTAGCGCGGCGGCGTGCGGCAACTTGCCGAAGCCAACTTGGACTCCGCCCGCTCGATGGCGGCGATAGTATTGCTTCAGCATCTCGGCCGTACACTTTTGCGACGCGTCCTCGAGAACATCGTTCACTGACTGAATGGATGCGACCGGCGGCGCGAATCCGTTCCCGAGCGCCAGCCGCACGGCGCGCGCCGACGGCGCCAGGCGAATCTCTTTATCGTCCAAGGCGCCATTTTCGTCGACATCTGCAAAGGCGAACACAGCGTCGAACGCTTTGTCCCAATAGGCGTCGAACGCCATGTTGTCGATCGACGCGTCGATGTCGACGACCTGAGCGACGTTCGGTTTGATGAAGGCCAGTGACGTCGTCGCGCGACGATCGGCCGGTTCGTCCTGGGCAAGCGTGGCCAGGCAAGGAATTGTAATCGAAAAAACAAAGGCCAACAGTTTCACAGCAATTCCTCGATCGGCTTGCCATCCGGGTTTGCGAGCCGAATCGGTCGACTCACGTTCGACATGTTCTGCTTCATGGGATCGAGCCCGATGCTCTTGAAGACCGTCGCCATCAAGTCGGCGGTTCTGGTCGGCTGCGATTCGACCGCCATTCCGTCCTTGCTCGTGCCGCCCACGACTTGGCCGCCCCGGACCCCGGCGCCGGCCAACACCACGGACCAAGAGGAAGGCCAATGGTCTCGCCCAGCTTGTCCGTTGATCTTGGGCGTGCGACCGAATTCACCTTGGCAGACGACCAACGTGCTTTCGAGCAGCCCGCGCTGGTTGAGGTCGGTCAGCAACGCGGCGAATCCGGCGTCGAGTTGCAGAGACAATTCTTTGACGCGCTCGAAGTTGTTGGCGTGCGTATCCCAGCCGTCGAGCGCCACCTCGACGAAACTGACACCGCGTTCCACCAGGCGGCGCGCCATCAGGCACCCTTGCCCAAAGGCGCCCGCGCCATAAGCTTGACGCAGGGCATCGTCTTCTTCGTGCAAATCAAAGGCCGAAGCCGCCTCGGGGCGCATCAGTCTCAAGGCTTGCTCGTTCGCAGAGTCCAGCGCGTCGACGACCGACGAGCCGCCCGAAATCGCGGACAGGCTTCGCAGCTCCGAGGCCAGCTCGTTGCGCATTGCCTGGCGCCGGTCGGAGATTTCCGCAGACGGCGCCAGGTCGGTAACTTTCAGCTCTGCCGGCGACGGGCCGGCGAGCTCCCTGCGACCTGGCCCGCCGACGACGAACGGAGCGTACTTCGGCCCGAGAAATCCTCCATTGACGATCCTGGGCCGCCCGCCGATGTGCACGTATGACGGAATATCGCGACTCGCATCTTCGGACTCATGGGCAACCAAAGACCCGACGGCCGGAAACTTGATTGCTCCCTGCGGCGTGTAGCCGGTGCTGGAAACGAAGCGAGCGCGGGCGTGGTCCCCTTCCCTCGTGGCCATCGACCGGATGATGGAGAACTCCGAGCCGATCGCCGCCAGCTTGGGCAAATGCTCGCTGATGTTCATCCCTGGCACGTCGGTGGCGATCTCTCGAAACGGTCCGCCGTTCTCATGCCCCGGTTTGAGATCCCACAGGTCGATCGTCGCCGGCCCGCCGTTGAGCCACAGCATGATCACCGACTTCGAGCGCGCAGGGTTTGCGCTGGCCGCCGAAGCGAGAGCGGGCGCCCAGCGGGCCGCCGGCCAACCGCACAATCCAACCGACAAGGCGCGCAACATCGCCCGCCGCGAGACATTCAGCTTCGAGACCACGGCTACCCTTCCCAATCTTGTTAGTGGTTGGTGTTGAACTCGGGGCTATTGACCAAGACCCAGAACAAGTCGCCCAGTTTCTCCTGAAACTCCGCTTCCGGCCTCGCGTCGAAATTCCGCAGCACGGCCTGCCGCTCGGGAGCACTTGAGTGCCGACCCAGCACGGCGATAAACACTGTGTCCACCTGCTCGTCCGGAGTCATGAACGGCGACGCCAGCACGGCCGCGAGCATCGGATTGTTGGCAGTTGCCGACAGTTCGCTGATGAGAGAACCGTTCATCAGCGTGAGGGCCTGGGAAATCGAGCGCTCGGCGTTGTGGGTTCGTTCGATGTAAAAGACGGAAATGAAGTCTTTGCGCTGAGCCAGTCCCGCTCCGCGACCGACATCCGAGCGTTCCGGAGGAAGCCCGGCCGCCGTGCGAAGGCTGTCGTAAAGCTGCTCGCCGGTCAAACCTCGCACGACGGCGCTCGATTTGGCAATCGACTCAGCATCGCTCGAGGGCGAATTAACCGACGCAAGCGATGCCAGGCGATAGGCGTCGGACTGGACCATTGCTTCGACGAGCGACTGCAGGTTGTATCCGCTGGCGATGAAGGCCTGTGCGAGTTCCGCGAGCAATTCGGCTCGTGCACCCGAAGCGGCGGCATCGCTGCTCAGATCATCCATCGGCTCGACGATGGCTTCGCCAAAAAAGTGGGACCAGAGCTGATTTACTGCGTTCTTGGCAAGATACGAGTTCCTTTCGGACGTCATCCAATCGGAAAGGACCGTCCGCAGCGCCACCGAATCCAGATCCTGCGGCCATGCCACGTGATCAGCGCTTAACAGCGCCGGCTCATATTCCAATTCGGAGTCCGGAATCTTCACCTTCGGAAGCGACGCCTTTCCGTCGCTGTCTTTCTCGGGGGATGCGAAGAAAGCTGCCGTTTGCCAGAACTGCTCGCGCGTCCAGCGGGCGAACGGATGGTTGTGACACTGGGCGCAATCCAGATTGATGCCCAGAAACGCCCGCGTCGAGCTGGCCGCCAGGTTCGGCGGGCTCGATTCGTTGGCCGAGTAAAATCCGCTAGGGTCGATCGCGCCGGCAGGACGAGCATTCGTGTTCCAGGTCACGACCTTGGCGACCAGGCGGTCGTAGCTCGTCTTTTGCTGCAATTCATGCGAGAGCCAGAGTTCGAAACCGTCGGCCACCGAGGCGAATTCGGGCGTGTCGGCTTGCGGCGCCCACGCCCTGCGCCAGAACGTGGCCATGTTCTTGTAATGAGCGCCGGAATCGAGCAATCGTTCGATCGCCCGCATGCGCTTCGACTCGCACGGGTCTTCCAGGAAATCGCGCGCTTCTGCGATCGTCGGGATGCGTCCGATCAGATCCAACGAGAGCCTCCGCAGGAACGCGGCATCGTCGGCAAACTGCGGCGAACCTTCGCCCGCCTTTACCTGTAAGCGCTCGTCGATCAGCCGCGAGATGTCGTGGGAGCCAGGTTCTGCCGCAAAGCAGCATTGCCAGGAAAGAAAAAAACAGAGGAGAAGCGGCCAGCCGGCCGGTTTCTGCGCCATCTTCCGCCTCGTCAGAAATCGCCGTGATTGATGATGTGGCCGTCGTCTCGAATTGTGAGATAAGCGAACGTCAGCGGATCGAGCTTCGCACTCACGAATCGAACGGACCCATCGCAAAACAAGACGTTGGCGCCCCCGTCATGAAAGCCGTAAATGCCAAACCAATTGTTGCAATTCACGCTGCAATCTGTGCTGTCGCCGCGTCCGGGCGTTTCGCCGGTCTCGGCGTTGGCCGCCCCGAACGCGATCGATCCCCAGCCGGCCCACGCGCCGCGGGCGTTGGGGCTCATCCCAAACTGACCGTCGCCTTCTTGCTTGGTCTGCTTTCGCCAGACATCCGGACGCCCGGCTTGCTCGATGAGCAACAACGTATTGGCCAGGCCGTCGGTGATCTTCGACAGCGGCAGATTGACGTTATCCGTCATCGGTTGGCGCTCATTGCCGACTCCCTGTTCGCCGGCGAGCGCGTTGATGCCGTAGCCGTTGCGCGTCAGCAAGACTCCGTTTGACGAGATGTAATCGGTGGCCGCGGCTTGGCAAGTAAAGACGGTATCCTTGTCGGGATTCGAAGATTTGGTCGAGGCTTGCGATTGGATTTGCACGAAGCGGCCGGCTGGGCTCGCCGGGCAATGCATCGCCGGAAGCTGCATTTCGACAATCGGCCGGTTCTTGGGATCGAAGAAATCCCGGCCCAGGTCGTAGCCCTTGGGGGTGTCGGCAGCTTCGATGTGCGGTAGGACGAAGCCGCCCCAGCCGCCGTACGGCCGGCCGTCGTTGAAACCCGCACGGCGAGGCGGAAATCCGCGCTCAATGGACTCATATTTCTGAAAGGCCGAACCAAGCAGATGCAATCGGTCTTGGCATTGCGTCTCGCGAGAGTCCTCGCGCGCCGCGAGCAGGAACGGTGCCAGGATGGAAAGGAACAAGAACAGACAAGCGGCGACCACTAGCGCCTCGACGGCTCGCAACGAATCACGCATGCAGTTATTCGCTCCGCATTAAAAATCGACGTTGATTACTTCGCCGGCATTGATCGTCACCAGTGCAATCAAGATATTCGCGTCGAGCGATTCCGACAAAAAATGAACCGAGCCGTCCACAAACACGGTCTCAGCGCCGGCCGGATGAAAACTGTAAACGCCCTGACTGTTGTTGCAGTTGACGGTGCATGGGCCGCCGGGGCCGTCCTTCGTAATGCCGTCGGCGCCGGCGATCTGAACCTGGAACACTTGATACGACGCCCAGGGCCCCCAACTTTGCGCTTGGCTTAATCCCGCATTGCTGGTTTGCTGTATGCCAAGAATGTAAAACCCCGCGCGGCCCGCCTGTTCGGTGACGAACATCGTGTTGGAAAGTCCGTCTCTAATGTCGGCCAGGCGGCGACGATTCGTGATATCATCCATCGCCGTGATCGACGTGTTGCCGCTCAATGCCGGGTTGCCGTACGTGCTGGAGCTGAAGCTGTTCGGCCCAAAGTAGTCGCCGGCGGCGCCTTGGGAAGTGGCGTTGCCTTGAACGACGGTAATCATTCTCGGCCCGGTGCCGGACGGGCAGAGGAAGAGCGGCAAACTGATGGCAACGTTCGCGGCATTTTCAGGGGCGTAAAAGTCCTTGTCAAAGCGATAGCGGCCCTGCAGCGTTTCCTGCTCGAAGTAAGGCAAGATCGCCGGCCCCCAACCTCGCCGATTCCCGGCCGTCAAGTTTCGGCGGGGCGGCATGACGCCCCAGCTTGATTCATAGTTCAGCGCCGCCAGGCCGACCTGCTTCAGGTTGTTTTGGCAGCTCATGCGGCGCGCCGCCTCGCGCGCCATTTGAACGGCAGGGAGCAGCAAGGCGATGAGGACCGCAATAATTGCAATCGCCACGAGCAGCTCCACAAGCGTGAAGGCCTGCCTTGATCGCAACACTGTTCTTGTCACGTGTCGTCCGCGTTGAAGGCGTGAGATATTTGTCGTGGCCGTGGCTCAGCAGCGGGATTGGGCCGCTTCCTTCGAAGTGCGGCATAGAAGCAAGTGGCATGCCGGTTCCTGCGCAAAGCAATTCCGGCCGTCTCTTGTGCAAGACGGCAGCACAAACCGCGTTCTCGGGGCAATTATTTCGCCACACGTGGATAATCATTCGCCACGCATCCTACGCGCGTTCGCGTTCACGACCGAGTCGTCGAGATCGCGCGGTTCGGCGTCCTAAGAAGGACGCGTTCTGCGACAGTTGAGTAAAAGCGGACCGGAGCCGCAATCCTGCGTCCAACAGCGCGAATGCGAACTGCCCGCGCTTTTAACCTAAATTTGGCAGCAAGCCGGTGCCATCGCCGAGCGCTTCAGTGCGAGCGCCAAAGCGGTCGAGCAGAGAGAGCCAGAGATTGTTGAGCGGCGGCCGGCTGGAGTACCGCAGGTGGCGACCAGTTTTGAGCGTGCCGCCGCCGCGGCCGACGAGCAGAATCGGCAAATCATCATGATTGTGCCGGTTGCCGTCGCCAATCCCGCTGCCGTAGGCCAGCATGCAGTTGTCCAACAGCGTCCCTTCCCCTTCGGCAATCGCCTTAAGCTTGCCGACGAGATAAGCGAATTGCTGAACGTGAAATCTATTGATGCGGCTAATCTTGGCTTGCAATTCCGGTTCGTTGCGATGGTGCGACAGCTCGTGGTGTCCTTCGGAGATGTCGATCATTTTATAGCGCTGGTTGCTCCCCTCGCTGCCGAACATGAACGTGCCGATCCGCGTGACATCGGTCTGCAAGGCCAGTGCCATCAGATCGCACATCAGCCGGAAATGGTCGGTCAACTCGGCGGGGACGCCCGCAGGACGCTCGATCTCTTCGGGCAGTTCGACCGGCGGCAGCTTGTCCGCCTGGGCGATGCGCTGTTCCAGTTCGCGGACGCAGGTCAGATATTGGTCGAGCTTTTGGCGGTCGCCGCCGCCAAGCTGTTCGTCGAGCCGCCTGGCGTCGTCAAGCACGGCATCGAGCACGCTGGCTCGCAGGCGATTGCGCTTTTGACGAATGGGATCGTTCGGAGCATCGGAGAACAGCCGCTCGAAGACCAGCTTCGGGTCGACTTCCGTCGGTACGGGCGAGGTCGGTGAGCGCCAGGAGAGCGTGTGTTGATAGACGCAGGCATACCCGCTGTCGCACGTGCCTACGCCCCGGAACCGTTCAATGCCCAATTCCAGCGATGGCAGCCGCGTACGCTCGCCCAGCCGCATGGCCGCCAATTGATCGGCCGACACGCCCGAACGAAAATGGCCGCCGCTCTTGCGCGCCTGGCATCCGGTCAAGAACGCCGACGAACTGCGGGCGTGGTCGCCGGGTCCGTCGCCGTTGGGCGCCGCCTTGTCGCAGTTCAACCCGCTGAGGACGAGCAGATCGTCTTTGAAGGAGGCCAGGGGCTCGAGAATCGGCGGCAATTGGAAGTCGGCGCCTTCGGTCGCGGGCGTCCAGTCGGGCATGTGGACGCCGTTGGGCACATAGAAAAAAGCCACGCGGCGCGGAGGACGAACTTGTTCGGACGGCTCGCTCCCCCGGAGCATGCTGGGCGACATCGCGTCCAAGAGCGGCAAAGCAATCGCCGTGCCCACGCCTCGCAAGACCGTCCGCCTCGAGATTCGCTTGCTCATGGCTTGTCTCCGATCGCCGTTCGCATTTGAAAGGGGTCGCTCTTGACGGTTTCGACCAGCAGTGTCGAAAACTTGTCGCCGTTTGCATCGAGCGCCGCCAGAATCTTGTCGACCGCGCAGCGGTCGTAATGCTCCAGACCGCGGCCGAGCGCGTACGTCAGTATTTTCTCGGCCAGGGCGCGGCTGAACAAGTCTTTTTTGCCCTTTAAGATCGCTTTTAACTCGGCCGGCCCCTGGAACGCCTGCCCGTCGGGCAGGATGCCGGAAGGATCGATGGGGAATTCGCCATCTTTGTCGCGCCAGCGGCCGATGGCGTCGTAGTTCTCGAAGGCGAAGCCGATCGGATCCATTCTCGCGTGGCACGAGGCGCAGATGGCATTGGCGCGGTGCTGTTCCATTCGCTGCCGGAGCGAGCCAGTAAGTTGCTTGGCTTCGTCGAGCTGGGGCACGTCGGGCGGAGGAGGCGGCGGGGGCGTGTTGAGCAATTGATCGAGCACCCATTTGCCGCGTTGTACCGGCGAGGTGCGCGTGGCGTTCGAGGTTAGCGTCAGAATGCCGGCCTGCGTCAGGATGCCGCCGCGGTTCGCCGGCAGCTTCACGCGCTGAAACTCGGCCCCGCTCACTCCCTCGATGCCGTAGTGCTCGGCCAGCCGCTCGTTGACGAAGCTGAAATCGGCGTCGAGCAGATCGAGGATGCTGCGATCTTCGCGCACGATCGCTGCAAAGAACAGCTCCGTTTCACGGATCATCGCCGTGCGCAGGTCCTCATCGAACTCAGGAAAGGTTTGCTTGTCGGGCGAGAGCTCGTTGAGTTTGCGAGTAGTCAGCCACTGCCCGGCGAAATTGCGCACGAACGCCGCCGACTTGTCGCTGTTCAACATGCGCTGCAATTGCGCTTCGAGCTGTGTGCGCAACTGGCCGGCGGCGGCTAGCGCGAACAGCTCGTCGTCGGGCATGCTGCTCCAAAGGAAATACGACAGCCGGCTGGCCAACTCGTAATCGTTCAACGGATAGTCTCGCCCCGCCTCGGCGCCGGGCGGATCGAGTTCCACGCGAAACAAGAAATGAGGCGACACCAGCACGCGCGTCAGCGCCAACCGCACGGCGGCTTCGAATGGCTCTGCTTCGACGGCATCTGGGGCGGCCGTCGCCTGATCGAACAGGCTCAAGCAACGCTCTACTTCGTCGGACTGCACGGGGCGGCGGAAGGCGCGCGTGGCAAAGCGCGTCACAATCTCGCGAGTCGCCTCGCGCGGCTCAAGACCGTGAGTGTGTGACATGATCCGACGATGGCTGTCGGGCACGACGGGCGGCGGCGGATCATAAGGACCGTCCAGCGAGATCCTCTTGACGATGAGCAAACGGTCGCGGTCGTCGGGTTCGCGCGATGGAATGCCCCGGAATCGCCTCCGGCGTTCCGCGCGTTCTTCTTCGGGCGTTTTCGGCCGCGCCACAGGCGGTTGATCGGCAGCCGCCTGTTCCCCAGCCGGCTTTCCTTCTGCGGGCTTTTCATTCGCCGCCGGCGGCTTGTCGGCAATTGGCTGATTCGGATCGGGAGACCGATAGGGATTGAGATATTCGACGGCGATCCGCCGCGAGCCGCTTTCCACCCGCGCCGTCGCTTCGATGGAGATCGGTTCCGCCGCATCGAACGGGATGTCGAACGACTTGATCTCGGCATCGTCAATCTTGAACACAGCGCGAACCGGCTCGTCCCCGAGCTGCTTTGCCGTCGCCTCGATAAGAAAATGGTAAGTGCCGCCTTCGCAATATCGCTGCCCCGAGACCGCGCCCGCGCCATACAGATAAAAACCTAAGTCGCGCCGTTCGCCGCCGGCCCCGCGCGACGCCCGCAGACCGTCGAGTCGCGATTTTTCCGGCTTCGGCGGTTCGATCGCGACGATGGCCTGGTCGAGGATCATCTCGGCGGCATGGAGATAGCGCTCCAAGAGCAATGGCGAGACCGAGAGGACTTCGCCAATGTTGTCGAAGCCGTAACCGACGTCGTCCTGAGGAAAATCGGCGCCCGGCTTGAAGTCGATGCCGACAAGATCGCGAATCGTATTGTCGTATTCGTTGCGATTCAAACGCCGCAATGTCGGGCGGCCGGCCGGATGCGGCTGGCTGCAATCGAAGGCGGCGAGCGTCTGCTCAATGGCCGTCATGGCCGCTTCGCTTTGCTTCACATCGGGCCGCGGTCGCTCTTCGGGAGGCATCTCGCCGCTGCGGACCATTTTGAGCACATTTTCCCAGAGCTTGCGACCTCTTTGCACCGACTCGTCATCCGCGAAGCCTTCCAACGACACTTCGCCCTTGCGCTGGCCTTCGCCATGGCAATGGAAGCAGTGTTGCTTAAGAAAAGGCAGCACGTCGCGGCGGAATCCGGCGGAGTTTTCGCCGGCTGCAGTTTCCGCAACATCGGCGGCGCGCGCCGCGGAGCCATGCCGCGCGATTGCGGAGAGCATGGTGGCGACAATCAACAGGCCGCAGCGTAACCTCATGCTCGTTCTAGAAATCCGTGGTATCAGAATCGCCAGGGCTGAACCGCTACCGAATGCTCACGCCAGTTTAACCTCTGCGGAGCCGTTTGGGCTACCTGGCCATCCAGCGACCGCAATTATCGATCTGGTGCACGTCCGGCAGGCGAAGGTTACAGCTGACAATTCGGCTGGAACCAGCATTTTCAGATCGAAATTATCTCTGCCTGGTCTACGTCATTTCATCATACCCTCTTGCCCTAGGACGGTTCTTCCTGAGCGCGCAACGTCGGCTCGAGCTCACTACATTCGGTCGATTTCCTCGACACGCGCAGATGCAACATGTCAATCTGCTTCGGCGCGTCGGACCGAAACGTTTACGGTCGGCTGCCTCAGCCCGGTTTTAGAGTTCTTGATCGGCCGCTCGCCGCCGCGTACATTCGTGCGTATACGCATGGTTGTGATTCCGAGTATTGCCGTCTCCTAGGGCGCGCTTGATGGAACCGAAGACTCGACTACCGCTTGAGCTAAGGGCGGCCTATCTGCTCTTACACCGCTGCTCGGACATGCAGTTTGAAAAACTCGGCGTAACCGCCGATCAGTTCGTGCTGCTGGCGACACTCGCGCGAGGCCATGCGCTCACTCAGCGCGAGTTGGCCGCTCGCATGCCCTCTGATCCCAGCACCGTGCGAGCGATGCTGGTCCTGCTGGAACGACGCGGCTTCGTCTCGCGCAACACTCATCCGACTGATGGACGCGCGAGAACGGTCGCTCTGACAGAATCGGGGCAGCGGAAGTTCCGGCAGGTCTTCAAGGCGGGCCAGGCCATCAGGGATCAGATGGTGAGTTCTCTGAGCGTCGCAGAGACGAGATTACTGGTGAAACTTCTGCGGCGCGTCTCCAAATCGCTTGCAGACGCCACAACGGTTGTGGCGGCCAAGTCTACTGCGAATGAGAACTAAGGGACCTTCTATGCAAAAGCTGATCACCATGTGCGGGCTGATTTTTTGCACGGTCGCGGCGCTGCCAGCCCAGGAGCGAGAAGACGGCGACCGCAACTCTCAGGCCCAGCCGCCGGGCAATGACGCACGTCCGCAACAACCCGATCGCCCGCCGCGCCGTGGCGGCTTTGGCGGACCCATTGAGCTTGGTCCTGACGACAAGCAAACCTACGCCGATCCTCCGGACGGCATCGTTGCCGTGCGAGAAGTTATCCCGCACGGCAAACTCGAGATGGTCGAGTACGACTCAAAGACCGTCGGCACGACTCGCAAGATGAATGTCTACACGCCGCCGGGATACTCCAAGGATAAGAAGTATCCGGTGCTCTACTTGCTGCACGGAATCGGCGGTGATGAGACGGAGTGGCAGCGACTCGCCACTCCCGACAGGCTGTTCGACAATCTGATCGCGGAGGGCAAGGCTGTGCCGATGATTGTCGTCATGCCTAATGGTCGCGCCCAAAAAGACGATCGGGCTGGACGCGACGCTTTTAAGTCGTCCCCGGCATTCGCGGTTTTCGAGCGGGACTTGTTGGATGATGTGATTCCAGCGATTGAAGCACGTTTCTCCGTCCAGGCGGATCGTGAACACCGGGCTTTGGCGGGGCTGTCGATGGGTGGCGGCCAGTCATTGAACTTTGGTTTGGCGCACCTCGACACCTTCGCTTGGATTGGCGGTTTCTCGTCTGCTCCCAATACGAAGGCGCCCGAAGAACTGATTCCTGAGCCAGCAAAGACTCGGGAGCAACTCAAGTTGCTTTGGCTCTCTTGCGGCAACAAAGATGGCCTGATCCGCTTCAGTCAGCGCACTGAGCGCTACCTGAAGCAGAATGACATTCCGCATATCTGGAATGTGGATGCAAACGGACATGACCCAACCCATTGGAGGAACAATCTCTATCACTTCGCCCAATTGCTGTTTAACGACGACGCCGCGAAGGCCGCTCTGAGTCAGGCAGCTCGTACGGGAGAAACTCCGCCCGCGGTGGAAGCGAGCCGCCCATCAACTGCACCACCGGAGGGAATCGCCGACGACTTCAAGCCCGCGTCGACGAATCAGCCTGGGCACGAGTATCCGCAGGTCAATTCGCAGGGGCGCGTAAAGTTCCGGATCGTGGCGCCGGAAGCGAAGAGCGTCGGTGTGACGTTCCGCGATAGTACGGAATTCGTGAAGGGGGAAGACGGCGCCTGGATTGGATACACGCGCCCGCTCGACGAAGGGTTTCACTATTACGCCATCAAGATTGATGGGGCCGAGGCGCCCGATCCCAATAGCATGATGTTCTTTGGCGCCAATCGCTGGGGCAGTGGCGTGGAAGTGCCTGCTCAGGATCTCGACTTCTACGCAGCAAAGGCGGTTCCTCACGGCCAGATGCGAGAAGTTCTGTTCCATTCCAAGAGCACCGACACGCAGCGCCGCGCATTCGTGTACACGCCGCCCGCTTACGACGAAGAAACGGACAAGCGGTACCCGGTCCTGTACCTGCAGCACGGCTACGGTGAGAACGAGTACGGGTGGAGCGTCCAGGGGCACGCCGGACTGATCATGGACAATCTGATCGCCGAAAAGAAAGTCAGGCCGTTTATCATCGTGATGACCTATGGCATGACAAACAATACTCGCGTGGGCGGGCTGCGTGACTTCGATATCCGCCCGTTTCAGACGGTGCTCTGTGACGAGTTGATCCCGTACATCGACGCTCACTTCCGCACGCTTGCCGATCAACCCAACCGTGCAATGGCCGGGCTATCCATGGGAGGCATGGAAACGAAGACCATCACCATCAAGAAACTCGATACTTTTTCTCACATCGGATTGTTCAGCGGCGGCAGCATCGCACTGGGTGACATTGAGGATCTGGAGGCCTTCAAGAAAAGCAACCGTCTGGTCTTCATCAGCTATGGCGGCCACGAACTCGAGAGCGGCGGCCCGCGCCGCGGCGGCGATCCACAAGCCGCTGTCGAAGCGTTGAAGGGCGCTGGCATCCATGCCCAGTTCTACGTCTCGCCAAAGACCGGCCACGAATGGCTGTCGTGGCGTCGCAGCCTGCGCGAGTGTGCCCCGCTGTTGTTTCAAGAGCTAGCGGGCCAGTGGCACGCTCGGTTCGAAACCGCCATTGGCGTGCAAACCTATCATTTCGACTTCGTCGCCAAAGATGGCGCGTGGTCGGCAACCGCGGTGGCGGAATCGGGTGATGAAAAACGCGACGTCCTTTTTTCCGATGTGAAGGTCGACGGCGACTCGATCTCGTTCGTGGAGCAGCGAAAGTTTCAAGATCGCGAAATCCGCATCGAGTACAGCGGCAAGTTGGCAGGCGAGCAAATCAAGCTGGTGCGCAAGGTGGCGGATTTTGGCAGCTCGGAAGCAACAGCGACCCGCCAACTTTTCAAGGAGCCGCCGGCCCCCGAGCCACAACCCGATTCTGCGTCGGCTATCGAGGTGAAGATCGACCGCGTGGTCAAGGACACTTTCCATGATGCGTTCCGCGTTGGAATGGCGGGCGACGTCCCTGCCGGCTACTCCGACGAGGAATTGCTCCTGGCGGCCCAACACTTCAGCGCGGTCACTCCCGAGAATTGCATGAAGCCTGAGCCGATTCATCCGGAAGAAGGGCGCTGGCGGTTTGAGCGGGCTGACACACTCGTCGAGTGGGCCGAGCGAAACAAGCTGTCCATTCACGGCCATACGCTGGTCTGGCACGCACAAACTCCCGACTGGTTCTTTCGCGATGGCGACAAGGCAACGGTCACCGAGCGGCTGAAAGATCACATCCACACGCTCGTTGGCCGTTACAAGGGGAAGATTCAAAGCTGGGATGTCGTCAACGAAGCCATCAATGACGGCGGCAACGAAGAGACGGGCAGAACGGAAGCCCTGCGCAACTCCAAATGGATGCAGTCGCTCGGACCGGAGTACCTGACGCTGGCATTTAAGTTCGCCCACGAAGCTGCCCCAGATGCGACCCTCTACTACAACGACTACAACATCGAATCGGGACCGAAGCATGCCAGCTCCATGGTGCTGCTCAAGCGACTACTCAGCGAAGAAGCTCCTATCCATGCCGTCGGCATTCAAGGACATTGGCGATCGGGAAACGTGCCGTTCGAAGACATCGACAGGGCGATTTCCGACTACGCGTCACTCGGGCTGAAGGTCAGCATCACGGAGCTCGACGTCACGATTCGCGGGGCATCGGGCGGCCAGTTCGGCGGCGGATTCGAGCGGCGTGGTCCCCGAGCCGCGACTCCCGCCTCTGCCGAAGATCTGAACCAGCAAGCAAAAGACTACGCCAAACTCTTCGCCATCTTCGCGAAACACAAGGAATTCATCGAGCGCATCACGTTTTGGGGCCTGCACGACGGCCGCACCTGGCGTCAGGGACAACATCCGCTGATCCTCGACGCCAGTGGCCGGCCAAAGCCTGCGTACGCCGCCATTGTTAACGGAGGTTGAGCAGCGGCCGAGGCAAGACGCCTGCGGCTCTCGCCAAAATCTTGGCCGCTAGCACCGCGTAAATAGCTGGAGGAAAAGCGATCCGTTCCTCAGCGCGGTCCCGCACAACGCCTCAACCCCGATCGTCAAGAGGCGCCGATCCTCCGCTGTTCTTGCGCGCCAGCATCCGGCGCCCGTGTGTGATTTTATCCTACGCAGGACGATGCCACCCGGTGACGAAAATGCGCGCTGGGTTCGCGCCAGAGCGAACGACCAAAGGGCCGGCCAGTCGAAATCTACAGGAAAGGCATGCACTTTTCCCCGCTGGAGCTTTTGCTCCGGGCCGCCACCCGTGTAGCGGGCGCGGTCGCTCCGCAGGTAAAATGTAGGTAAATCCGCGCCCACCCGCGGAGCAGTTGGCTCTCCGCGGCTGTTGCGTCCCGAGAGCAAACGTCGGTCCGCGGGGTCGATTGCTACGTCAATAAACTTCTAGTGTAGTGCTTCACGGTGTTGGGGTTTTATCGAATGCCGCTCGGTAGTTCGGTTTTAGCGAGGGGTTCGTCACCAGCGGCGGCGGCGATCATCGGCGCGATCAAGCGACCAAAATCCCCGGCTCAACGAATCACTACTCCAGCATAGCGCGTGAGGCACCCAATGAGATTTCGACCACGGTTTCGACTTTGGACGCTATTTGCGCTGACCGCGGTCGTTTCAATCCCTTTATCTCTCCGCGCGTGGCGCGAGCGCATTTATCGCGAGCGCATCGCGGCGCAGCGTGTTTTGTACGACAGCCGAGGGTTTTCTGTTCGTTTTGCCAAGCGTGCGTCGGGAACGCCTTCCCCGAGCGATTTGGATGACGACCCCTTTCAGGCGTTGGAGCACGGCGACCGCGCGGTGAAAGCCCATGCTCACTCGCAACTGTCGGATGCAGGAATTGCGGCGCTGCTGCATTTCCCGGAATTGAAGGAAATCGATTTTTATCGCTCCGAAGTAAGCGACGCACAGCTCCGCGAGATTGCAAAGCTGTCGTCGGCCGAGAAGCTCAACCTTTACAGTACGCCTATCAGTGACGAGGGCGTCGGCCACTTGGCGGCGATGCGCTCACTCCGCGCGCTGGATTTGGGCAAGACGCGCGTTACGGACGAGGGCCTCAGGCACCTCGGCGGCTTGCGCTCGCTGCGTTCGTTGGATCTGCGTCACACGAAGATCACTGGGGCTGCGTTCAAGGATCTGTCCTCGCTCGACGAGTTAGAGGAATTAAATCTTTATGGGGCGCCCGTCGCCGATGAGGGTATTGGCTACCTGGCCGCGCTCTCGTCGCTGCGCACGCTGAACCTCGGCCAGACGAAGGTAACCGGCGCCGCATTGACCTATTTGGCCTCGCTGACGCGGTTGGAGCATCTGTGTTTGATGGGTGACAGTATCGATGACGAGTCGTTGGGGCACCTGGCGCGGCTTCCGAATCTGCGCAGGCTGCGGCTCGACCGGACGCCGATCACAGCGGGATGCGTCGCCGCTCTGCGAAGGCTTCCGTCGCTGAAGTACCTTTATCTTTAACGAATGTAAGATCCAAGAGGCGGAAATAGTCTCCGGGCAGGCGGCGACGGCGCTCGACGAAATGACTTCGCTCGAGGTGCTCTCGTTAGCCGGAACACCCATTACCCGCTGCGGAATCGAGCGACTGCACGCACTGAAGCCCAAGACCAACATGTATTGGGGTGCCTCGCCCTTTAACGCGAACAAGATGGGCGAAGACGGCAGCGCCGTGGAAAACATGAACATCGTCGTGAGAGACCTCGATGACGACCTTGCCCCGGGCGGTGGAGGGGGCGGCTTCTTCTGATGATGCAAGGAGAATTAAAGGTGAATTAAGAAACGCATTCTTTTTCGGCTCGGCCATCGTCGCGCGTGGCGGATCTTTAAGCACGGCGGGCACTTGTACTTAACGAAGTGGAGCCGCAGCTCGAAAGCGAATCTCGTAGGGCGCGAGCGCGCAAACCTCTGGAGGATGGTGCCCCGAAATCCCCGCAACGGTCGGCCAGAATAGGCGTGGTCACTTCCTTAGCACGCTTTCGGTGATCGTCAGCGGTTCTCCTGCGTGGTTGTAAATCGGGTGTATCGTTTGACCCGGGATTGCCTCGCGGCGAGCGCGGCGGCTTCGCTGGCTCGTCGCTGCCGCTCGCGTTCAAATCGAATGCCACCAAAGAATGCGGCAACCGCCAAGACGGCCACCAGAAAGGCTCTCAAGCTGAACTGTGGGCGGGCCATGGTCTAATCGCCTTCCGGCCGTTTTTCCAATCGTCGAATTGCATCAATCCGCAAATCCAAAATTCGTTCGTGAGTCGTCAGCACGCCAGTGCGCTGCTGCAACAAGCGTTGATTGCGCAAATCGATTGCTTGCTGCGTTGCCATGCCTGCAGGGGCTATGCCTAATAGGGCGCCAGCGGCGATCAGTCCCAAGAGCGTGAGCAAATGACGAGGGCGGTTCCGAACGGCGATCACAAAGGCTAGTAGCACAGCAGTGGCCATCAGCACCCTCGGCAAGGTTGGCAGCGAAGCCCAACCCATCATCGCCAAGCCGAACAGGATACCGCCGACGATCAGCCCGAATGAAGTTTGTGCGACAGGCGAGCAATTATCGCTCTTTGCCCCATTCGATACAGAAGTAGAGCGAGGCGCCAAGGTGATCGTGCCAGCGCCCGCTCCCATGAATAGAGGCAAAACGCTCGTCTTTGCTGGATGACGGCTGGCCCCAATCCCAATTGAAATACTTTTGAGGTCGCCCAGCGCCGGCCATCCACACTCCTTTGATTTTCGCCATTCCCAGGAGCGTGGGGCCTTTAAGCCGGGCCGTAACAAACGCATTCTCTTGGTCGGAACTGATGACCAACAATCGGCCCTTGACCCTTGCCGCCGCGAGTTGCGCCTCTTGTGGAGTGGCTTCGTTTGGCGAAAACCAGTACCAGCAATTGTTGCCTAGGATTGCATCTTTCGGGGCAAGCCTAGGCCGCGGTGGTCCATTTTTGCCGACTTTGGGCTGTTCGGGCGAGTTCTCAGACGGCGTCATGTCGCTTTCGCTCGTAACCGGCTCCCCCAACAAATCTTTGAGCGACCAGCGTTTCGTGTCCGATGTCCCGGACTGCGAACTCTCTGCGGACTTTTGCTCGCCGATCGCGCTAGGCATACCGGAATTGGGCGCCCCCGCGACTTGTTCATTGTCGGCCCTTGCCGATCGATCGAACTCCGTGCCGGAAGCAAGTTCTTGCGCGGCACCGGTCCGCCCTGCGTCGGTACTGACAAGGTCCGCAAGCGTGGGCTGAACCGTTTGCTGGCTCGCCGATTGTTCGTCCCCGTCATGCGCAGCGGGTAATGATGGGGCATTTTTATCCGCTCCGTTACGTTTTACGCGCTGAGCGTCGGCTGTCACGTCTTGAGACGTCAGCGTTTCCCGCTGGAGGTCGATTGAAGGCTCGCCTTCGGCCCGCCATGCCCAAACGGCCGCGCCAATTAGCACCACGGCAGCGCAACCCACCGCAACCCAGAGTCTCACCGCTGCCGTCTGTCCCCTTCCATGAGACGCCGTAAAACTAAGCAAGGCCGGCGACTCTTCCGCCGCCATGATCTGAGTCAGAGGAACCGGCGCCATTGGCGGCGGTTGGGTCGCAGGAAGCATGTCGGTCGGCGGAGTCACCGAACGAGCCGGCAGTGCCGAATGAGCGACTCGCAACTCGGCATCATACCGGGCCTTTGTCGCCGGATCGAGCAGACGCACTTTGGCGTCGGCGAGTTCATTCAGCAATCGTTGCGACAGCGCGGCGTGCTTGCCGAGTTGACAGGTCCTAATGTGGGCCATCCGCTGATCGGCAGCAGCTTCAATTACTTCTGGATCATCTTCGAATGGCGTCAGACCGAGCAGCCGGTAGGCGCTTGCCGGTCGTTCGCTGGCACGAATGCCGAGCCATTTGTGGTAAGGATCGAATTCGTGGTCAGCCATCGTCGCCTTTGACTCGGCCGCATTGTGGCGCAACATTCTTATGCTAGCCCATCGCAGAACGTGAATTGTAGCCACAGTTGCCTGGCGCGTGAAGCAATAAGCGAGAGCCGCGATACCTTGGATCGCGGTCTGTCGCGACTTCATCCGGGGCGGCGTTCGCGTAACCAGCGTCTCGGTGACGATCCAACTGATGGAGGATGCGGAAGGTCCGGCATCGCCATTTCCTCCCCAACACGTGGGAGCAGAGCTCCGCCACCCCAGTGCGCGGATTACCCTACGCGGGGCGATGCCGCCCATGCGCGCAGAGGCAGGATAAAGGGATCAAGCTCGGCCCGCACCCATTGGCATCGATTGATTTGATTGAATGCAGCTCGCGACCTGCCCTCCCCGGCGTCGGGCGTGAACGCCGATGCGCGCCAAAGAGCATCGTCCGGATGCCTCGGCGTTGTGACCGAAGCAAGTGATGGCTACAGCGAAAAAGCGATCGGCGGGGGCCACCGGCGTGCGCCATACAACCTTTGTCCGGATTCAGACATCGAAATTCTCCAAGCAAGCCACAAAGTCCAATTCGACGCAACCGATTGCCGATTGACTGAGCAGAGCGAACCAATGCACAATCTCTATCAGCAGGGATGCTCCTCGGATGACTGGCGTTAGGTGAGAGCAAAATGCGCGCTAATCCGTACGACTCCCCCACAACCGCCAGCGAACCGAATCCCCGCGGCCCAGATCACCCCGAATCCACAGCCTCACTCATACGGTCGATGCTGGCCGCTTGGGCTACCCTTGCTGTTCTCCTTGCGCTGCGATTGCCCGGCCATTCCGCGCACGACAAGGCACCGTCTGGCTTCGCCGAGCGAGCAGCTGAGATCGTGCTTTTCGGAGGTGCAGGCGTTTTTGTCTTGTTCTCTAAGGGGGAGGCTCTTCGTTAGAGTTGTAGGCATTGCGCCGGCAGACGGACAGGCAATTAGTCGCCTCGCCCTCAGGCCACCAGAGTTGCTCGAGGAGTGACCGCGACGACGCAACAGGTCTCATGATTCAAGAGTCGGCCGACGACGGGCCGACCAGTGAATATCCATCCATTATGCCGCGCACTGAGCAGAACTGGCTGAACGACACAAGAACGGGGCAGACGCTGCTCTTCGTTTTCCTCGCTGTGGTCGTTCTGTGCTTTGCGGCAGCATGCTTCGCATTTATTCGCGCGACTACGAATTGGCCAATGTGGGTGCAAATTGCCATAGCGCTGCCCACGGGACTGCTCTTCTTTCTCTGCTGGGCGAAGGCTCACGAAACAAACGGATTTGACGGTATTGGTGTAGATGAGTCGGCGAAGGACCGCGAGGACGAAAACCGCGCCGGACCAGCCTCCGCATAACCTAGGCGCTAGGTCTGACGCGGTGATTGCGCGCCACAAAACTGGCCAGTGAGTGAGCAGGCTACTCGCCCGAATCGGCCGCTTCTCAAACGACGCGGTCCGGCGCCCCGACGCCGCTGGGCCGCCGCGATCCTTGCGCGCGCCGGATTATGCCCCCTGCGCCGGAAACGGCACGGAAGCCGTTTGGCCGATTCAGGTGCAATCGAGGCCAACAAACAACGACCCGCGTTAGACCGCCGAGCTACTGTGGCAGTTCCTCCTCAACGGAACAGCCCGAAAAGCGTATCGCGGTCAACCCAGTAACGCGGGCCGGGATGGCAGGCGATGCAATTGTCTCCGCAGATAGGAACGCTAGACTCGGCTTTAGCAAGTTCGATGACGCGCATCTTTAGGCTTTGTGGGGGCGGAGCAATAGCATGAACGACCGATGGAAAGAGCACAATAAGCAGGTGCAAATACAACGTTTCCGCTTAATGGAACAACACGGCGACGTAATAGGAGCGTTGTGCGAAGCGACTCGATTTGGGCACATTGACGAGATATTGCGATTATTGGACGCCGGCGCGGATGTCAACGCAGGCCGCGAGTATGACGGCATTACGCCGCTCATGCTGGCGTACGCCCCCAAGATCGCCAAGCTGCTCATCGACCGCGGCGCGGAAGTGAACGCTAAGGACAACGAGGGAAGGACACCGCTGCTTTGGTTTCTGCTCGGCTTAGCGCACAAGCGCACCGCCG
>JAICIG010000009.1 GCA_025924495.1 Pirellulales bacterium | reverse complement strand
TGTGTGCGGCCCGCCTGAAGTGTTTGCGGTTATGCCGTCGTCGGCCGGAAAAGAAAGCTGCGTCGACAGGTCGATGCCCAACTCCGCGGCCGGATTGCTGCGACCGTTTTGAAAGATCGCATTGCCCAGCAGTGCATTGCCCGTATTCTGCTGGGTCGACAGCGAGACGGGATTGCCGAACACAGCGACACCCGCGGCGCCGTTGTTGGCCACGGTGTTTCCGGCGCCGGCAAGCGTGCCGCCGATCGTGTTGTTCTGCACGCCGGGCTCCGCTGTTTGCCCGCCGCTTACGCCATTGCTAAAGAGCACGACGCCTTGCAGAAGATTGCCCGTCGCTGAGGCTCCATCGGCCCCCACGCCCACGTCATTGCCTTGCACGACGTTGTTTTGGGCGCCGTTGTGCAAAGCGATGCCATACAGATTGAAGCCGACGACGTTGCGAGCGCCGGCTCCGGCGCCGCCGACGGCGCTGTTGTTTGCCCCGTCGAGATCGATGCCCGCGCCAAAGTTGCCCGCCGCCGTTCCGACGTGCGAACCGCTGGGCCTGGCGCCAATCGAACCCGTGCCGGTCGCATTGACGCCAATGAAGTTGCCTTGGATGACGTTCGTTATCGATGGACTTGCCACCGTGCCGACGACATGGATGCCGGCGCCGGCATTATCGGAAACAATATTTCGTGCCGCCGCCGTCGTGCCGCCGATCGTATTATTCGACGAACCGGCGGCGAGTAACACGCCATCGAGTCCGTTCGACTGGCCGACGGCGCCGGTCGGATTCACGCCAATGAAGTTGCCGGCGATCGTATTGTTGTTGCCGCTGACTTTGATGCCATTGCCGGTGAAGCGATTAATGGCCAGCCCCTGAACCGTACTGGCTCCGCCGCCGAGGCTGAGACCGTCGGCGCTCGGACCAGCGCTGGCGCCGCTGAGTTCGATGGAGATGACGGCATTGTCGCCATTAGCCAGGCCATTTTGACTCGCGCCCGGTTGGCTATAGCCATTGATTGTCACCGGTTTGGTCAGGGTCGGCAGCGCGCCATTGCCAGTGGCGCCTACGTTGATCGTCTGGACGCCGCCGCCCGGAATATTGAACAAAATCGTATCGCTCGTCCCATAGGCGCCGCTGGCGACGACATCCGCATTGAGATTGGCGCCGGCATTGATGGAGAGGATGGCCTCGCGCAGCGAAACCCCGCTGTCGACCGCGGCGGCATCGCCGGCGCTGGTGACGGTAATGGTCGCCAGAAGTCGGCGAGGCTCCAAATTCTCTAACCTGGCAGGGCGCCGCCGTTGGTTACGACGAAGAAATCTCCGAGTTCCTGATGAAAAGCGCCGACTACCAAAAAACATTGACTGCACTCCCGGTGATCCTTGAGAAAAGTTAGCGAACGAACGGGTCTCGGCGCGGCGACCAGCGCTGGCAGCGCGCAAGTTGCGTTGGATTTTCACTTGCGCCGCTCAGATTGCAATCGGCAGCCCGGCGAATTGCTCGTTTTCCAGCGATAGAATAATGAGCACACGGGCACGCCTCGCGCCAGCGCGCGGCATTGAGGCAGTATGCGATCCAGGCGTCAAACGCGGACTAAGCTGCAATCAGTCCTCGGTATGGGGCGTCGCGAAAACCGCGCCAGCAAGGCAACAGACGCGGCATTCATAGCAATCTCCGTCGTTGAAGAAGAAAAAGAGCAGCCCATAACCGCCAATGGAGCGGCGGCGGGATTCTAGGGAAACCGCGGGGAAAGTGCAAGGAAATTTGCGGCGGCGCCACTCGAATCTCGCTGCGCTGAACCGAATCGCGGAACTTCGGCGCCAACTTGCGTAACTCATGCACTTGGCAACATAATCACCTACTCAGCAGCGCTGCTGACGCCATGCGCGGCTGCCTTAGACAAAACTCGAACCCCGGCGACCCTCTGAAATCGCACCTATGAAAGCCGCTTACATTAACCAAGTCGGGCCACCAAAAAATATCATTTACGGCGATCTGCCCACGCCGGAACCTTCAGGCGCCCAAGTTTTGGTGCGGGTCAAGGCAGTGGCGGTCAACCCGATCGACACCTACATCCGCAGCGGCACGGTGAAGATGGAACTGCCGCTGCCGTTCATTGTCGGCTGCGACCTGGCCGGCGTGGTGGAGAAATGCGGACCCGAGGCCAAACGTTTCAAGCCGGGCGACCGGGTGTGGGGGAGCAACCAAGGCCTTTTGGGCCGCCAGGGGACGTTTGCCGAGTTTGCCGCGGTCGACGAGAACTGGCTTTACCCAACGCCCGATGGCGTGAACGATCAGGAGACAGCCGCCATTGCTTTGGTCGGCATCACGTCGCACCTGGGACTGATCCGCTGCGCCAAGTTGGCCGCGGGCGAAATCCTGTTCGTCAATGGCGGCACAGGCGGCGTCGGTTCGACCGTGGTGCAAATGGCGAAGGCCATCGGGGCCCGCGTGATCACGACTGCCGGCTCGGCGGCCAAAGTCGAAGCCTGCCGAGCGCTGGGGGCCGATCTAGCCATCAATTATCAATCGGAAGACATCGACGCCGCGATCCGCCACTTCGCGCCCGGCGGCGTGAACGTCTGGTGGGAAACGTTGCGAGAGCCGAATTTCGAACGGACGGTGCCGCTATTGGCGCCGCGCGGCCGGATGATTGTGATGGCGGGCCGCGAAGCGCGGCCGGTCTTGCCTGTCGGGCCATTCTATGTCAAAGACTGTTCGCTGTTCGGCTTCGCCATGTTCAATGCCTCGCCCGAGGAGCAGCGCGCTTGTTCCGTCGACATCAACCGCTGGCTGGCGGCCGGCCAGTTGAAGCCTCGCATCGACCGCGTGCTGCCGCTAGCAGAAGCGGCGCAGGCCCACGAGTTGCAGGAAGCAAACACGCTGCACAAGGCCGGTACGCTGTCTGGAAAAATCGTGCTGACGCCGTCCTAGGCTTCGTCCATCGCCGAGCAACCTCCATGTCGATTGACGTCGCCCACTACCACGGCTGGCATGGCTCATTGCGCTCGCCATGGTTGGCTTCGTTGGCGATTGTGCGGGTTGCTATGATCCAGGTCTTTCGCCGCAAAGCCTATTGGCTGGTCCTGGCCTTGGGGCTGACCCATTTCCTGCTCGTATGGGGCTTGATTTACTTCGTCAATCAAGCGGGGCAGGCGCCCGAAGCTCGTCGCATGGTTTTGGAGCCCCTCGGCTTTCTCGCGCCTAGGACCGGAACAGCGCAAAATGGTTACGTCGCATTCATGGAGCGGCAGGGCGTCCCCGTCGTAATCTTGCTGGCCTTCTCCGGTAGCCTGCTGGTGGGCAGCGACTTCCGCTCCGGCGCACTGCCCTTCTATCTTTCGCGTCGGATCGATCGGCGGCACTACATTGTCGGCAAGCTGTTAGCCATCGGCGCGATCGTTTCGCTGCTAACGACCGTGCCCGCATGCTTGCTGTATCTGGAATTTGGCATGCTTGGCCCTTCGCTCCGGTATTGGATCGACAACTGGCGCGCCCTGGCAACCGCGCTGAGCTATGGGGCGGTGATGGCGACCGTGCTGAGCATCTGGCTGGCCAGTTTGTCGGCGTACCTGCAGCGCGTGGCGCCAATCGCCATCACCTGGGCCACCTTATTCATTTTGCCTAAGCTGATTCGTCCGCTACTGGCGAGAAGCAAGTACGATTATTTGAATCTGATTGACCCCTGGCGCGATATTCACTTCGCCGGCCGGCTGGGGAGCGGAGAGTTGAAGAATGGAGACGAGCGGCAGTTCGCCCTCTGGGCCGCAACCCTGCTGGCCGTAACGTGCGGTTTGGCACTGCTTGCTCTAGCCCGGCGCGTGCGGTCGGTCGACGTCGTAGAATGAGCAAGGATGCCGCCATGTTTCTGTCCTTCGATCGCGTCACGAAGTTTTACGGACCGGTCATTGGCGTCAACAATATCAGTTGCCGGATCGGCCCTGGAATCACTGGACTGCTGGGCGCCAATGGCGCCGGCAAGTCGACGTTGATCAAGCTCGCCAGCGGCCAGCTTCGGCCCAGTTCGGGCGAGGTGCGCATCGGCGCGCATGCGGCCTGGTCGACCGCCGCCAAACGACTGTTTGGCTATAGCCCTGATATCAATAGCTTTTACGAAGAGATGACAGGACGCGAGTTCGTGTATGCGATGACGCGGCTGTACGGTTATTCTCGGCGAGAAGCGCGCGAGCGAACTGAACTGGCGCTCGCCGAAGTGGATATGACCAGTCGCGCCCAGCGGCGCCTGGCAGGTTGCAGCCACGGCATGCGACAGCGCGTCAAATTGGCCCAGGCGCTGGTTCATGACCCGCCTGTGCTGCTGCTCGACGAGCCGCTCAGCGGCATCGATCCCGGCGGGCGCAAGGAAATCAACGAGTTGCTGGTACGACTAGCCGATGCGGGCAAGACGATTCTCGTGTCGACGCACATTCTGGTCGAAATTGAGCAACTGGCGGATACGATCTTGGTGATCTCGCGCGGCCGAATTCTGGCGTCGGGCACATTGGCCAAAATTCGGGAAATGCTCGATGACCAGCCGCTCACGATCGAGATTGCCGCAACGCCACTACGGCGGCTGGCGGCGCTGTTGGCTGAGTTCGCCGAGGTGCGCAGTATCGAGATCCAGGACGATGCGTTGATCGTGCGAACCGCAGCGCCGGCGAGATTCTTCGCCGCTCTAGGCGACCTGGTGCTAGAACATGGCCTGGAAGTCCGCCGCCTGCAAACGCTCGACGCCGGCGCCGATGCCGTCTTTGGCTATCTCGAGAAAGGCGCATGATGCGTTTGCTGCGCGCCTGGCTGACTCTCGTCTGGCTCTCTTTCCGCCGACTGTTGTGGTCCGCCAGCAGCTTGATGATTCTATTTCCACTCGCAGGCGGAGCGCTGTTCTTGCTGCGCCGCCGCTACGACCGGATGGAAGACGCCGAAGTCGCCTTTACCATGTTCAGCAATTTCGTGATCTTGGTGTTCGCCTCGTTTCTCGTGCCGATCTGTGCGCTCGCCTACGGCACGGCCAGCGTCGGCGGCGATCGCGAAGATCGGACGTTGCTATTCCTGCTCGTGCGGCCTATTCCGCGTTCACTCGTTTTGCTGGCTAAATTCGCCGCTACGTTGCCTCTGACTATCGGCCTGACGGCAGCCGCTTTCTTTCTCTATTGCCGATTGGCCGGCGAACCCGGCGAATTGGCCTATCAGCTCTACTTGCCGGCTGTGTTGTTTGTCACATTGGCTTACATCGCCTTGTTCCATCTTTTCGCCGTAGCGCTGCGCCATGCAACGATCGTGGCCTTGATCTATGCCATCTTCATGGAAGTCCTGCTGGGCAATCTGCCCGGCATCGTGAAGCGCGTGGCGGTAAATTTCTACGGACGCTCGCTGATGTATTCTTATGGCGCCAGCGAAGGCCTGAATCGACCCGATTTTTTTGAGCCTATTTCCGCCAATTCCGCGACGTGGGTGCTGGCCGGCATCGCTCTTGGCGCCATGCTCTTGGCGATGTTGATCTTCGAGCGCCGCGAATATCGTGACCTGACGTAAGCGGATGCTCGGAGTCGGAAGTCGAAAATAGATCACTCCTGTTCCACTAGCCTGATCCCTGACGCCTAAACCTGAAATACGCCTAAGCGAAACGGTTCGAGTTCGGCGTGTCGAGTGGCGATCTCAAGGGCGAAAATGAGTTCGTCGCGCGTGTTGGCCGGGTCGATGATCTTATCGACCCAGCCGCGTGCAGCGGCATAGCGAGCATCGGTCTGACGTTCGTAATCGGCGCGGACCCGATCGCGCAGCCGGCCTAGTTCTTCGGCGTCGATGGTTTGACCTTGCCGCTGGAGGCTCTTGATCGTGACATCGAGCAATGTCGAGGTTGCCTGTTCGCCCCCCATCACTGCATAGCGGGCGGAAGGCCAGGCCAGAATCAGACGGGGATCGAAAGCCTTGCCGCACAGTGCGTAATTGCCCGCCCCATACGAACCTCCGACGAGCACCGTGAGCTTGGGGACGCGGCTGTTGCTGATCGCGTTGACCAGCTTGGCGCCTGCCTTGATGATGCCCGCACGTTCGCTATCGCGGCCAACCATAAAGCCGTTAACGTCTTGCAGGAAGATGATTGGCAACCAGTCCTGGTTGCAGTTCATCACAAACCGGGCGGCTTTCTCGGCGCTATCCACATAGAGTACGCCGCCGAATTGTACAGGACCATCGGCCGGCCGCACCTGATGGTGTTGATTGGCAATGATGCCGACTGGAAAACCGCCCAACCGCGCCGTGCCGCAGACAATCGATTGGCCGTACTCGGCCTTATACTCGTCGAAGCTGCCCCCATCAACAACGCACTCCAACACCTGCCGCACTTCGTAGTCGCGTCGCGGGTTCGCGCTGACCAGTGCGTAAATGTCGTGACCGGGCCGAGCGGGCGGCGCGGGCGCGTGCCTCGCGAAAGGAGCGGCGGGCGTCGCCGGATCGGGCGCCACGGCGGCGGCCAGACGTCGCAACCGCTCGAGGCAAGCCTCGTCGTTCGGGTCGCGGTAGTCGATCGTGCCGCTGACCTGGGCGTGCATCTGAGCGCCCCCCAACTCGTCGCTCGAGACCTCCTGGCCAATGGCGCTTTTCACCAGCGCGGGCCCCGCCAGATATAATCCGGAGCCTTCGGTCATTAACAATTTGTCGCACAGCACCGGCAGGTAGCCGCCGCCGGCGACGCAGTTGCCCATGATCGCGGCGACTTGACCGATGCCCGCCGCCGAGATGACGGCGTTGTTGCGGAAGATGCGGCCAAAATCGTCTTCGTCCGGAAAGACATCTTCTTGCAGCGGCAAGAAGACGCCCGCCGAATCGACCAGGTAGACGAGCGGCAAGCGATTTTGGAAGGCGATTCGCTGCGCTCTCAGAACCTTTTTGGCCGTCGCGGGAAAAAAGGCGCCCGCCTTCACCGTTGCGTCGTTGGCGATGATCATTTGCCGGCGTCCAGAAATGACGCCGACGCCACAGACCACTCCTGCCGCCGGGGCGCCGCCCCAGTCAACATACATTTCCCATCCCGCCCATAGACCGATTTCGAAAAAGGAAGTGTCGGGATCGATGAGATGCCGAATCCGCTCGCGCGCGGTCAATCGTCCCTTGGCATGCTGCCTTTGAATCGCCGCCTGTCCGCCGCCGGTGGCAATTTCGGCTTCGAACTCTGCGTAGCGGCGAACCAGATCGTCCAGGCGTTCAGAGGAGCTAGGGGGCATGAAGCAGGCGTCTCCCAAGGACCATCGAGCTTGAGAGAGGCATCATAACGTTCAGCCCGATCAGGCGTTAGCCCGCCATGCGACCGAAACGGCCGAGCAAGCGTCTGGAGGCTCGATTCGCGCCAGGCTATCATGGGATTTCGAGAAACGAGGGTGGATTTGCGGAGAGCAAGAACCTCTTGAAGCTGACCGCCGTCTCATTGGCTGTCTAATTTTGGGACGAATTGAGCACATTGGTGCGTCATTCCCGCCCACCGTTTGAACAGTTGGACGGAACCGCTGGAGTAACGTTTCTCGCATTTTTCCACACTTAAATATTGACTCAAGGGGCAGTTAAGGATTTAACGGGGCAAATGAGGCGAACCGGTACGCGGCTTGCTACGTATTACCGGCGGGGAACGGAAGAGTTAAGAGATGCCGAGACCAGCCGTTCGCGAACAATGCAAAGCCTGGAGAGATGAATCATGGGTACGAAGCTCTTGAGAATTGTCGCATTGAGCGCCCTCGCTACCATCGGGCTGGCAAGTTCGGCGCAGGCTCAGTTTTGGGGCGGGCCTACCGGCGGCGCCTTCTTTGGCGGCGGATTTCCGGGGATGGGCTACGGCGGTTACGGATATGGCGCTGGCTCTATGGCTGCCGGAAGCTTCCTGGCGGGTTCCGCCATGCAAACGGCCGCCGCGGGAGAATACAACTTGATGACAGCGATGGCCGCCAAGAACTATCAAGACGCCTACGAGCACTGGATCGACAATCAGAAAAAGCGAGAAGAAACGTATTTCGAAATGCGGCGAATGAACGCCAGCTACCGAGCCGAAACGCGCCGGCCGACCCCTAGCATGGAGAAGCTGATTAGCTTCAGCAATTCTCGCATCCCAGATCGGTTGACGGTCGAGCAGTTGGACGCCGCCAAGGGCGAGATTAAGTGGCCCCACATTTTGAAGCGAGAAGAATTCGCTCCTCAGCGAGATGCGCTCAACGCCTTGTTTGCCGAGAGAGTCAAGCAGCCCTACAGCACCGGTATCGGCACGGAAAACTATCGCGAAGTGCGGTTGATTACCGACGACATGCACGATTTGCTGCGTTCGCTCATCGGCGACATTACTCCGGACGAGTTCATTGCCGGCAACAAGTTTCTGAACAGCCTGGCCTATGAAGCTCGCTTCGATCCTCAGTTGAACGTCGTCACCAACAAATAACGCCTTTTGCCGGTGACGGGCAGCGGCCGGTCGCAAAACGGCAACATGGCTAGATTCGAGACAGAAAGAGCCGCCCCCGGGCGGCTCTTTTCTTTAGTGCTCAGCTGAGTTTTCACCCCATTTGCTCGGATCGTTACCCGCTCGCCCCGCAACGACCATCGTGCAATGGCAGCGGAGTTTGCCGCCGGCGGACCACGCGTTGAAAAAATTCGACGCGGCCTGACGGGGCTTTGATGCATCGCGGCATCATGAGGCACTGGTCTTCGGCTGGAAACAAGGCCCAAGCGTTGAGCCGTAACCTTTTCCGCGTAATGGTTTGTGACTTGACCGCGGTAGCCGCGGCCGGCTCTTGGCGCCGGACGTGCTTTTCATGGCTGGCATCGAACGCCAACGACGCAACTGGGTTTAACCGCCAACCGCCATGAGGAACCTGACCTTGGCCAAAGTCACGAAGCGAGCCTCTGGAACACGTAAGAATTCCGCCGGTCGTCCGTCGGGCAAGACCCCACGCTACGGAATTTCTTCTTCCAACGAGAAGTTCGGCAAGAAATCGGATAAGAACGTCGGCTCGCGGTCGTCGGGCTTTAAATCGGAATTCGCTGAAGACGATCATGAAGTCGAAAATCGTCTGGAAGCCGCCGACGAATTTGTTGCCGTCGATGAACCGGAAGAGCAGGAAGAGCGCGATTTCGGCGACGAAGAATTGGAAACCATGTCAGGCGGAGAACGCATCGAAGATCCGGTGCGCATCTACCTGATGCAAATGGGCGAGATTCCGCTGCTGAATCGCGAGCAGGAAATCGCCTCCGCCAAAAAGATTGATCTGACGCGGAAAAAGTACCGTTTGAGCCTGCTGGGCAGCGACTTCATCCTGCAAGGCGCCGTCAGCTTGTTGAAAAAGGTTCGTGACGCAGAGTTGCGGCTCGATCGTACGATCGACGTCTCGGTGACCGATGCAGCCCAGAAGAAGCAGATTATGGCGCTGCTCGGTCCCAATCTGGCCACACTCGATCATCTGCTGCGTCAGAATCGCGTCGATTTCAAAGTGGCGATCAGCAAGAGCCGGAAAATGAGCGAGCGGCGCGAAGCATGGCGGCGGCTGGTGCTGCGGCGTCATAAGGCGGTGCGGCTGGTCGAAGAGCTCGAATTGAGAACGCAACGCCTGCAACCGCTGATGGAAAAGCTGCAAGAGATCTCGACGCGGATGGATTCGCTGATGGCGCAACTGCTCGAAATTCGCGGCCAGCGCCACATGGCGCAGCGGGCGGCCGAACTGCGATCGGAATTGAGATACCTGATGCAAATCACGCTGGAGAGCCCCTCTACGTTGCGAGCGCGGACGGCCCGAACGGCGGCATTTCAGCAGGAATATGACGCGGCCAAACGTGTGCTGTCGGCCGGTAACCTCCGGTTGGTGGTCTCCATTGCCAAGCGATATCGCAATCGCGGGCTGAGCTTCCTGGATCTGATCCAAGAAGGCAATACAGGGTTGATGCGGGCCGTCGACAAGTTCGAGCACGGCCGCGGCTTCAAATTCTCGACCTACGCCACCTGGTGGATTCGGCAAGCCATCACGCGGGCCATCGCCGACCAGAGCCGCACGATCCGTCTGCCGGTCCACATGATCGAAACCATGGGCCGTGTACGGACCGTGACCCGAGATCTGCTGCAGCAAACGGGTCGCGAGCCGACGGTAGAAGAAACGGCTGCCGCCGCCGGCCTGACGTTGGAAGAAACCCGTTGCGTGCTGAAGATGACCCGTCAGCCGCTATCGCTCGACCAGCCGGTCGGGGACCATGACGACAGCTTCTTTGGGGAATTTGTGGAAGACCATCGCGAGGAGGATCCGTTGCAGCCGATGACTCACGACTTGCTCAAGCAGCGCATCAATGACGTGCTGGAAGGCTTGAATTATCGTGAGCGGGAAATCCTTCGGTTGCGTTACGGTTTGGCCGACGGGTATTCTTATACTCTGGAAGAAGTGGGCAAGATCTTTTCTGTGACTCGCGAACGCGTTCGCCAGATCGAAGCCAAGGCGGTCCGCAAACTTCAGCACCCCGTGCGTGCTCGCGGCTTGCTGGGTTTCATGGATGAAGTCGAAATCGCCTGATGCTGTTGAGTATTTGATGGACAACGCCGACAACCGACCGCAGTAATTTGTAAGGCGCAGCGTCCCTAAGCCGGACGAGGCATTCCCTTGCCGTGCGCCGTTGAGCAGATTCCTGCGGGGAACCGGGTGCGCCGGCTTTGTCGGACCTCGGTACTCGGCCCGGCGCGTGCCTCTTCGCGGTCCAGACGAACGAGGACAAGTTATGCGGGCTCAAATGAAGGCGGCTGCGATAACGCGATCGGCATTCCTGCTGTCATGGGCGGCGGCCAGCTTGGCCGCCGCTTCGTCTGCCGCAGCCGACCGCTACGCCGAGTTACGTCGGCGAATGGTGGATGAAGCCGTCGTGGCGGCGGGCGTCAAGAATCCGAGCGTGATCCAGTCGATGCGAACTGTCCCGCGGCACGAGTTTGTGCCGGCCGACCAGCGCAAGAAGGCCTACTACGACATGGCCTTGCCGATCGGCGAAGGACAAACCATCTCGCCGCCTTTCGTCGTCGCCTCGATGACTGAATATCTGGATCCGCAGCCGACCGACGTCGTGCTGGAAATCGGCACGGGAAGCGGCTACCAGGCGGCCGTGCTGAGCGGGATCGTGAAAGACGTGTATTCGATCGAGATTCAGCGCCCGCTGGGTCTTCGCGCCGCCGAGACATTGAAGAAACTCGGCTATAAAAACGTGCACACCAAGATCGGCGACGGTTACCAAGGCTGGGCCGAACACGCCCCATTCGACAAGATTATCGTCACGTGTTCGCCGGAAAAAATTCCGCAGCCGCTGCAGGACCAGTTACGAGACGGCGGACGGATGATCGTGCCCGTCGGGCAGCGATTCAACCAGGTGATGTACCTCTTCAAAAAGGTCGACGGCAAGCTCGAGAAAGAAGCCATTGAAGGCACGATGTTCGTGCCGATGACGGGAACCGCCGAGAACCTGCGCGAGATCGAGTACGATTCGACCAAACCCGCCTTGCTCAATGGCGGCTTTGAGGAATCGACCGTGATCAAGGGACTGCCCGACGGCTGGTACTACGTTCGGCAGGCCACGCTGGCGCAATCGTCCAATGCGCCGGAAGGCAGCACCGTGATGACTTTCAAGAACAATACGCCCGGACGTTTCGCTCAGGCGCTGCAGGCGTTCGGCGTCGACGGCCGGAAAATTCGCGAGTTGGACGTCAAGCTGTGGGTCAAGGCGAACGACGTGCGGCCGTCTCCTCTGAATCCTGACCAGCAGCCGCGGCTGATGATCAACTTTTATGACCTGACGCGAGAGCAAGTCGGCGAAGGCGAACTGGGCCCTTGGACTGGAACGTTCGATTGGATCGAAAAGAAATCCCGCATCGAAGTGCCTCGCAACGCCCGTCTGGCGGTGCTCTATATCGGCACGCTCGGAGCTACAGGAGAGTTCTCCTTCGATGGCATCGAACTCAAACCTATGAAGTAACGTCAGGCGCTTGCGAATTCCGTCCGTACGCCGGCGGGACGCGGCCAATCCCTCATCTCAAGCAAGTTTCTCAAGCCGCAAACGAACGACAAAACCAGTCATGTCGTCGAAGTACCGCCACGAGGCGGGAAAGAAAACCATGTAGCGGTTGAACGTTTGCACGTCGACCAACTGCAGAGCCTGCTCGCGGTTTTTATCCAGATTGTCGAACCAGGCGCGCAGCGTCGGACGGTAATCGTGAATCGAAGCGTGGCTCACGCGAAACCCGGCCGCCTCGCAAGCGCGAATGTGATAGCGCAACGAAGAATTGACCGAGCCCGGGAAGAAGAGCTGACTGACGACAGCGCTGGGCGGAAACCGCTCCTGGAGCCGGCAGAAAAAGTGCTTCACCAACCGGCCGCCCGGCTTGATCGCTTGGTAGAGTTTGCCCAGCAGTTCGGGCACTTCGCGCGGCCGCACGTGTTCCCAGGCCCCGATCGAATAAATCTTGTCGTAGGCTTCGGCGGGATAGTCGGTGGTAATAAAGTTGCGGAATTCCACCTGAAAGCCGTTGTGCGTTTCATTGTAAGCCACTTGCTCTTTGGAGATCGTATAGCCGGACAAGTTCTCTTTATCTCCGGTCGCCTCGTAAAGTCGCTTGAGCATAGCGCCCCAGCCGCAGCCTAGTTCCAGAATCTTTTCGCCGGGTTTCGGATCAATCAGCCGCAGGATGAAGTCTGCCTTGTTTTGCTGCGCTTCTTCCAGCGTCTCCCGACCGGTAAGAAAATCGGCGCAGGAATAGAACATGTACTTCTTGTCAAGGAACAGCTTGTAAAAGTCGTTCGATACGTCGTAGTGCGCCGAGATGCCAAGCACGTGGTCTTGGCGTTGCTTGGCGGCAATTAATGCGCCGCGCAGAAAGACGGGAGGCCAGGCGTTCCGTATCCAATTCACCGCGGCCGGTGGGGCGCCCGCGACGGTCTTCCAGGCCGTTTCTGCATCGAGCGGCTTGGGAGATCGAATGAGAAAGTTCAGCACGCCATACGAGGGGCCGTAGACTGCCGATTCGGCAACGGCCAAAGGCAAACGACTAAGCAGGTTCATGAAGGGCGCCGCAATCGGTTGAATGCTCGAAGAATCTAGAATCTGAAATTGGCTTCCCGGACTGGCGCCATTGTAAACGCCGCACCGCCCGCTTGAAGGGGAGACATGAGAACGCGGAAAGATTTTGCCGATTTTGCTTGAAATTGGCAAAACTTCGCGACGGCTGGCACAATAGCAAGCTGAGTTAACTCCTATCTCGTTCCGCGTGCACCACCTGCCGGTCTATGGCGCCTTGAATCAGAAAGATATCGAACGCGTTGTTCCATGCCTGATACGTTTGCTGCATCCGATGCCGCCGCTGCTCCGTTCCGCGAGCAACTTGCCTCGCTTGATCCCGCACAGCCGCAGTATGCCACCGAGCTGGTCGACCAGCTGCTGGCCGCGGGCCGTGCGGCGGAAGCAAGCGACATTCATCTGCAACCGTTCGCCGACGGGCTCGATGTGCGTTGGCGAATCGATGGCGTGTTGCAGCATGTCGTCCGGCTGCCGCAGCGCGCGGCGCCAAACGTCATTGGGCGATTGAAAGTGCTCGCCGGGTTGCTCACTTATCGCAACGACGCACCGCAAGAAGGCCGCATGCGGTCCAGCCCCAGCGAGCTTGAAGTGCGCGTCAGCACCTTCCCGACGCTTTACGGCGAAAAGGCCGTAGTGCGTCTGCTCGCCGACCGAGTGCGACAATTCGATCTCGGCGGGCTCGGTTTTGCGCCTGAAATGGCCGCCGACCTGCGACGTTTGCTGGCCGAAACTTCGGGCGCCGTTCTCATCACCGGGCCCGCCGGCAGCGGCAAAACGACAACGCTCTATGCGTGTTTGCGCGAAATCGTCGCTCAAACCGCCGGCGGGCGCAGTCTGGCCTCGCTCGAAGATCCGATCGAGGCAGAGGTGACGGGAGTCGCCCAATCGCAGGTAAATCCAGCTGCGGGATTCGATCTGGCCACAGGACTGCGTTTCTTGCTGCGCCAGGATCCCGAGGTGATCATGGTCGGAGAAATCCGCGATAGCGTCACCGCCGAAGTTGCATTTCAGGCTTCGCTCACCGGACATCTGATGCTCAGTTCGTTTCACGCCGGCAGCGCGGCCGGAGCGATCAGCCGCTTGTCGGATATGGGCATCGCTCCTTATCTGTTGCGCAGCGGCATCCTGGCGATCGTTTCGCAACGGCTCGTCAGAAAGCTTTGTCGTTGTGCGCGGCCGGCCACAGATAACGATGCCCTGCTGGGCCTGCCGGCATCGCGAGGTTGGCTGCCAACCGGCTGCGCCGAATGCCGCGGCACGGGATACCAGGGGCGCATTTTGCTGGCCGAAATGCTCAAAGCCGAAAACACCGAACTCGGCCGCGCGATCTTGTCTCGCAGCGACGCAGCGCAACTCGAGCAGTTGGCGATTCAAGCGGGCATGGTCAGCCGCTGGCAGCGAGCTCGTCAGGCCGTGGAAGCCGGTATCACCAGTCCGGCGGAGGTGCGGCGCGTGCTTGGGTTTGCCGCCTGATGCCATTCCGCCGCGGCAACCAACGGCCCGCGCCAGAAAAACTTCTGGCGACGTCTATAAAACTTTGCGAGCGACGGCAGACGAGCGATTGCCGCCGCGTGCCAAACCGACGCAACTATCAATCGGCGACAAAACAGTTAAAATCGACGTTTGAAGCACGTTACACTTCTGGCTTCATACGGCTTGCTCTTCAGTCGTAACACAGGAGACGGGTTCTCGTGGCGTTATCGGGCTCGCAACGACTTTCCGCAATTTCGTTAGACGACCTGATCGCACTGAACGACGAAATCGCAGCAATGGTGCGCGCCGGCGTGCCGCTAGATCAAGGCCTGCTTGGGCTGGCGAACGACGTGCCTGGCCGCTTGGGCCAGATCGCCGCCCAGCTCGGAGAGCGGACGTCGCGCGGCGAGAACCTCAGTCAGGCAATCGCCGCCGAGCGCGGGCACTTTCCTCGCCTTTACGCCGCGGTGATTGAGGCGGGCGTAAAAACGGGTCGCCTGACGGTCGTGCTGGAAAAGTTGGCAGTCACGGCCAGACGCATGGTCGAACTGCGCAACATGGCGGGCAGTGCGCTGCTTTATCCGCTGATCGTGTTCTTGTTGGCCTATTTGCTCTGGATCGGTTTTGTGCTCTGGGTGGCGCCAGTCGCCGCTCCGGCTTACGAATCGTTTGATATCGATGCGGCGGCCTGGATCGAGCAGGCCGCCAGCGCCGGACCGACGATCCGATACTGGGGACCGGCGGTTCCACTGATCGTTTTGGCAGCATTTACATTCTGGTGGCTGTTGTCTGGTCGAGCGCTGATCCTGCAGTCAGGGCAAGCCGGGCGTTGGTTCAGTTGGATTCCCGGCGCGCGCCGATTACTGCGTCTGTCGCAGGCGGCGATGTTCGCCGATGTGCTCTCGTTGCTCGTCGAAGCAGAAGCGCCGCTCGATGAAAGCATTACCCTGGCGGCCGAGGCCAGCGGCAGCCGGCTGCTTGGCGACGAAGCCCAGCGTCTGGCCGCGCGGTTGCGTCAAGGCGCTTCGCTGGACGAATGCCTGGCCGCGGCGCCCGACTTCCCGCCCCTCTTGTGCTGGTTAGTGCAAACCGGCGAGCGGCAAGGCGCACTCGCCGCCGCACTGCGCCATGCCGCGGATACCTATCGCGCAAGGGCCCGAGAACGATCTGAAGCGGCGCAACTTTTTCTGCCCATGTTATTGACCGTTGGAGTCGGCGGCGGGACGGTATTGGCCTACGGATTATTGCTCTTTTGGCCCTGGACGTCGCTGTTGAAATCGATAAGCGAGCTCTGATACAAGATGCCGACCTACCGTTACGAAGCCGAGGGACGCGACGGATGCAAGACGTCCGGCGAGATCGCCGCAGCATCGCGCGAGCAGGCCATCTCCCAACTCTCCGCGGCGGGACTGCGGGCGATTCGAGTGGCCGAAGCTCCGGTCGATGCCGGCGAAGCCGTTGACGCCGAAATCGTGCCGAATGGAGAGCAGCTTTCACTCTCCGCTGCAGTCGACTTGAGTGCACTAATTTCTGGCCTGGCAAGTTCGGGCGTGCCGCTGGACGCCGGCCTGAAGGCGGCGGCGCTGGAGATGCCGAAGAGCAGACTGGCAAGAGCGTTGCTGGCGGTCTCGCGCCGCCTGACCGAGGGGACCCCGCTTGATCAGGCGGTGGCTTCACAAGGACATCGATTTCCGCCTCATGTTCGCGGACTCGTGTTCGCAGGACTGCGCTCCGGGCGGCTGGCAACCGTCTTGGAAGAATTCGTCTCGTTGGAACATCGTGCTGCGGAATTGCATCGTCAGATCGCGCTCACGCTGGCGTATCCGGCGATTCTGATCTCGCTTCTGTTCGGCATCTTTACCTTCTTCGCGGTCGCGGTGTTTCCCTCGTTGTCAAAAATACTCGACGATTTCGAAACGAGTTTTTCCATGCCAACGCAAATCGCCGTCGGCTTCTCCGACGCGGGCATGTATGCGCTGTTGGGAAACATGGCGGTCATACTCGGCGTCTGGCTGTTGATCTGGTTGTCCTCCGACCTGCCCGAATTGCGCAGCATGCTGAAGTCGTTTCCATTGCTGGGGCCCATTGCCCGGTGGGCCGCTTTGTCGCGATTTGTCCGGCTGCTGGCGTTGCTTCTGGAGAGTCGGCTGCCGCTGGCGGAGTCGTTGCGGATGGCGGGCGAGGGGAGCCGTGACGCCGAGTTGTCCGTCGCCAGCCGCAAGGCGGCGGGAGCGATTGAAGAGGGCCGCTCCCTCGATGAATCGCTTGCATTGCACTCGGCTTTCCCGCGCAGTTTGGGTCCGATCGTCGTTTGGGGTCAACGGGCGGTCGCATTGCCCGAGGCGCTGCGCATGGCTTCCGAGATGTTCGACGGCAGATTGCAATCTCAACTCGGCCTGTTGCGAACCGCCGTGCCTGCCCTGACTTTTTTGATCGTGCTCTGGGGCATCTTCTTTTTGATCGCCGCCGTGCTGTTTCCCATGATCGGCTTGATTGAAAAGCTGAGCTGATTTCATGACCTCCAATACGCTCTCCAACATGATTTCGGCGCAGAGCTTTCCGGGGCTGGTGCTTCTCGGCATTGCCGTGCTGGCCTCACTAAGATTGTTCTACTATGGCCGCACCGAAGAACCCGAGGACGCGCTGCACTTATCGCTCTCGGTCGTCGGTCGCGTCATGATCGCGATCGGGTTGCTGGAAAGCTGTCTGCTGTTCCTGAGCGCCCTGGTGATCTTGCTGCTGATCGTCGCTTTGGTCTTATTTGGCGAGGAATACTGGAAATACCGCGCCGCTCGGCAGGCTTCGCTGATGGTCGTGCTGGCGGCCGCCGCCAGAAAATCGATGCCGCTTTCGTCCGCCGTAGAGGCTTTCTCCAACGAATGGCGAGGCGGGTTCGGCAGGAAGGCTCGACGGCTGGCCCAATCGCTCGCGGACGGCGAATTGCTTAGCCGGGCTTTGAGGCAAATCGGCGGATTGGCGTCGGCTAAGGCGTTGGCGATCATCGAAGCTGGAGAAGAAACCGGAGCGATGGGCCCCGCTCTCGCCGAGGCAACCCAACTGCACTTGCCGCGCGGCGCCCTCGACAAAATGGCGGCAATCTACTGGTATCTGTTCGTCACGACCTCAGCGATCATCAGCGTCAATGCGTTCATGATGCTGAAGATCATGCCGGCAATGAAGAAGATTTTCCAAGACTTTCACCTCGAGCTGCCGGGCGCGACGCTAGCGCTGATCAACATTAGCGACGCGCTTCTCACATTCACTCCGCTGACATTCATGCTGCCGTTTCTCGCGCTCGCGATATTCGTGTATGTGGCGCTAAGATATCTGGGGGTCGTGCTCTGGGAGCCGCCGCTCATTTCCGCGTTCGTGAGGCGTTGGAATATGGCGACCGTTCTGCGCACCGCGGCGACCGCGGCCGAAGCAGAGCGCCCGCTGGAGATCGGTTTAATGGCGCTGGCGCGCAGTTATCCCAATCCGTCCTTAAGGCGCCGGCTGGCCCTGGCGCTCGGCGATATTTCCCTTGGCGCCGACTGGTGCGACAGTTTTCTGCAGCACGGCCTGCTGCGCGAGCACGAGGCCGGCTTATTGCGGGCCGCCGCACGTGCGGGAAACCTAGCCTGGGCATTGAGAGAAACCGCCGCCGGAATCGAACGCCGATGCATTTATCGACTGCGAGCGACGTCTCAATTGCTGACGCCGGCAGTCGTGCTCTTGCTGGGCGGCGTGACAAGCGTGATCGTCATTGGCATGTTCCTTCCGCTCGTGAGCCTGATCGAGAACTTGCTATGAGCGTTGCCGCGACGCGCCGTGCGTTTACCATCGTTGAACTCTGTGCGGCCGCCGCCATGCTGACCGCCGCGCTTTCTTTGGCGCTGGCAACCCTTAGCGCCATGGCAAAACAGCGCCAAGCCGCCGAGTTGCGGCAGCACGCCATGGAAATGGCTGAAAATGTTTTGGAGCGGTCGACCAACGTGCCTTGGCGAGAATTGACGACCGAACGATTGGCCCGGCTCGGCGCTGAAACCAACGCCGAACGGCAATTGCCTGAAGGCCAACTCGAGTTGGGCCTGACCGAACAATCCGGTCCGCCGGCCGCCAAACGCATCGCTTTGGAACTTTCCTGGCGCCCCGGCGCGACGAAAGACCGCCGCACGCTGCGGTTGGCGACCTGGATCTATCGGCAGGGAGGCGCCGATGAATAGCCGCTCGCCAGCTTGCCGCCGAGGTTATTCGCTGGTGGAACTGATCGTGGTCATGTCGGTCGGCTCTATCATCGGTACGACGGCCATCATGCTGCTTGGAGCGCTGTTGGCCGCCGATCGAGGCGCCCGCGCGCATTTGCAGGAGTCGGCATCGCTCTCGCGGCTGTCAGGCCAGTTTCGAGCTGATGTGGCGGCGGCCGAGGATGCGAGCATTGAAATGCCGTCGGCGACGAAGCGCGACTCGCCAGAACGGTCGTTCCCTCGGCTGACGCTTCATGGCGCTAGCGGCGAGACAATTACCTACGTTGGCGAACCCGGCAGGGCGCTGCGTAAGGCGCAAGGCGAATCGGGCGCAGATCGGCAAGAGAGCTATGCATTGCCTGAGCCGCTCGCGTTGACCTTCGAGATCGACTCAATGTCATCCCAGCGGATCTTGACCATGAGCTTGGCGGCAGGCGACGACCAACAGACTTCTAGCGTCAGGCTTGGCTGGCGCGTCGAGGCGGCGCTCGGGCGCAATCGACGCCATGCCGATGCCTTGCGCCCCCATGGGCAACAGCCAGGCGCCGGCAAGGAGACCGCGCCATGAGCTGTCGGCGCCATCCCCATCGCGGCGCAGTACTGATCACGGTGCTGGTCAGCCTGGTGCTCTTGGCGATCATCGGCGGGGCGCTGTTGCGACTGGCGGCGCTCGAACGCAAGCTGCTCGATGCCCAGGCAAATGCCTGCCAATCGCGTTGGCTGGCGGAAGCGGGGCTGCATCGCGCCGTAGCTCGCCTGATTGCCGACGCCAACTATCGCGGCGAAACCTGGCAGGTGGAGGCCAGCGAACTTTTCCAGCAGTCGCCCGCGCGCGTTGAGATCGAAGTCGCTCAAGAGCCGCAGCGGCCCGGCTATCGGCGAATTCGCGTGCAAGCCGATTTTCCGAGCGGCTACTCAAAGCGCGCGCGAACGAGCAAGCAAATTGAATTCGAGGCGACCCCTTCCGGAGACAACCCATGAAACGGCGTCCGCCCCAAGGCTTTACCCTGGTCGAACTGCTGGTCGTGATTGCCATTATCGGCATACTTATCGCCTTGCTGCTGCCGGCCGTACAGGCGGCTCGCGAGGCGGGAAGACGCGTGCAATGCCTCAACAATCTCTGCCAATTGGTCATGGCAGCACAGAACTACGAGACGGCGCACGAAAAATTGCCGCCAGGCGTAATTAACGCCACTGGGCCGATCGAAAGCGTGGCTCAAGGCCAGCACATTAGCTGGCTGGCGCAAATCTTGCCGCAGCTAGAACAACAAAACGCCTACGACCGCCTCGATTTCTCCGCCGGCGCGTATGCCCCGCCGAATGCTCCGTTGCGAGACTGGGGCGCGAGCGTTTTCCTCTGTCCGTCCGACCCCGACTCCAATAGCGTGGCGCCGCTCGGCGTGAGCAATTATGCCGGCTGCCACCATGACGTCGAAGCGCCCATCGACGCCGATAATCATGGCGTGTTGTTCCTGAATAGCGCCATTCGCTATCGCGATCTGCTCGACGGCAGTTCGCAGACGATTCTGTTCGGCGAAAAACTGACCACCCGGCTCGATCTCGGCTGGCTATCCGGCACGCGCGCCACGCTACGAAATACCGGTTCGCCCATCAACTCGTCGTCGCGAGGCGTGCTGGCAGCCATTGATGACAATGCCAACATGCCGGCCCGGACCTCGGCGCTCGTGCCGGCGCCAAACGTCAAGCCGGCTTTCGTCGTCGGCGGCTTCGAAAGCCATCATCCAGGCGGAGCGAACTTCGCGTTCGCCGACGGGTCGACCCGTTTCCTCAGCGAATCGATCAATCAGCAAACGCTGCAATATCTCGGCCATCGGGCAGACGGCCAACTGCTCAACGAACAAAGAGGCTTTTAATCGTGCGAGACTTTGCGATTTGGCAACCGCCCATCGGCCGCAGTTGTCATCGGCATGGCGCGCGCCCTGGCGCCGCTCAGAATCGGCTTGCCGTGCGCCGAGCCGCTTTTACTTTGATCGAAGTCATGGTTTGCATCGCCATTATCGTCGTGCTGGTTTCCTTTTTGCTGCCAGCGGTGCAGGCCGCGCGGGAGACGGCGCGGCGGCACAGTTGCGCCAACAATCTGTCGCAGTTGATGCTGGCGATCGAAAACTACGAGTCGTCGCACGCGGCGCTGCCCCCCGGAACCATTGATGCCAAACGACCGCTCGAGAGCCGTCCGGTCGGCTATCACATGAGTTGGATCGCTCAAATTCTGCCCTTCATCGAGCAAGCTTCCCTCTATCGAAACCTCGACTTTTCCGTCAGCGCCTACGACCGCAGAAACTCCCGCGTGCGCCGCCACTATCTGGCGCTGCTGTATTGCCCCAGCGACTCGGTTTCGGGCATCGGCGGCAGCCATTATGCCGGTTGTCATCATGATCTCGAGGCCCCGATCGACGAAGATAATCACGGCGTGCTATTTTTAAACAGCAATATCCGCTACCGCGATATCAGCGACGGCCGCGCGCAAACCATCGCTTTGGGCGAAATACTGCTAAGCAGCGGCGCCGAGTTGGGCTGGCTGTCGGGGAGCCGCTCCACGCTCAGGAATACCGGAACGCCCATCAACAACACAACCTCGGCGGGCGGTTTGTTGGCAGCGATGGTGGTGACCGGAGCAGTTCGCGAGGGCTTCGCTGTGCCGCTGGAAGAATTGCCAGAGCGATCCTCCTTGCCGGATAGTACGGTGAAGCCACCTTGGTTTTCTACCGACGAATATCGAGTCGAAGAAACGCTCGAATACCAACCCAGCGGCAGTCTATCCGCAAAACCCTCGCTCGTCGTCGGCGGATTCGAAAGCCGGCATGGCGGCGGAGGCGCCCAGTTCGCCTTCGCCGACGGTTCAGTTCGGTTCCTCGCTGAGACTATCGATTCTTCCGTCTATCAGCGTCTGGGACATCGCGCGGACGGGCAGTTGCTCGACGATCGCTGAACGGCCTCCTCTTTCCTCTTCAAACCAGGAGCCTTTCGTTTCGTGGGCGAACACTCATTCATGGACCAATACGTGCGGCCGCCGCAGGCGTCGCCGCCGCGCGGGTTCTCCCTCGCAGCTTTGTTTCTGCTGCTGACGACGGCGGGCGTTGTCGCGGCGCTGGCGCGCAACGCATCGCTAAACACTAACTGGCGGCTCAATGAACAAAGCACGTTCGTCCTGGTGCATGTGCTGATTGGCGTGATCGTGGGCGCATGCGTCGGCTTGTTCGTCGGGTTGTCATACCCCCGCCGTCTGGCAGGCAGCTTGATTGGCGCCTCAGTCGGAGCGGTCTCTGGCGGAATTTGTGCAGGAGTCGCGACGGCGGGCGCCAGCCTGTGGGTGTTCGCGTCGGGCGCCATGGCGATTGTCTTGCTCGGCATTCTGGTTCGCCTCGGTCAACGTCGCAACTAGACATTCGCCGATCCTCTCGTATGCATTTGGCGGTCGCAATGCGATGCGCCGGAAGCCCGCAACGACCTCCGCAGCGTTGCAGGCTCGCCCGATGCCGCCGGTTGGCTTTCGAGCGCTTCCGCGGGTTCCGGCCCGGCCCCTTGGGACAACTCGTGGCATACGAGCCCGGTTTGCAAGGACTTGTGAACCACTTGTCCTCGCCTTTCCCGGTCGTACGACATTTAGAGGTTAGCGAAGATGGCAAGCCTGGGGCGGGTCTTGGGGCAAGCCCACATTCTGTGGGGCTCAATGATTATTCAGCCGATGCACAGACGTGAGGGCGCTACAAAACACGAATCGGCGGTTTAATCGATCAAGCGCGTGCGATCGCGCGAGAGGAGAAAGGCGTGAAAAAACTCATCTTCAAAGCCATGACGGCTGTGTCGCTGGGGTGTATAACGGCGCCCGCGCTGGCACAGCAAGCCAGTTCGCGGGCGACGGCGCCCATTTTTCAATCGGAGCAGGCCCCGGTGGCCGCCCCTACCGACTTTGCCGGCTACTCATACGGTTACGTCGGCGCCCCGGTGGCCTACGGAATGGTCCCGGCTTCCGACGCCGCCTATGCCGGTTACGTTGACGAGACCACTCAACCGCAACCCGTGCCAGCGCCGGGCAGCGCTCAAGACAATTACGACATCGCTCCCGCGACCACCAAGGCCGGCGGCGCGTGCGGCGTCATGAACGCCTGCTGCAACGACTGCTGCGATCCGTTCTGGGCGCATCGCTCGGGCGCCTTCCTTGACTTCCTCTACCTGCGACCGCGCAACGCCGACGTCGCCTATGCCGTGCCTCGCAACGGCGTCGATCCAGCCACTGCCGTGCCGTTCGGCGGCGTCGCGACGGCCAATCCCGATTATTCGCCTGGTTTCCGCTTGGGCACGACGTATGCAATCGATCGTTGCTCCAGCATGCAGTTGGCTTACACATATTTCCAGAGCGAAACTAACGGCTCGGTGTTCGCCAATCCGCCGCTGACGGTGCATTCGCTCGTCACCGATCCGCACACTTATACGACCGCCTCGGATAGTCTGGCGGCATTGTCCCGCTATAACGTCCGCTTTCAGTTGGTCGATCTCGACTATCGCCGCCTGATCGCCGGCGGGCAGAACTGGTCGCTCAACTACGCCGTCGGCACTCGGTACGCTCACCTGAGCCAACTATTCCGCGAATCACAACCGATCGGCCCGGGCTCCACGAATGTCGGCACGAACGTCAACTTCGACGGCGCCGGCAGCCGCGTTGGCCTGTTGGGTCAACGCAAGGCCGCCAACCGCGGGTTCTTGATCTACGGCAAGACCTTTGCCAACATCCTCGTCGGCAACTTCCGTTCGGACTATCACCAGACCAACAACTTCCAGCAGACCCAGGTCTGGAGCAGCTGGAAAGATTTCCGCCCCGTACCGATTCTGGAGTTCGAATTGGGCACCGGCTGGATCAGCCCCAACGGACACTGGCGTTTCCAGGGCGGTTACTACTTCGCCAGTTGGTTCAACACGGTCTCGACCTCGAACTACATTCAGGCCGTCCAGACCAACAATTACGTCAACATCGGCAATGCGATTACCTTCGACGGCCTCGTACTTCGCGGCCAGTACAACTGGTAATCGCCTGTTCGACAGCAACGCTTTGCATTCCGGGCCAGCCTTGAACAGGCTGGCCCGGTTCGTTTCAACGCGCCTCGCCGTGACTGCACTCGCCTGCCGCAGCGCTGGGCTCAGCGCTGTGAGAGAGATTCTTTCATCGGCTCGGCCGATTCCTGGGCTGCGGCCATTTGCTCGACGATGTCACGGGCTTCTTTCAGATCTTTTGCGCTGAAGTAACGCTCGCTTAGCCCGATCAGGCGTTCAATCTTCACTGCCGCGAGCTGCTCCCAGCTCATTTCGTTGGCCAGATGCCAAGCGGCCGCTTGAGCCACGCGCTGGCTGCAGCGATCTTCGCTCAAGCCGGCAAGCAGGTTGTGCAAGGGAGGATCCTGGCTGACCGATTCGATCGGAACCAAACGGTAAGGAATCGCAGGCCGCGGATTCGGCTTGCCGTGTTCGAGACAGACGCACGCAACTTTCAATTCCAACGTCCTGTCGGGGGGAATACTAAAGGCCCCAAATAAGCCCCGACGATTGCCGTTGATGCCGGCGCCAATGGTTTGCGGCGCCCCATTGCCAAACTGGCCCAAAGGTCCGGCCAACGGCCCGGCGCCGTTGTTTCCCCCTCCCGGAAAGCCGGGCAGTTGAAATTGCGCCAGCACGGGGGCGGCGGCCAGCGCCTGCGGCAAGCGCACGCTCAGCGGCTGGCGGGTGTTGTTCTTGATCAACAGGCGCCCCCGCTCCGAGTTCTTGGCAATGAACTTCGCCTCGACCTGCCCGGCTGCGATCGCAGTAAACAACTCGACCGCCGACGCTTCCGAGGCGGGCGCAGCTTCGCCAAGCGATTTCGCCGGGCGTTTGGCCGCGAACGACCCACTTGGGCTGAAGAGCATGGCAAACGCCAACGCTAAACCAAAACGCACGCGCATGCGCAAAGACATGGTCGAACTCCTCTTGCTCTGGTTCCTGCTGCTGACTTCGTCGGGGAGCAGCCTCCCGTTTTGCCATCGAACGGTTGCAATTGCCCGAACCGGGCCAAGACGCGAATGCCTCCAGAAACAGATCCCTGCGGCAGCCTCTCATTGATGCCGCAAACCGTCACTGCCTCGGACGCCGTTGAGCTTACCGCAAAACCGTCGCGACCACCAAGCAAAAGTGCGTTTCCTCTCCCTTGGAGAAGCCAGCTAAGGGCCGCCTTTGACCTGGCCAGCTTGGCCAAGATGCGCGCCGATTTTGACCATCCCTGAAGCGCCTCGGAGCGTCGAGTGGCTCGCCTGAGTATTTTCGCGAGTCCCGGTTGCAGCCGCAAACTGGCGTGAGATGCTTGGCGCACAAACCCTTCGGTAAGTTTTAGAGGCCGGACCTCCGTGCGCCAGCGAGCCGAAACTTCCCAGCAGGCTGATGGCTGGCCGTTGATCTGATATTGGCGCCAGATGAAACGTGATTCAGTACTGCCGGCCGAGGCGGCTGATTGCATGCATGCTCTTTATGGAACCACATTGAGACCCGTGTTGAACTTTTACGTAGCCGGAGTGAATGTGATGTTTTGTCCGCCTGATTGAGTTTCCATTACAATAGATTCAGCTGGCAGCAGTTCGATCGAAGTGTGCCGTCGTCAGTTCTTCGACACGCCAAGAAGCAGTAGTCTGAAGATATTGGCGAAGAAACATGAGCAACAACCCATATCAATCTCCTGGGGCGGCCGGATCGAAAGAGTCTGGCCTTTCGCTTCGCGAGATTCTCGCGTACGCCTGTATCGTTCCTGCTCAGGCTGATTAGGAACTATCGCCGTTTCGCCAGGACAGCCTGTTCCAACACTTTCGCCGTGTCCGGATTCCGGTTCCGCGCGAGACCCTTGGGAGTCGGCAGCAGCTCGCCGCGGCGAGCCTTGAGTGCGGAGAACGATGCCGCCTGAGCATCGAACCGGACATTGGATGGAATGGTCGCCGAAATCGTCAGCGGTGACTTCCGCGTTTTCGCCGGTGCACTGTAGCGCCCGCTCAAAGCGCGATCGGCTGGATGCGCGGGGCGCTAAGGCGGCTTCATCACGGCGGGTTCGACCGTCGTCTTGCCGGAAGGCGCGAATTCGCCGAGCGGGTGGTCGGTTCCCGTGATGACAGCCATCATGCTCGATGTCGGCAAGCCCAGCCGGATGAGCGAGGCGAGCAGTCGGCGGAGGAGGCCAAAGGCGCGCGGTTCGCAGGATACGATACGCGAGAAGACGTCGACTTGCCGCACGACGCGGCGGTCGATTGGGTAGCGAAGGCGTTCGTATCGCGACAACTGACCGCGTTTGACAAGCTGAGAAAAAAACCAGGCGTCCTCGATGCCCAGATTCATGCCGCGGGCGCCGACCGGAGAGTGCAGGTGAGCGGCATCGCCGGCAAAGTGGACGCGTCCAAGAGACAATTGACGATTGATGCGATGCGAGACTCGAAAGCTCGAAGTCCAGACCGGCGGCGCAGTAACTTGGGCCGCAGCCAGTCGCTCTAGGATTCCGGGCCGATTTCCAATCACGCGCCACAAAGGCCCCGCCACCGCGCGCTCCGCTGGCGGGTCGATAACGCGGATCATGAATTGAAACTCGCCTTTGGGCAGGAAAATGGCGTGCGCATAGTCCTCGGCCAAAGAGGGCGTCAGAGGAACATCCGCCAAATCCCACTCGTTGCGGAACGCCGAGCCGGGCAACTCAATCCCGAGACGCTCGCGCGCCGTGCTATGAGCGCCGTCGGCGGCGAGCATCCACGGCGACCGGTAGACCTCTTCGCCATGTTCCGTAGCGAGCGTTGCGGCAACGCCTTGTGCTTCGTTCTTGCAGTCAGTCAATCGAGAGCCTCGTTCGACGGCGCCTCCCAAGTCGACAAGCGCTTCTTCAAGCAATCGCTCAGTAGTCGCTTGCGACAGGGCGAGCATGAACGGATACTTTCCTTTCAGGCGGCGCGTAAAGTCGATCGTTGCAGCCAGACGGCGCCCGCGCCACAAGCAGGCGCCCTTCACCTTTTTGCCGATTTCAAGCATCCGGTCGGTCACGCCCACGGCATCCAAGATCTCCAAAGTACGCGGATTGACGGCCAACGCTTTGGACAGAGTGGACGGCTCGCGTTCCCTTTCTACAAGACGAGTCGCGATGCCGCTCCTCGCGAGAAAAACGGCCGCGGCCAGGCCCACTGGTCCGGCGCCCACAATAAGGGGAAGACTTTCGCTTTCCATGTTCGGCTCTGCTTGGAACTGCGAATCAGCGCGACCTAGAGATGCGAAACTTGTGCCGTCGCTCACGCATTCTTAAACGCTTCAAAGACTGCATCATAACCGCCGGCTAGCCACGGCATCGACCTTGCAGGTTAACACCTTGCGCTTGCGATATTCGGTTTGCGCTCGCGAGATTGGGTAACATCGAAGCAGCTTCTGCGGAGCCAAAGGTGCGGAAGATCAGCGCCCCGAAACAGGTTGCCCGCCGCAACCTTGCGCGCACGGGGCGATGCCGCCGCTGCAGCTTCCATCACGCATAGCTCATGCAAGGGCGGCATAGTATTAGGTTGACTTTGGATTAAGCAGCAGTAGATTGACGGGCAGGAGCGTCTCATTTCGGCCACCTTCGTCAGGCCGCTCCTTGGAACAGATGAGTTGCCTGGGCTAGCGTTTGCTGCCGGAGGACCGTTGGAATGCGGGCCCCGGGGCCGTGATGCTGCCCGCGATTCTCGTATCACCGTTTTTGGGGAGTCGGGCCATGAAGAGGATGATTTTCAAGACTACGTTGTCGCGTCTGGTGTTGTCGTGGTTGGCTTTCGGCCTCGTTTTCTGGGCGCCGCGGGCCAAGGCGGAAGTCGAGAACAATCGCCTCGTCGCCGTCCTCTCGTTCTCGGGCTATGCCGAATTCAAACGCGACTTGGAATATCTCGGCAAATTATCCGGCGAGCCCGATACTGCGTCCTCCGTGGAGCGTTGGCTCTTGCTCGTCACGCAGGGGCAGGCGCTGTCCGCAGTCGATCCAAGCCGCCCATGGGGCGCCTTTTTGAGCGTCACCGAAGCCTCGCAGTTTCATGGCGCCAGCTTTATACCGGTTGGCAACTTCAGCAAGCTCGTGGACGCTTTTTCGGTGATCTTTGGCGAGCCAGTCGACTCTAGCGACAACATTTATGAGTTCAAAAGCTCCAACCGCAGCTACTACGTCATGCAGAAAGGGAACTGGGCTTATTGGACTCAGCAAAAAGACGCCCTCGAATCGTTGCCCAGTGATCCGCTGGCGCAGCTCAGCGGCCTCGATCAGCAGTACGATTTGGCAGTCAGCGTCAACGTGCAAAACATTCCCAAGGCGCTGCGCGACACCGCTGCCGCGTTCGTTGCGCGGTGGTCGGAAATCACACTCCGGCAAAAAGACGGCGAGGGCGACCAGGCGCCGAACGTACTGAACGCAAGTGATGCGCGCAGCCGGATCGAACGACTCATCAACAGCATACATGAGCTTGACCGGGTCGCGATGGGCCTGAAGATCGACCGCTCAAATGACTGCACGGACTTGGACCTGGAAATCACGGCGCTAACCGGCAGCGCCGCCGCCAAGGCGTTTGCCTCGGCTTTCGAGAAGCCGAAAGCCTCGCGGTTATCCGGTACATTGCTGCCCGGGGCGATTCTCTCCCTTCACGTTAACTCCCCTCTTTCGGATGCAGACGAGAAGCAAGCGAAAGCATTGCTGACCCGCCTCGGCGGCCAGGTTCTCGCCCGAATCGACGACAAGCTCGATGGCGACGAACAACGTGCGAAAGCGAAAGAGTCGGTTGATAGGCTCGTGAAGGTCCTCAACGAGACGATCGACAACGAAGCGCGGATCAACTTCGGCCTGGCTGTCACGGCCGCCGAATCGGGGGATGAGTTTGACGACATCATCAATAATGCAATCGAGGACGCATTCCCGAACCGTGTTCATGAGACCATCGTCGGCGCCGGACAGGTCGCGGTTGTTGCGGGATGCTCGACGGCCGACAGCGCAGCGTCGGAAGACGCGGCGATGCAAATCGCCGAAATGTTCGCCGACGACTCTAGGGAGAGTCAGCCGAGGTTAAGCGTCGACAAGTATCGGGGGTGGCGTCTCCACGCTTTTTCCGTGATGGCGCCTCAAACGATGCGCGCGGAACCGCCGTTGCGAACGTTGCGAAACCTGCTCGGCAACCCTGTAAAGATCGTGCTCGCGTTCGGCGACGACGCCATCTTCGCAGCGGCGGGCGAGAAGGGCATCGACGTGATCAAGCGAATGATTGACGAATCGACCAAGTCGCCGGCAGAGCGGCTCCCGCCGCTAAGGGCGTCGATGGCGCTGGCGCCGCTCTGGAAACTGATTGCAACAGAGAAGCGCAGCAAGAGGGCGTCAGAGTTAGCCGAGAGGCTGAAGGCGGGCGGCCAAGATCGCGTCACGTTCATCGTCGAGCAAGTCCCCAATGGCGTGCGTTACCGGCTTCAGGGACAAAGCGGCTTCAATATGCTGTTGGGCAGAAGTCTAGGCGCCGTTGCTCGTGCAACCACCGATGCCGCGCGGTAGCCGGAGCCAGCGCAGGCGTCGCACCCGCTCCGAATCACCGCCTAGGTCGAGGCGATTGGATCGCAGGCTCGCAGGTTTGCAATCACCAGCAGCGCTGATTTTCTGCACTTGTCGACAACTACGACGCCTGCCGGATCCGGTGTCCGTGTACATTCGCAGGTCCGGCGCCCCAATACGATCTCACCGACGCGGGTCGATGCCGTGTATCGAGCCGGCCATTAGATGGGATGGCCCGCCGAAAACGCCAATGGGGACATGCGCTTTTCCGCACGAGCGGTCTGGCACGGAGTGGGAAGCCCTTTGGCGGCTGATATCGAGGTGCGGGCAGAAGGCAGCGAAACAGGGCATCGCCTTCGTCGGCAGTCGGTGTAGCGACAGGGCCAACTCCGCGAGCGCACGCGCCAAGATCGCGGCCTCGCTGTTAGCGCGCCCGGGGCTCTTCCTCTAGAAGCTGCACGATGGCCCGCTCAAGGTCGCCACGGTACAGACTGGCGAATCGAAGTTTGCCCGCACGGTCGATCAAGAATAGCGTGGGATAGTGCGGCACGTGCCACGCCTTTTAACGATCAGCTGCGAAACAATCCGCCGGAAAAAGTAGTACGTCGTCCTACTGCGATTAGTCGTGGCGGGGACTCTTTAAACTTTCAGCCGGACAATAAATTTTCGCTGCTGCCTCGCTAGTCTGCAACTGGCTGAACCTCACCGGGTGGATGCCGCTCGTGCAGGATCGAGTAAGCGCGGTGGCCTTCACTTGGCCTGATGCCTCGATCTATCGGATCGCTGCCAATCGCTGCATCGGTGTGCGCCATCGGCGCTTCAGGCTGATCGTCCAGTGGGGCGACCTGTGGGCATCTGCGCTTTTCGATGCCGGCGTTTATGCCGGACGCCGCAGCAGGTGGCAGCCGAGATTGTCCGAATACAATGCAAGTGCTGAACGATTCCGTGTGGCAAGCGATCCGGCGATCTAACCGGTGGTGGGTTCTGTGGATTTCCAATCGCCCGTTTTCTCGCGCGTTTTGTATCGCAGTGCATCCCGCTTCGCCTGCAATTTCGCGTGGCGTCGGCGAGCACGCACGAGGCGAGGTTGGAACTCGTTGCGGTCGATGAGTCCGTCAGCATGAATGTCGATCAAGCGATTCAGCGCTCCTTGAGTTATTTCGGAAGGGAACGCCCTGTGTCCGAGTAGTCTGGGGCGGCAAGTCGTCGTTCGTCCTCCTTGCAAAGCAGCTTTGGATTGCGAAGCAGTTCACAAGCGTCGTTCTGCGCCGCTCGATCCAGTTTGTCGGTGCGCACTGAGGCGTTCCGGCAGACTCGCTTGCCGCCGAACCGGTAAGCTGGTAAGTAGGCGTGTCGCCTGAATCGCACCTGATCGCCCGCTTTTCGCATACGGGAAATAGAAGAATCGCTCGGCGACTAGCGCTCTGCCGGCTTTTCCGGAAGGTTTATTAGCTCATTGAGCCGCCGCTCGATCCAAGCGGAAAATCCCACGCGCCACAGCGCGTTGAGGGCTTCCGCGGCAGCCTGTGCGGACGAATCCTCCTCACGGCCTCGCAGCGCGGCGAACTCGATCGCGGCGGCCTGCGTCTCGCTGAGCATTTCAAACTCCACAAGTAATCCGGCAAGCGATTCGATATCCGTTGCATCGAGCTGACGTATCGCCGCTGCAGTTTTTAGCAGCACCTGGCTCGCAAAGCCCTCGCCCTTCACAAGCTCTCGGCATTCATCGCGAAACGCAACGGCCGAGCGGTTACGAGATCCTTGTATGGCGTACATGCTCGATTCGAAATCGGCGTCGCATGACCGCAGCAGTTCTGCCGTGGCCAACCCACTGAGCGGACCGATTTTATGGTGCATCACGGTTTGTAAGCGCGCCAACAGGGCAGTGCGATTCTCGGCTACCGCGAGCAGGCCCTGGCGCCATGCAGCATTCATCCAGCCATCCACTGGAAACAAAAAGTTTCCGATCCGAACGCCGAATATCGGCGCCAATTCCCAGGCAGCGGATCGAAATTCATCCAAAGAGCGCGCGCGAAGATGAAACAAAGGCGATGGTATTGAGAACCGCTCCACCGGCCGGCGCATTGCCTGGCACATCAACTCATCGAAAGGCTCCAGCATCCCTAGCGAAATCGCCTTGCGGAGCGCTGCGTAACCGCGTCGCTTCCTCAAACAGTGTTCGCGGAAACTCGCCGCAAGTTCCTCGTGGACTTCTTTTTGGAGCTCTGTCCAGCGAGGGTCGTCGTCTTCCTCATTCAAGTCGCCGAGACGGTGGCCGGCGTAGCGCTCAAGTTCCGCAGCAAATCGCTGCATCTCACAGCAAAGAAACTCGCCCAGGCAAGTCAGCGGTCGGAGAGGGTCTGCGACATTGGGCCAGTCGGCGCTCACGCCATCGAGTTTGCGCAACTGGCGCTCGAATTCGCCGGGCTGCACCACCCGCACCGTGCTAATCTCAGCATCATTGCCGCCGGCCGACGATTTCGCTTTGATGACATATTCTACCAATTGGCCGGTGAGTGCATTGGCGCGGAGCCGGCAATTGTCCCATTCCAAGCACAACACGTCGCCGTCCCAACGACAACTTGCCTTGTGCTTGCGTAGCACCGACAATGCCGCCGCTGCAGTAAGTTCGACTCGCACTTTCATGTGGCGGCGGTATCCCTTGTGCGTCTCAGTGCTTAGCCCCGCCCCGAGCTTGATTTCGCCTTGGCTAGCCCATTTCGGCGGCCCGCCGATCACGCGCAACACGGCTTCACCTGTGACTGGAGAAGGTGGCGGCTCGGCGACGGCTTTGCGGCGCTGTGAGCTGGAGTACAGCCCGACTCGCTTTTCGTCCATTACGATGGCATAGTCAAAACCTTGCCTGTCGCTCGCTGCGGCATCGTCAAGCGATTCCTTCACTGAAACTACGAATCCTCGCTGCGGCGAGAATACCAAGAAAGTCTCGCCGCCACTCTGAAACAAGATTTCTTCGTCGCTTTCCTCGAACCGCCGGAACCATTCGGCCAGTTTCAGCAACGCGGCCTCTTCTCGCGAAAGAGGTGCGTCCAGCGGCGGCGCCTGTTCGTATTCCTGAAGAGCCAGGCGTGGGCGCCATGACGCGTTGCGCTCTTCCGGCTCACCCAACTCCCAGTGAACCTGAACGAACCGCCCAGAATCGAGCAATTGCCTTTCGATCCGGTGGCGCAGCTCCCGGGTCAGCGGCGCCGAAGCATCGAGAGCCAAGTAATCGATCAAAGCCTCGCGGCTGTCTCGCTCGTTACCCGCGAACGCGACGTCACTCAGCGCCGAGAGTTGCCCCTCGTCGCTAATTTCGATGCTCAGCGTCGCCCGCTTGGCGCTCCGGTCAGGCTCGACCTTCGCTTTCAGCCTGGTCCAGTAGAATCCTTGATCGTTGACCGATTCCAACGCCCTCAACGTCAGACGAGCCTCGCTTTCGGGACCGAACGAGGCCGCTTCAGTGGTACGCCACAATGGACGCGGCCTGAGCTCTCTCGTTTTCCATTCGGTCAAATCGGCTTTCATTTTCTCGGCATCGATCCGGCGATTTCCAGCTACGCTAATCTCGCCATTGGCGAATTGCTCGCCTTCGTGAATTCTCGTCCAAAGCTTGCCGTCGGCGACGGTTACCGACACGTCGACGTCGAAGAAGCCTGCGCTACGGTAGCCGGCTGCAGCCTTTTCGGCGATAACCGTGACGAAGTCGGCCAACGGGGCGTTTGGCTCGCTCGCCGCGACGACGTCGAGTTCGTTAAAGAGCGCGTCGCGAATTTCACCGGGCGAGAACGCCTTGGGCCCGACGACCACGAACATATCGGGACGTCCGAGCGGTCCGACTCGCTCAACATCTGCGCCCGTCGCTGTTGCGTTCGTCACCACAGCAATGAAGAACGCGGCCAACAACTCCTTGGCTCCCATGATCTGACTCCTTCGAGCATGCAACGTTGGACACGTCGATCGGGCAGCCGCGCCCGCCAAGATCGTCCAATCTAACGCCGCCGGAGCGGCGGCGGCAATCTCAATTACCGGAGGCGCGGCAAAGCAGGATGCACGTACCACGATGGCTAAGACGGGGTTTCACACCCTATTGCTACTTCGGCGCTCAGGGCGCTTTGAGCTGGTCACCGGTCGGCCGGACACTCCGCATGCCCAATCTCACGAGCCTTCGCTCCACCGCCCGCGAAGCCCGCGCAGCTGCTCGCAAGGTCGAAACAATGAAGCGCGGCCTCTCCAGCCACGGCGAAGAACCTGACCGAATCAAGCAATCCGTAACCTACGCAGGGCAATACCACCCGGTGACGAAGATGCGCGCTTCGTTCGCGCCAAGGGGACGACCAGTGGAAATCCACAGTTAAGGCATGCACTTTTCTGCGCGGAGGGTCTGGCTCAGAGCGGGAAGCCTTGTAGCAGCTTCGACTCCGCCGACGCTAAAATGCAGCGGACCAATGATCCTTCTCGGTCCGAGGGCGAGCATCACTCTACGAGCAATCCTCTAGCTAGCGGCAAGAATTAGCGACTGGGTACGGGACCGGCGCCCTCCCGCGGGTAGCGGCGACAAATGCGAGTACATATCAAAATAGGCGACGTCCTCAATGAATCGGCCGATATATTAGTCGCAAGTGCGAATCCGTTTTTGAATTTGTCTGGAGGTGTTGGGGGGGCGCTACTAGAAAGATGTGGGCCCAAATTACAAGACGAGTTGTGGCGTTACCTGGCGGCCAGCAAGCAGGCAAACGCCCGCCCAGGAACAGTCGTATGCACGTCGGCGTTTGGCTTACCTTTCAAACGAATTCTTCATGTTACTGCAATCGACGCTTTTTACGATACAAGCGTCGAACTTGTTCGCGGTGCTCTTTCAGAGTGCTTCGAAACGGCGATCCAGGTCGGCGCCATGACCTTGGCGATGCCAGCGCTCGCGACTGGCTACGGGAGGTTGCCCATGCAAGGATTCGGCGCAGCGTTACGCGACGAGGTGCGACTTCGGTCTGGTTTGGCTCTCGATGTTACTCTCGTGCTGCGGACGGTTGAGGATGACAAAGTAGTGCGGCAGATCCTTGGATCGTAGCGCCGGTAGAGTCAAAAAAAGCTAAAACGGGGTCGAAGGCGCGATGAACTAGAGAGTTGCACCGGTCGCCGGGCGAAATGTGGCGCGGTGCGACTTTCGCGGTCGGCGCGCGACATGGTTTGCTCCCGGTGCCGGTCCGGCGGCCCATGTGCATCAACCTGCACAGGGCGATGTCGCCCGCGTAGGATCTCGAAATGCCCGCAGGCCCGGCGAAGGTCGAGGTATCGACGCCAGACACGTAGGCGGCACGCGTTTCAGACCACAAATCTTGCAATCGCTCCGCAAACGTCTTCCAATGCATTGAGGTCGTCTACACCCTCGCGCAGTCCGCTTCGCGTCTCGCGAGGCACGGAAGGAAATCCGCCATGACCCAACGGCAGAAGTGGTTCATTGGAGTTTGTCTCGTACTGGCTTGCGTTGCATGGTTAATTCAGTGCGGCCACTGGAAGAACTGGGCAACGACTGTAACGGCATCTCTCTCCTGGAACTCAACTGAGATGTGCGCCCTCGAAAAGGAGTGGCAAGCAATTCGCGACTTGCCCTCGGAAGAGATCCCGGGCGACGATGGCAAGACTAAATACTGCGAGCGACTCGCGATGGTCGAGCGGCTATTCAGGAACCGGCTGTCCGAGCAAAACGTCTATCAATTGGCCGGTTCGTGCGATGCTTTGCCCGTTCGCGTCGAAGACCGCGACTTTGAAGAGTCGGTACTGGCATTTCTCGTAAAGGTGCTGGTGGAGTTGGGCGACCGCGAGGCGATTGTCAAGTTACTCTCCACGCGATCGCCGACCTGGTTCGACGGAATCGAGCCCATCGAATGCCACCTCGTCGTGCGAGGAGAGCGGCTGAAAGACGCCATCCTAATTCTTGGCGACGCCTACTCGCAGTGCGAAGTGGCGGAAACTCGCCACACGTTGGCTGCTGCGGTTCGTCGGGGCTTCGACAGCTTCGATGTTGGGGGCTGGGGCGATGCCGATTATGTCAAAAATGCAATGCAATGGTATGAGAAAGAAAAAGGGCGCCTGGAACCGAATCCGCAGTACGTGGCGAATGAAATTTCTTCCATCAAACATCCACTTTTCAAAGAGAAGGCCGGCCCTGGAATCGAGCGAGGCGGAGGGCAGCCGCATGAGCGCTTTGCGGCTAGTGCGTTTGCAACTGCAGCGTCTTTCCGGACTAAGCATGTCCAAACGCGTGAGAAGGACTTCGCCCGACTTCCAGGAGGTTGGAAGGTTGTTAGCGCGACGCATGTAGGGCAATCATTGCCGGAGGAAGCATTCGAGGGTGCGGAGTTGCTCTTCCAAAACCAAATGCTGATAGTCCGCCGTGCTGGTTGGGACGATGAGAAACGGTTTCGCATCCGAGTTGGCCGTGACAAGAATCTGGCGACGATCGATGCCGTCGGCATCGGTGAACCGGAGAGGGACGCCAGCGCTCCTGCGCTGCTCAACGACCTGAAGAATGAGACGACGACGGGCATCTACGAATTGCAGGAAGAATCTCTGCGGCTTTGCCTGGCGAAGCCGGGAGCGTGGCGACGACCAACTTCGTTTGTTGCAGACTCTGACGCAACGCTCCTCCGCCTGACCCGCATGGGGAGCGCTGCGGCGAATGTCCCCCAGCCGCTCAAGGAGATCACGAACTCGATTGGGATGAAATTCGTCCTTGTTCCCACAGGTGAATTTGCAATGGGCGCGCCGAGCGACGAACCAGGCCGCGAAGATGATGAGATTCCTCAACATCCCGTCCGGATAACAAAGTCGTTCTGGCTGGGCGCTTATGAGGTCACACGGCTCGAGTACGTAATGGGCGACCATCGGACCAATGTCCGCCCGAACGACGTTGACCAAGACGTCGCCGACACCCGCGACACGAGGAACTCACCTGTCGCCAATGTTTCCTGGTATACAGCCGCCGAGTTCTGCAACCGCCTCAGCAAGGAAGAGGGGTTCCCCGCTTACTACCGACTCGCAGCCGACCAGCGCGGTGCACCATGCCAGGTGGAAGAGCTCGGGGGGCCCGGTTACCGCCTTCCGACGGAGGCCGAATGGGAGTATGCCTGCCGTGCGGGAACGACCACGCGGTTCAGTTTCGGGCAGGTGATCAAGGAAGGCCAAGCGAACGTCGGCCGTTCGCCGGAGCCATCGGATCACCCGTCGACCGTGGTCGTCGGCTCGTTTCCGGAGAATGCCTTCGGATTGCACGACATGCATGGCAATGTGGCCGAGTGGTGCAACGATTTCTATGATCCTCGCTATTATGAAGACTGCGCCATCGACGATCCGCACGGTCCCGCGCCAGCTCCTTCGGCGAGGTCGCGTCTGCTTCGGGAGATGGTCGTGCGTGGCGGCGATTGCAGCAATCCGTCAGGCGCCGCGCGTTCCGCTTGCCGAATGCATCACAGCCTGGACCACAATTCCGCACTCATTGGTTTTCGTGTCGCCCGAAACGTATCTGGAGATTGGGAGCAGAAACTACGCGACGTGGCCGCCAGAGACGCTGCCCCCATGCTTACTGGGCATACTGGTGGTGTCACCTGTGTGACGTTCAGCCCGGACGGGAAAACGCTGGCATCGGCGAGCGACGATTGGACCGTCAGGCTATGGGACGTCGCGTCCCGCACCAACACCGCGACCTTCGATGGGCACCGGCATCGCGTCCTCTCGGTGGCATTCAGTCCTGACGGGAAGACCGTGGCGTCGGCTGGTGAAGACGCGGCCATCAAGCTCTGGGACATCTCCACCGGAAGGAACACCGCCACGCTCAAAGGACATACGCGAGGGGTCGCTTGCGTGGAGTACAGCCCCGACGGTAAGACCCTGACATCAGGCAGCTGGGACAAAACAATTCGCCTCTGGGATTTAAGGACGGGCAAAGTATCCATCGTACGCACGAGAAGCACGCATGCGGTGCAGTACAGCCCGGATGGAAAAACGCTTGCATCGGCCAGCAGCGGCGGCCCGAGAGGGACGATTCAATTCTGGGATGCGGCGACCGGCGAGAACATCGCAAACTCTGAAGCCTCCAGGGTAATGATTCGCCGCCTGGCATACAGTCCCGACGGCAAGATGCTGGCGACGGCGAACCATGACCCGACGATCAGACTTTGGGATGCGGTCAGCGGCAAGAACGTCGCCACGGTGAGGCAAGAATCTGGCCAAATCAACTCCATTGCCTATAGCCCCGACGGCAAGACGCTAGCGTCGGCCGCGGGCGGCGGGGAATCGCGCCAAGCTTGGAGCGGGGATACGACGGTCAGGCTATGGGATCTGACTGCCGGCACAAATAGGGTCGTTCTGCGCGGTCGTCCTACGGGTTTTCGTTGCGTGGCATTTAGCCAGGACGGAACGGCGCTCGCTGCCGGAGGCCTCGATGGCACGATCAGGTTGATAGACGCAAGTTTCATCCCTTCGCTGGCCAATGCCGTCGACCAATAATCGCGCGGCGTTGTTGCGAAGTGATTGAATGCGCCCGTTGCCGACGCAATCGGGAAGCTCAGCATCCATAACGTGGCAAAGTCGGACCTCGCACATGCATCGAGGATTAAATAACCTCCCAAAGTCGGGCAAAGCGGCTGCAAATCCGCCCCGCCAGCGGGGCTTCGAGCGATTGCGTATAGTGAAGTTATTCCTCGATACATGCAGTCCAAGGTCGTCTCCCCAACGCCGATGCAAATACCACCCGTTCCGTTGTGCTCCAAGTTTGGGCGCCTCCTTGCGCTTTTTCGTACGCCGGTCGATGCCGCCTGGGCTCCATCGGCCGGGCTCAAGAGATTAAGCTCTCCCTGCACTTACCGGTATCGATCGATCTGATCGGGTGCACTCTGCGATCTGCCCTTCCGCGCCTCGGTCGTGAACCCCGACTCAAGCAAGGGACCGCCATCCGGGCGCCTCAGCGATGTGACTAACGCACTTGATGCGAAATCATCGTCACATGATTTTGGTGACGAAAGACCTGAACTGTGGCGACGGCTTAGTATGTCAGGTTGGCCCCAAACT
>JAICIG010000008.1 GCA_025924495.1 Pirellulales bacterium | reverse complement strand
TCCGCGGGCCGCGCGGAAGCTGGTCGACTACCTATTGTCACCCGGCGTCGAAGCGAAGCTGGCCGAAGGCCCCAGCGCCCAGATCCCGTTAAATGACAAAGTCGAAGTGAAGTCTCGGATCGAAACGCCGCAAACCGTTAAGGCGATGCAAGTTGACTTCGAAAAGGCGGCTGCGGAATGGGATCGCGCGGCCGGATTCATGCGAGATTTGTTCGCCGCCGCCGAATAACCGATGAGCAAACGGTCTGCTCCTGCATCCGCCGCCCGGACCGCAGGCACGGCGCAAGCCGCAAACTCCTCAGGTTTCATCGCGGCGAATGTCGCAAATCTCTATAATTTGGACGAGCCGCATGCCGCGACCGAGCGTAAGAAGTAGGCACGCGCGGCGGGGCACTTCGATTCTTTTCAGGGCCGTAAATTCCGATGCGATCTTCCGGCACAGTTCTGACCGTCGCAGTTAGCGCGCTGGCGGCCTGTTGGCTGGGCTGGCCGTCGCCGACCGGGCTGCCGGCCGCGGCGGGGCCGACGGACGACGAAATCCGGCGCGAGGCCCTTGTTCGCGCTCGGCGCAGCCTCTCGTGGGCGGAACAAACGAGCGAGGCGGCCATCGACCGGCAGCTAAAGCCGCTCAATGACTTCTTCACTGATGCGAAGCAGCGCACGCCGCAATTCGCTGCCCGCGTGCTAGGCTGGGGCAGCAAGTGGCGCTTCGTGGCTGACAAAACGCCGTTCACTCGAGGCGATCGCCATGCCGAGTTTCTGCGCCAAGCGTTCAACGAACACTTATTTGGGCCCCAAGATTTGTCGCGCGCTGTGGAGCAAGTCGCCCACGGTTTTGGCGATGCACTCGACGAGATCGAAAACCGCATGCTGGTCAAATTGCGACAGGACCTGAGCGATTTGCCGCCAAGCGCCTTGCCGGCGTTCGCTGATCCCGCGACTCTTTCCGCCGCCTATCAAGATGCGGTCCAACGCACGCTGGATCACGTCGGTGCAGATTTGAATGCCGATGTTACCAAGGAATTGATCTCGCTCGTCGCGGGCGAAGTGCTCACGCAGGTTGCCGTCAGGCTGGGAGTTTCTGCCGGAATTCTGGGCGTGGGAGCGGGCGCTTCCTGGGCCACGCTCGGAGCCGGGCTGGTCGTCGGGCTGATCGTCGATCAAATGGTCAGTTGGGTCTGGAACTGGTGGGCCGATCCAACTGGAAACCTGGCGGCCGAACTCAATGGTAAGCTCGACGATTTGGAGCGATTGATTATTGCTGGAGACGATACGATGCCTGGTTTGAAAAAATCGCTCGCCGAGTTTGCGCGGCGCCGCGCCGAAGTGCGCCGCGCCGCGATGGCCGAGTTGCTCGAAGGAGGCGATTCTCGCGAATTTGCTGGATTATAGCGACGCCCGACAACTGCTGCCGACGGAGCCCGTTCCGCCCCCGATTGGCACATATGAATGCGAACGGAAGACGGCTTGCCGAATTACCTGGGAGAACGATCTTGAAACTCATCCTCAAGCGCTTGGCCGTTGTGTTTTCGCTTGCCTGTCTCACGTCGTCCGTCTCTCTGTCGTCGATTGCCGTCGCAGGCCCCAAGACTCAAGCGGCCCGCGAAGCGGCAGAATACGTACTGCGTAAATTTGGCGCCAAAGCGACCGCGGAGAGCGCCGAAAAGCTGACCGTCCGCATCGAATCATTGGCGGTTAAATATGGCGACGAGGCCGTGCTGGCCGTTCGCAAGGGCGGACCGCGAGCGCTGCGCGCGATCGAAAAGTCGGGCAAGCTCGGCTCGGCCGCAACCAAGCTTTTGAGCCGACAGGGGGATAAGGCCCTGTGGATCGTCGAGAATCCGCAACGCCTGAAACTGTTCGTCAGCTATGGCGACGATGCCGCCAGGGCAATGCTCAAGCATAAGGGACTGGCGGAGCCGCTGATCACAGTATTCCGCAAACCGGCGGCAAAGGCTCTGACCGCCGTCGACGGCCAGAACGCGCGGCGACTGGCCATGATGGCCGAAGGGGGCGAACTGGCACGGCTGGGGCGCACCGATGCCTTGTTAGAGACCATCGCGCGCTATGGCAACCGCGGCATGGACTTCGTGTGGAGAAACAAGAAGACCTTGGCCATCGGCGCAGCTCTAACGGCCTTCCTGGCCGATCCGCAACCGTTCATCGACGGCACGGCAAAACTGGCCGACAACTTTGCCCGGCCGGTTGCGGAGAAAATCGGCGGTGAAATCGCTCGCCGCGCCGATTGGACGTGGCTAGGCGTCACGGCATTGGTCGTGGCGGGCGGCTATTTTGCCCTCCGATTCCTCGTCCGCGAAAGATTGCGCAGCCAGCGTCTGCGCGCGTGACCGACAAGAGCCGCCCGCGGCGCCGCTGCGGAACTTATTGAAATCGAGTTGCGTCCAATCCGCGTTCCGGGGGATTTTCCAGGAGTCGCTCGCCATGAAGAGCCGGATTTTGGGCATTTTGATTCTCTTGTGCCTGGCGGGCGTCGGCGCAACGCTCGTCTACCATCGCGCTCTTTTCTCGCCAGTATTAGAACCGGAGGACACGGATACGCTCGAGATCACCGAGTATCGCCCGCCCCCCGCCGAACCAGACGAATTACTGACCGACGACAAACTGGCCGATATCAAACCGCCGGAGTTCGATCCTGACTTGGTCGACCGACGCCCTTTGGCCGGCGGCGAGCAGGTCAACTCAAGCGCCGCGGTCATCGAACTTGATACGCCGTTGGTCCGTTCCGACCAAGAGCCGGAGTTGCTCGAACTGCATGCATCTTATGCCAAGGCGATCGGCTCCGACCCGCGGTCGCGAAATGTGCTTCCTTCCGTGAACCTGATCGATGGCAAGGCCAAGCAGTTTGACGATGGTTTATATGCCGCGATCGACCAGGCCTATTACCAGGGGCTGGAAGGGGAATTGCAGAGTCATATCGTCCTCGTACAGCGGTTGTATGAAGCGGTTTCTCCGCAAGGCAAAGCGGCGGCCTATCTGGCGGCCGGACTGGAGCTTGCTGGCGTCAAGGTCGAACCGGCTGAGGACGCTGCCAAACAAATGTGGCTGCGCGAATTCGAGGGAAATGCCGCCGCATCGAAGCCGATCGGCTTTTACACTTGGAATAACGAACTGGAAGCGTGTTTCCGTTTTCTGAGATTCTTCCAGCGCTCGTTTCCCGACCAGGTCTTAGAGATTCCGCTAGAACTCGCACACGCCTTGCGCCAGGATGAGTCTCTCGCGAAGGATTATCGTCGCGCGGTCGACTTTTATTCCCGGCTGAGCAATCGGTACGAGTGCCTTTCCATCGCCGACCTGGCGGCCGCCGAGGTTGAATCGCCCGCGGCGTTTAAGGCGCTGTGTAAGGAACGGGGAGTCCACGATCATGCGGCGGCCTTGTTCCCGCCATCAACCTCGCGCGAGACCGTACTGTTCGAAAAGCTCTTTCCCGATGGCTTGCCCGTCCAAGCAAACTTGATGCGCGAGTTGGTGCGGAAAATCCGCTCAGGCGAAGCCGATCTCAAACCCAATGCCGACAGCGGCTGGTATGAACATCAGGTGTATGCCTTGGAAACGTTGCTGCTGCCCGAACGAGGCGAAGAGCATGGCAAGCTGTTGCTGACAAAAGCTTACAAGAAACGAATGTTGGAGGCGTTTGAAGCATTGGTTACCAAGCGCCGCGAAACGCACGCTCGCGGCATGAAGGCGGCGGCAGCTCCTTTGGCCAGGCCGCCGGCGCAGGTGAAACCGCGATTGCGAGTCGAGCCATGTCCAAGCTATTACGTGCGCACCGCCCGATCATACGCATTTCTAGCGGATTTTCTTACAGCGTCGCTCGGTCATGAGGGGCTCGGTAAGCTGCATGGGCTCAAACAAGATGGAACTCGCGAGCTGCCCTTGAGTCAAGAGTTGCCCTGGATGCGCGACCTGTTCTATGGACTGTACCTCGTCAGCGCCGAGGACATCGGACTGAGAACGAGCTTTGCCGACGGCGAACCGCTGGCAAACTCTGACGAACAGTCGCGATGCTATCAGATCGCGAGCGATTGGCTGGAGCAGGCATTCCAAGATCCGGACCTGACCGTCGACACGCGCGTGGCCGTGCCCATCTATTTCGATCAAATGAATAATGTAACGCGACTCTGGGCCACCATCGGCGTGCGGCTGGCGCGGCTCGACGCAAATTATGCCGTCGGTCCGAGAGTTAAAGCGCCAGGCGATGAAATGTGGCAGACACTCGAGTCCTGGCAGTTGGCCGCTTCGTCGTATCTGATCGCCGTCGATGAATTCGCCGAAGCGGAACTAACCGGCTTGCGGCCGCTCAATCGCGAAGAATTGCGGGCAGTCTGCGATCGCGAGAAGACGAAGCAAGCCATTGTCGAAGCGCTGGAAAAGTAATCGTCCGATTGATTTCCAAATGCTTCCCCAATTGCCGTTCCCTCCCACGGCTGTTTCCGGCGCAACCCTCTTTTCCGCCGTAGAATCGCCCCATCATTCGGGGTTGCGATCGCCAAAATCTCTTTTTTTTCCCAGGTGCTCTCGCACCGGAGTTCCGCAAGCGACTCAGTTTTTCCCGTGAAACAGCGGATTGCCTACAACGGCGAGGCATGGTTCAGCCCGGCCAAGATCGCTAAATGCCGCCGAATCCGCATAAAGCAACCTTCCGCACGGCAGTGCACATCCGCGCATCGCAGACAGCGTGACCTAGAGTTTCTCATGCGGACCGCTTGGGTGACGCCCGAGCGGACGGTGATAAAACGCTCGTGAGCCCCCATGCAGGATTAAAGGCGTACTTCCCATGAGGATTAGCAAACGCTGGCTGCTGATACTGCTGCTCGTGGCCAGCCAGGCCGCTTGCTTGTTGCCAGGCGTCGCGTGGTTCAGCGGCTGGCTGCGCGGAAGCCTCATGCAAACGCTTCGTCAACAAGTGCTGGCGGACAACCAGCTTTTGGCCCAGCAGATGGCCACGCTGATCGACAATATGAAACTTGGCAGCCTCGAGCAAGGTTCGCCGGATTGGCAGCGGCTGCAGACGGCGGTGGAGGCGATCCACCTGCCGAATAACGGCTTCTTGTGCATTGTCGATAGCAAAACGGGCGGCGTGCTTTGCCATCCCGATTTGCGCTCGAATAAAAAAGTTGGCGAGTTGCGGATGGGCGTGATGCCGCTCGTCAATGACCAAGGCTATCAAGCGCTCAATGACGTCGACGCCAGCCACGGCGCCAGCGGTTGGCTGGAAATGCCCGATGGTACGCATCTGGTCGCCGTCTATGATCTGCCGCAACTAGGCGCCAAGATCCTGGCTCACCAGCGCGAGCAAGGCATCCATGCGGAGATCTCGAGAATCGTTGAACCGGTTCATCGCTTCGGCGCCTTGACCGCGACGGGCATGGTTTTAATTCTCGCCTTGCTCACCACGGTCATTGCGCATCGATACGAGAACAAGGTCGCGACGGTCAACAGCTTGCTCAAACAGTTGGTCGACAAGCGAACGCAGGCGTTGATGAAGACGCGCAACGCGGTGATCTTCGGGCTGGCAAAGCTAGCCGAATCTCGCGACAACGAGACGGGGGCCCATCTGGAGCGGATTCGTTCGTACGTCACTTTGCTGGTCGACAAACTCGCCGAAACGCACGCCGAAATCAATACGGCATACAAGTCGAACCTTGGATTGGCGTCGTCATTGCACGATATCGGCAAGGTGGGAATTCCCGACGCCATCCTGCTCAAGCCGGGCCCCCTCACCAAGGAAGAACGCCAGATTATGCAACGCCATGCCGAGATCGGCGGCGACTGCCTGGCGGCCATCGCACGCCGCTTAGGCGAAGACGACTTCCTGGAAATGGCCAAGACCATCGCTTATGCACACCACGAGCGGTGGGATGGCGGCGGCTATCCGCGCGGACTGAAAGAAGATGAAATCCCCTTGGCCGCTCGGATCGTCGCGATCGCCGACGTTTACGATGCTCTGACGACCCGGCGCGTTTATAAGCCTGCGCTTAGTCACTTCGAAGCCAAGGCCATTATCACGTCGGGGACGGGCAGCCAGTTCGATCCCGAAATCGTCGCGGCCTTCCTCGCCTGCGAGGACGAAATTCGCGACGTCGCCGAGCGCTCGGCCGACGACTTCGATGTCGAAGCCGAGTTGGAAGCGCTTGACGCGCCTCGCGAGATCGCCGTCTAGCATACGCCGCCAGGCGCAGGTAAACTGGCGACTTTTGCAGCCTGCGAAAGAGCCATGCCTGTGGAATCGGCGTTGAAGATCGGCGAGACTGAGATTCTGGAGACGTTTGCCGAAGCCTTTCGCATGCGCTACGCGCGGATCATCGTTACCGCGCACGACGACCACTGGCTCGACGCCGCCGCGCGAGAGTTCACCGGATATGCCAGCTCGGTGATTGCGTGCGATGCCGAAGTGGGGATCGACAGCGCGTTAGCGCCCGCAGATACCCCCGATGGTCGTCCGGGTCTTGCTATCCTGATCTTCGGCTTCTCGACCGAAGCGCTGGCCAAGGCCGTGCCAAACCGCGTTGGCCAATGCCTGATGACTTGTCCGACGACCGCCGTTTACGATGGCCTTCCGGAAGGGGAGGAGCGAATTCCGCTCGGCAAGCAGATTCGCTACTTCGGTGATGGGTTCCAGAAGAGCAAAGTGCTCGACGGCCGCCGGTATTGGCGCGTGCCCGTCATGGACGGGGAATTCCTGGTGCAGGATTCGCTCGGCGTCGGCAAGGGGGTCGCCGGCGGCAATCTGATCCTGCAGGCCGACACGCTCGATGCGGGGTTGGCCGCGGCGCGGCGGGCCGTTGAAGCGGTTGCCGCACTCTCCGGCGTCATCACCCCATTTCCTGGCGGCATCGCTCGCAGCGGCAGCAAAGTGGGCTCGCGATACAAGAAGCTGCCCGCCTCGACCGCCGACGCTTACTGCCCGACCCTCCGTGGTCGAGTTGCCACGCAATTGCGGCCCGCGGCTAATTGCGCCTACGAGATTGTGATCGACGGAGTCGACGAAACAGCCGTGGCCTGCGCCATGAGCGCCGCCTTACGGGCCGCCACAGGAGCCGGCATTGTCGCCATTGGCGCGGGCAATTACGGCGGCAAACTCGGCAAGTTCCACTTTCATCTTCACGAACTCGTGAAACAATGAAGTCAGCATTGGAATAGCACGATCCCGGCTAAAGCGGCGAGCGGGGATCGTCGGAAAGACGCGGCCGGCCTGCTTCTTCTGGCTTTGTTCCTGGCCTACTGTCCGCCGTTGCTTGCTCTTACGCCGGCTCGCATCTCCTCCAGAGCCGGTGCGAGTCGAGCTAGCTCTTTTTCCAATTCCGCCAGGGCCGGCGCAGCTTGATCGAGCAATGATTGCTTGCCGATCGTCTCCAGCCGCTTGGCGGCTTCGACGGCGTCGTGGGCGGCGAAGTTGACCAGCGCCCCCTTAAGCGTGTGTGCCGCCAGCCGCAATTGTGGGGCGTCACTCGTCTCTATAGCTTTCTTCGCCTGCGCCAATAGTCGCGGGCATTCCTCGCGAAATACGCCCACAATCTCTTCAAGTAAGCCCCGATCCCCCTGCAATCGGTCGAGCGCGGCGGCCCAATCGACGGCGCCAGCTTGGGATGCGGCGCCGGACAGACCCGACTTGCCGGCGGCCGCGCCTGTTAGCACTTGTTCAATGACCGATAACAGTTCTCGGGCGCGAATGGGCTTCGACAGATAGCCGTCCATGCCGGCCTCCAGGCATCGTTCGCGATCGCCCACCATGGCATGCGCCGTCATGGCTACGATGGGCAACCGCCGCGCTTTGCCCGCTTCATTGCGGCGAATGGCTTGCGTGGCCTCCAAGCCGTCCAATTCAGGCATCTGCACGTCCATCAACACCAGATCGAACGGCGATTTCTCGACCGCCGCCACGGCCTGATGGCCGTTGTTGGCGACCGTTACCGCGTGCCCCCACTTTTCCAGCAGGCAGACGGCCAACTTCTGATTGACCAGACTGTCTTCGGCCAACAAGATGCGAAGCTGCTTGCGAGCCGGCGCCATTGGCGTCGTATCGTCCAATTCGACGCCCGCCATTACTGGCGCGCCGAGCGCAGCGACGATTGCGTCGAACAGTTCCGATTGTTTGATCGGCTTCATCAGATAAGAGCTGATTCCGAGTTGCTGGCTCCGCGCGGCGTCGCCCGGCCGGTCTCCCGACGTCAACATCATGATGGTGGCGCCCGCCAATTGCGCCCGGTCGTGTATCTGGGTCGCCAGATCGAAGCCGTCGGCATCAGGCATGTGCGAGTCAAGCAGGACCAGCGGAAAGGGTCGGCCGGCCATCGCCGCCGCTTGCATTTTCTCCAACGCGACGGCGGCTCCGTCGGCTTCCTCAGGGTGCATTTGCCAATTGGTCAGCATCTCCATCAGAATGCGGCGATTCGTCGCGTTATCGTCGACCACCAGCACGTGCAACCCGGGGATCGACAAAACTTTGGGCTGCGACGGTTTGACGGGGAGTTCAGAAGCCAAGCCCAGTCGAGCGGTGAAATGAAAGTGGCTCCCTTTGCCTGCTTCGCTTTCGACCCAGATGCGACCGCCCATCAATTCGACGAGCTTGCTCGAGATGCTCAGCCCCAACCCGGTGCCGCCAAAGCGGCGCGTGGTGGAGCTATCGACCTGCTCGAAGGCGCCGAAGATCAACTGCTGTTTATCGCCAGGAATGCCAATGCCGGTGTCAGAGATGCAGAAGTGCAATTTCACTTCGCGATCGGAGCGCGAATCGAGTTCGACCTGCATAACTACTTCCCCAACTTGCGTGAACTTGACCGCGTTGCCCACCAGATTCACGACCACCTGGCGCAGTCTGCCCGGATCGCCCACCACCGCGTCGGGCACGTCCGGATTCACGCGACAGGCCAGTTCGAGCTGTTTGTGATGTGCGCGGAAGGCCATCGACTTCAAGGCGTCGCCAAGACTGTCGCGCAGTGCGAAGGGCACGCGTTCCAGGTCGAGCTTGCCCGCCTCGACTTTCGAGAAGTCGAGAATATCGTTGATCACCGCCAACAGCGAATCGGCCGATTCCTTGACCATGCCCAGATACTCGCGCTGCTGGCTGGTTAGCGGCGTGTCGAGGACCAGCTCGGTCATGCCGATGATGCCGTTCATCGGCGTGCGAATTTCGTGGCTCATATTCGCCAGGAAAATGCTCTTAGCGCGGTTGGCGGCCTCGGCCGCGTCCTTAGCGCTAAGCAGTTCGGCCTCGGCGCGCTTGCGCTCGATGACGCGGCCGACCTGCTCGCCCACGCTGCGGACCATCATCAACAAGTGTTCGTCGAGTGCGATCTCTTCGTTCGTGAAGAACTCCAGAATTGCAGCCGTTTTATCGGCGACCTTGATCGGAAACCCGAAAGCGCCTTTGACTCCCAGATCGTGGATCACCTTGCCGCGCGGCGCGCCCGGCCTTCCTCGCGGAAACTTGCCGTCGCTCTGCACGTTCGCGATCCAGAGCGGCTCGCCGATGGCCCAGATTCGTCCGGGCAAGCCGACATTGAGCTCAAAGCGAGTCTGTTCCGTCGCCTCGCGAAACTCGGCATAGTCCCCGGCGGAGTCCAGATGCCAGATGTTCGTCGGCTCCAGATACTCGGAACCGTCTTCGGCGGGCAAGTAGACGTGCCCCACCGGCCAGCCAGTCATTTCGCAGACAATGTCGATGCATGACTGCAATGCTTCTTCGAAGCTTTCCGTCTCGGCGGCCATGGTGGTAGCCCGATGGACCAGCTTCGCTTCCAGAGCCTGGCGGGCCTGCAAGCGTTCTGCGCGTTTTCGTTCGGTGATGTCGGTGGAAATGCCGCACAGCGAATGCGGCACGCCCGAGGCATCGTACAAGAGAAACTTGGTCGACAGGTAAATGTGCGGGCCGTCCGCTTGCAGCGCGACCTCCTCGAACTGCAGCGGCGCTCCCGCGGCCAACACTTTCTGATCGTTCTCGCTGAACGCTTCGGCCAGAGCCTGGGGAAATATCTCGAAATCGGTCTTGCCGACTATCTCGTGGCGATTCTTGCCCAGCAGCATTTCAAACGAGTGATTGACCAGCACATAGCGGCCGTCGAGCGCTTTGACGTAGATCACCGCGGTGGCGTTATCGAGAATCGATTGCAACCGCTGCTCGCTCTCGCGCAAAGCATCTTCGGCGCGGCGCCGCGCCGTGACGTCCCAAAAAATTCCCTGCGTGCCGACCAGTCGGCCTTTCCCGTCTCGGACCGGCGTCTTTAAGACCTGCACATAAAGTTTACTGCCGTCGGGTTTCTGGTACTCTTCGACGGTTTCCAGCACCTGGCCCGACGAGAGCACCTGCTTGTCGTCTTCGCGATACTTCTCAGCCAGGTCGAATTTGAAAAAATCGAAATCGGTCTTGCCGATCACCTCAGGCGACGGCAGGTTTAGCGTGTCGCAAAACAGACGGTTCGCAAACGTAAAGCGCCCCTGCATGTCTTTGCGGAACACGTTCATGGGCAAGCTCTCGACCAACGAATGGTAAAGCGCTTCCGAGTCGCGCAGCGCCCTCTCGGCGCCTTTTTGTTCGCCGATGTCTCGCACGAAGAACAGAAAGACGGGCAGTCCGCCTGTGCGATTGATGGTCATGCCCATCTCAGCCGGAAATCGTTCGCCGTTGGCCCGCATCGCGGTGACTTCGGTCCTGCGGCCGAGCATTGAGCCTTCGCCCGCAGTCACGTTGCGCTCGACCCGGTCCGATTCTCCGCCCGAGTTGGGCGGAGGAAACAAGATAGTGTCGGCCTTGCGTCCTAGCACTTCGCCGCGCGAATAGCCGAAAGTCTTTTCCGCCGCTGGATTGAATTCGGTGATTTCGCCTTGGTGGTTCACTGCAATGATTGGGTCGAGCGACGACTCAAGCACCGCGTTCTTGAGCGATTCGCTCTCTTCGGCGCGCTGCCGGTCTCCTTGTTCGCGGTGGACCAGTGCCAGACAGATTGATTTTTTTTTGCGTGGATGGCGGATGAGAAACGCCGAAATTCGCACACCAAAGGTTTCCGCAGAGGCGAAACGCTGCAGAGTCGCCTCGCCTTCCCACCGGCCGCCGTCGCGGACCGCTGGAAACACGGTCTTGAACAGCAGCGTGCGGGTAGCTTCTGGATAGAAATCGGCCAACCGGCATTTCGAGGCGTCGGCCTCGGCCGACATGCCCAAACGACGCCGAGCCGCCGCGTTGACGAAAAATGGTTTGGCCTTCAGAGTCGCCAGACAGACCAGGTCGCTCGACTGGTCGAAGAGCTGGCAAATGAGGTTTAGCGTATCGCTCATCACATTTGTTCCTGTCGGCTGCACGGCAAGGCAGAGCAAGGCCTGCCGCCCGAGCCTCTTCGAGATGACTGCATGATTCCATCATGGCATAAACCATAATCCTTATCCAGCTTGCCAAAGACCTGACGCCTGGCGGCAATTCCTTCAAGAATGGCGAGTTTTGCGCCGATCCAACGTGCCGAAGGCCTGCCGCGCGGGCGCTTCTGCGAAGGGCGCCCGATACCGAGCGCACCTTCCTTCGTCCGCAGCGATTCGAATTCCCCGCGTAGCCCGCCGAGCCGCTTGGCTTGCACTGCCATGAATGAGAAGATCCGTTCCTCACGATGGACGCAGGCTGCTGTCGCTTTAGCCTTGCTGTGGCTCAGCGGTTGCTCGGCCGTATCGGGCTTCCGCCGTGATTTCAATTCTCCCTGCTGCTGCAATCCCTGCGGCGACAGTCTGGCCGGTTGCTGGGAGGGCTGCTGGGAGAGCCATTGCACCGGGCATCATGGCAATCTGCAGGCCATCATCACACAGGTCGATGAAACGCACTTCTGCGCCCGCTTCCACGGCAGCTTCTTCAAATTCTTGCCATTCGAGTACGAGATGATGCTCACGGCCACCCCGGACGGCGACCGCTATCTGCTTTCCGGCCAGAAGAACCTGGGCAAGTTGGCGGGCGGCGTCTATCGCTACGAAGGCTATGCGACGGCCGATCATTTCCACGCCAATTACTTCAGTTCGAAGGACCGCGGCGTGTTCATCATGTCGCGCAACGGCGCCGCGGGATGCTCCTGCTGTCGCTAATCAACGCTAAGACCCTTTTGGGCGAAATGCCGCGCAGGTATTGACCGCGGGGCTTGCATTCGGCCATTGAGGGCTGATGCCACCCGCTCTCCTAGCGAGCTCGCTTCCGTAGATCCGGCGAAAACCGCTCGTGCGTCCTAGCTCTCCGCCGTTCCACGACTCGCATTGCAAGATTCGGGCGAAGCGAGTAGCGTACGCGGCGCTAAAATCGCGACATTATTTCGCTATTCGTCTTCTCTATTCTCGACTTCCGCCATGTTCGCCCACAGCCGCAAAGATCTGATCCTGGCGGCGCTCGGCCTATTGGTGCCGGCGCTGGTAGTCAGCGACTGCTATTGCTTCGGCCAGCTCGGCTGGAAGAGCCAACTGCTGCTCGGCGCGATCGGCGTTGCGCTCATCGGCACCAACTACCAGTGCGTGGGGCACAATTTCCTGCACAATCCGTTTTTCCGCTGGCCGCTGTTGAATCACGCATTCTCGGTCATCAACAGCCTGTCGCTGGGCATGCCGCAGACGTTATACAAATACCATCATCTGAATCATCACCGGCACAACAACGACAAGCAGGGCGCCGGCGATTCGGCTACGTGCGACCGCTCTTCCACTTATCGCTTCGCCGCTCGGCGCGGTTGCGAGGAAAACGTCGCCACGTACGCTCTGCTTGGCCCCCTCCGTACGGAGTTGCGCGCCGCATATCGCGAGGCGAAAGCCAAGCAGCGCGCCTGGCTCGTATGGCTCGAAGGCGGAGCATTGGCCGCCTTCGCACTCGTCATCCTATTGTGGGAAACGAAGTGCTTTTTCTGTTTCTTGTTGCCCATCTGGTACGGCGGCCAGGTTTTCGCGCTGGCGGAGAACTGGCTCGAACATCACCACGCGACCCCCGGCAATCGCCTGACCGACTCGGTGAGCTGCTACGGTCGCCTTTACAATCTGATCTGGTTCAATAACGGCTATCACCAGGAGCACCACTTCCGGCCGACCGTGCATTGGACGAAAATCGCCGAAGTCCGCGACGAGATGCTGCCGGACGATCAACGGCGGATTGTCGTCGGCGCCCACTGGTTTAATTGGACGCAAAGCCCACGCGGCATCGATCGTGCCACCCCGCCGTGCGGCGTTGGACACGAAAGCATCGATCAGGTCGCCAGCTCCCCATCGTCGTTCCAGAACTGCACGTAGTAGTCGAGCAATGATGGTTGCGGCGTATCGGCGGGAACGTTCTGAAAGTGAAAGGCCACGAACTGCTGCGCCTTCTCGGAGCTCTCGAAGTGCTGGAAGGCATGCAGCGCCGTTGCGATCGCGTCCGCAATGATCGGGTTCAGCTTCCGCAACTGTTCCTGGGAAAGATGCTCGCTGTTGAATTCGGCCATCGCCTTGCGAACCACCATCGCAATGATGGTCGCCGATTGCTGGATATCTTTAGGGAGCGTCGGCTCCGAAGCGTAGGACATGCGAGGCTCGCTTTTCTATAACTCGGCGTTGGCTCGAAAAATGGTCAGCGACGGACGGCGGAAAGTCGCCGTGCGGCTGCAGTATATCGCGGGCCTCGATTTCCGACACGTCATGGGTCGGCGTACGAGTTCACGAGTGCTCTGCAATCAACATGGCATGGATCTCCAACGGCGGCAGTTCCACGGTCGTGATTTCCGCCTGGCGCTGCGGCGAGAGCTCCGTCCCGGCCGGTTCTAAATGAAACCGCGCGAAGTTTCCGGTGCGAAAATGCACACAGATTCCATGAATCGGCGGCGTCTCTTCGCGCAGCGGCACATCGGTTGCCGGCAAGCCGTGATTGGCGGTCGTGTTCAGGCCATTGAACAGATGGACGATCGTCCGCCGTCCCTTGGTGTCGTCCTGCGCCAAGCAGACGACTTGCACGCACATCGGAGCCGAAACGCTAATCGAAGCCGGCTCGCGCGCCGCCCAATGGACGGCTCGTGCGAGCAAGCGCCGCTGATAAGGGTATGCGTAGCTCCATAGCGCTGCATCAAGCGCGGCGGCCAAATACACGACCTTTCCCTGACCGAACTTTCGGGCAATGATCGCCGGCAACGGCGGTTGCTTCCAGCCTTCGGGCGTTAAGCGCGCGGCGACTTCTTCGACAGCCGCCGGTTTGCTGACTGCGGTTTGTGGGCCTCGGAAGACAACCGATTTATCGGGCGTTAGGCGCCGCAACTTTTCGTCGTCGAAGAGCGGATGTTCGTCCCAGGTCAGCCGCCCGACGCCGACGCGCTGCTGCCAGTAGCTTTCATCGATCGCCACGGCGAAGTTGGCGTCCAGTTCCGGCCGTATCAAGGCCGCGTTCGGGCGGCCTTGGTAGCGCACGCCGAATACGTCGGCCAGTGCAAAATCGTTCCGCGGCCGCCCCAATTCGTCGCAAAGCGAAGACTCGCCTGTGGCCACCAGGCCGCCCCCCGCATCGACAAATCTCCGCACCGCCGCAATCTGCGAATCTGACATGGCCGCAGAATTGGGCAGCACGAGCACCGAGAACTTATCCAGCTCTTCCGCCGCCAGATCCCAGTCATTAATCAATGCGAACGGCAGATGCTCTTCCATCGCCATGCGAAAGGCGCCAAACACATGCGGCAAGAAGCGCTCGGCGATCTCCTTGTAGGCGTAGAATTGCCGAGTCTGTTCGCTGACCAACAGGGCTCCCCAGGCTAACGGAGCCGTCCGCGTCATCCAAGGCGTGCGTTTGCCGATCTCCGCGAACACATCCAGGGTCGACTGCCGTTGTCCCGGCCAACCGAACGACTCGGCCACGACGCAGCCGTTGGCCACGGCCAGCAGAGTTCTCGTCAGGCGTTCGTGAGCGGGAAAGCTATCGGTTCCATACGGATTGCCGCGCGACATCAGATACGCTTCCGACGCGGCCGGATTGCAACCCGCCGTGGCTCGCAGGTAAGCCGCGCCAAAAGCCGGCGCGACGCTCGCTCCGAGATTGGTTTCGTCCAGCCACCATTCCTGCATCGGCAGATCGAAAACGCGATTCAAACTGGTGGGCATGGCGCGCGGCGAGTGCAGCAGGTGTCCGTATCGGCCGGCGTTCACTGTCCATGATATGAGCGCCGCGTCGTCATTCTCCTCGCGGATGCGGCAACGCAATCGCTCATAATGCCCAACCAGCTTCTCGTCCCGCCACGCCACATACTTGCGGTACTCGACGTCGTCAAGATTCGCAGTGGGGGGCAATGCTTGCGAGCGTTCTTCTCGATATGCCTGTTTGCACGCCGGGCAGAAACAGATCGGCGGATGATAATTGCCGTCGAAGGAGTATGCATCGACCCCATAGTCGCGAACCAACTCGGCACAGACTTCGATTAAATAATCGCCCCACGGCCCGAGATTGCAGGGGTTGCGCGTGCCGAGGCTGTCCTCCTGAGGCTCAATCTTCAGCACGCTGCCGCTATCGTCGGGATGAATGCGCCAATCGGGATGTTCGCGGACCAGATTAACGGGCGGAAATGGCGGCAGCCCTAGGGACAACTTCATGCCCAGCTTGTGGCACGTGCCGACCAACTCAAGCAGTTTCGCATCGTCTTCGACCGATAAACCGCCGCCGTCGCGATTGAGCGGATAGTAGGGCCAAACGAGATTCGTATGAAAGACCTGCACTCCGGCCTTGGCCGCCGGATCAAGATCGCCAAAGCCGCCGAAGGCCATCCGCGTTACGTCGTAAACCCAATCCGGAGTGCTCAGGCGCTCGCCGATTGGTGCAGCTGACTTGTTTGGCGAGCGAGTGCGCTCGTCGGCATGGGCGGTCGCAGGCAGCGCAATTGCCGCCCCGCCCGCCAGTGCGAGAAACTCGCGCCGATTCGTTTCGCCCGCAACGCGTTGAAGACTCATGTCGCGGGCCTCCGCAGGCAGCGGTTATTTCAACGGCCGCAGCTTGATGTTCTTGTACCAGCAGTCTCGGCCGTGATCTTGCAGCCCGAGGTAGCCTTTCCGCGGATGATCTTTGTAGGCAACGTCGAACTTGTGCTGGCTGCCGTCCGGGCGCCGGTTCGGCTCCGTCCATTCGTCGAGATTCATCCGCGCGACCTGCTCGCCGTTCAACTCCACTGCAATCAAATTTCGATTGCATGTAATGACCATATGGTTCCACTCGCCGGCCGGCTTCATGGCGTTCTTCGTTGGCTTGACCAGATCATAAATCGCGCCCGTGTCGTGGTACCCGGCGGTCTTCGTATCGTCGATGGCGATTTCGATGCCGTTGAAGCCCACGTCTTTGCCCGGCCGCGGAGCGAGCGGAAATGTACGGACAAAGATGCCGCTATTACAACCTTCGCTGATCTTGAAGTCGAGCGCGAGTTCGAAGTCCGCCTGCGGCTTGTCGTAAATCAGCATGTAACCGCCGGACTGATGCGGGTTAATGGCGCCCCGCTCTACGGGCCGGCGGCTGGGTTGCTGGCTGCTGGTTGTCCAACCATTGAGCGAAGCGCCGTCGAACAACAGAACCCAGCCGGCCTGTTCTTCGCCGTCGGTCAGTTGATTGTCGGCAGCGAGAGCCGCATTGGCCGACAGGAACATCGCCTCGTTCACCAAACCTGCGGCGAGCGCAATCAAAAGCGTATTGAGCCGCACGAATCGGGACATTGCGTCTGCATCTCCCTTGCCAGGGCCGGATGGATCGGTTGTATCGAATATCCGACGTGCATTGTTGGCCGCGAGAGTGGTTTGTCAAGCAATCGCCGCCTTCATTTGCCGCTCTGCCGTAAGCGGAAGAATCGCTAAAACCGCGCGGCTCGCACGCCGGACTCCGACTTAACAAAGTCGCCAAGGGCATCGCAGCTTAACTCTTTTCGATATTTGACCGATGTAAACAGGCATCCGATTCTCTCGCCTGGAGCTTCTTGGAGTCGCATATGCTTCGCTCGCTGGCAACCCTTCGCGCGTGTGCATTAACCGTAGCCGCTCTGGCCTGCTCAATCGGCAGCGCGAATGCCGAGTTCGCGCCGATTGACGGCTGGGATCATCAGTTGTTCCCCTCCTACTTGATCGGAACGGCGGCCATCCGCTCGGTTGCGCCTGGCGACAACGCAGAAACCGAAGGCGAGGAAGCGAACGACGAAGACGACGGACGGCAATCGGTACAAATACTAGGAGATCGTCACGGCGTGTTGGGCGTGAAGCTTGAATCGCCGGGCGACGATGTGGCCGTGACGGTTACGATTTCCGGGAATGAAATTCTGGAGGAAAGCACCTTCAGCGGAACGCTGGACGAAGAAGGCGCAACTTATCTGATCTTCCCACGGATCAAATACAAGTACGGCGCGCTCGCTCGAAACAAGCAATCGGTCCCGGTCTCCGTGACATTTGAAGTCGAGTTGGGAGATGAGGAGGCGGAAGAACAAACGGAGACCATGACTCTGCGTTCGGTGAACGACTGCCCATTCACGATCGCCCATGGCGAAGGAAAGTTTACCGACGTATCGTTCATCTTCGCCGCGTACGTGAATGAACAGCACCCATTTGTCGACAAAGTGCTGCGCGAGGCGCTCAACAGCGGCATTGTCGATTCATTTACCGGCTATCAGTCGGGCGATCCGGCGGAAGTCTACCGCCAGGTTTACGCCATCTGGAATGCCTTGAGCGATCGAGATGTCCGCTATAGCAACATCACCACGTCGGCCGCCGAAAGCAACACGGTGAGCAGCCAGCACGTGCGGTTGATCGATGAATCAATTAACAACGCCCAAGCGAATTGCGTCGACGGCAGCGTGCTGCTGGCGTCGCTGCTCCGCAAGATCGATATCGAACCGGTGCTGGTGTTCGTGCCCGGCCATTGCTATTTGGCCTTCTATCTCGATGCTGAAGGGAAGCAACTCGTCGGACTGGAAACCACGTTGATTGGCTCGGAAGCAGACGACGACACGCGCGAGATCGCAGGCGCCGACAACGTAGTCGATGACGATTGGCGGAATACCAACCCTTGGGGCACGTTTTGCGCCGCAATCGCGATGGGCGACCAGGACCTTGCGGAGCAGAAGGTAAAGTTCAACGATCCGTCGGACCCCGACTATCAGTTGATTCCTATCGCCAATGCCCGCAAGCAAGGCATTCTGCCAATCGCCTTCGATTCGGCGGACAAGTTCGAGTCGGCAGCGTCAAGGGGCGAATGAGAAGGGCCGGCACACGTCCTTTACCTTCCGCCCGGGCAACGAACACCGCCAGGCCCGCCTCAAGCGACCATCGCCGGTCGACGGAGCAAAGCCGGTGGGCAGCAAGCCCGATCGCTCGTTCGGCAGGCAATGTCAGCGCCGAGGCGAACAGCTGCCAGGCATAAAGCCGCGGCTTTTTGTTCGCCAGCCCCCGCGCTGAGTCATAAAAGCTCAGCATTTAAAGAGTTGTGTTTTGCGGGAATGTCCCATGCGGAAAACACAGGAAATTCCCGGTGGATGAGCGCACACTTTATTGCCATAAACTGCGCATTATTTATATAATATTCGTTGAGAATAGCACCACACCAAGGCGGGGCGGCCCGGGTCTCGAAGCAGGCGGACTTCGTCTACGCGTCGCCCGCGGCTTGTTTGCCAGGAACAGATTTCTATCGGCCGGATGTCGGCCAGACTATTTTTGCGCGCTCGCTGACGAGCGGCTTTTTACAGACCGAGAAGGGACATTTTCATGCGCAGAGGCGGACGGAACGGCGAAATGGCTTACGAGGGGGCGCGCGGCTTTACGCTCGTAGAGCTCCTGGTAGTGATTGCAATTATCGGCATTTTGATCGCGCTGTTGCTGCCGGCCGTGCAGGCGGCCCGTGAAGCCGCGCGCCGCACGCAGTGCGTCAACAATCTCAAGCAACTCGGCGTCGGCTTGCAGAACTACCACGACGTCAACAACTCCTTCCCGCCGATGAAAGGTGGAACGACTTCCAGCTATCCTTCCACGCCGCCGACCAATTACGGCCGCGCCAGCGGCCTGATCGCGCTTCTGCCGTATGTCGAACAGCAGGCGATGTACGATCAGATTCGCGCCGGAGATGCGAGCTACCCTCCGTTTGGTCCAGCCGCCTGGTCCGGCTGGACCCCGTGGAACCATCAGGTGCCTGGTTATCTTTGTCCGTCGGACCCGCGTCCTTCGCCCACCGGCAATGCCATTGGCGAGCATAACTACGCCTTCAATCTCGGCGATACGGTCAATAACAACTGCTGGGCCACGTCGACCCGAGGCATGTTTGCTCAAACGATCGGTGTCAAGATTAGCCAGGTGCTCGACGGCACCAGCAATACGATCGCTATGAGCGAGCGCGTGCGCGCTAACTTCAGCATCGGCGGCAAAGTCCCGGCATTGGCCAGAGAAGGCACACAAACGAATATGGCAAACATTATTACGAGTCCCGGTTCCTGCCTCGGGACGGTCACTGGCACGCTGTTCACGGTTCCGACTACGGTCAAGGGCCGCTTCGGCACGCTCTGGACCGACGGCCAGGCCGAACACGTCGCCTTCAACACCATTTTGCCGCCGAACGGGCCTTCCTGCGTGATCGACGCGAACTCGAATTCGGACAGCCCCTCGGGTGTTTATGCGCCGAGCAGCTACCACCCGGCCGGCGTCAACGCCGTGATGGTCGATGGGTCAGTCAGGTTCATCAATGATTCAATTAACACCGGCAGCCTCGCCTCATCGACGGTAAGCGCCGGCCCCAGCCCCTTTGGCGTTTGGGGCGCTATGGGCACCAAGGACGCTGGCGAAGGCGGCAGCAATCAATAAGCGATCTGCAGGCTCGATGCATGAGCCAATGCCAGCCCGAGAGGATGATCTCGGGCTGGCTTCTTTGGCCTGACTCCTGAAGTCTACCGCGCTAGCCCCACAGCAGCTTTAGCGGCCTGCCGATAGAAAGCACGTGGGGCCCGCCATGCTGGCGGGGAACGGTGGCCGAGGGATCCACGCCGAGTGCATCGAATATGGTGGCCGTCAGGTCGGCGGGGCTAACCGGACTTTCTTCGACCAGCGCGGCATGCCGGTCGGTGCGGCCATAAACCGCGCCGCCCGGCAGCCCCGCGCCGGCGAATAACACGGTGAACGCGTGCGGCCAGTGATCGCGGCTGGCATATTTTTTATCAATCTTCGGCGTGCGTCCGAAATCGCCCATCCAGATCACGAGTGTATCATTGAGCAGCCCGCGGTCGCTCAGGTCGCCCGCCAAAGCCGCCAGCGCCCGATCGGCGCGCGGCAGCAGGCTGTCTTTCACCAGCGGAAAGTGGTTTCGGTGGGTATCCCAAGGATTATTCGCCAGTCGCTCGCCGCGACCATCGGCCCAATCTTGCGGCTCTTGGCCCCAATAAACCGTCACGAAGCGGGCGCCCGCTTCAACCAGCCGACGCGCCAATAGCACCGACTGCCCATGGCGATTGCGGCCGTACAACTCGTGCGTCGCGGCCGGTTCTTGTTCCAGGTCGAACGCCGCCTGCACGCCTGGCCGACTCAATAGGGCCAACGTCTGCAGTTGATATTCATTGAAGCGCCGCATATCGGCGTTCCGCTGAATGCCGATCAGATCGTTGTTCAAATGTCGCACAAGCGAACCGAAGTTTTTGAGCCGCGCGGGCGAAATATCGGCCCGCAAACCGAGCGACGGCTTGACGAGCTGCGCCTCGCGCGTGATCTCGACGCGGAAGGGGTCAAATGAGCCGCCCAAGAAGCCCGCGCTTTGCCCTGGCAAAATGCGGGCTTCCATCTTCATCGTCTCGGGCAGTTCGATCACTTTGGGCATTGCCGCTGGTCGGTGATCGGCGCAACCAAAGGCGGCGCCCATCTGCGGCGCATCGGTCGCCTCGACTTTTAGGCCGCCGGCGGAACTGAGATGCTTGTAACCGGTGAGCATCTGGTACACGGCCGGATCGTGGACGGTCTCGCGATGGCAAACACTGCGGATTTGCACCATGTAGTGCATTTGCCGCGCGACGAGAGGCAGATGCTCGCAGACTTGCACACCCGGCACAGAAGTGCCGATCGGCTGGAATGGCCCGCGAATTTCCGCCGGCGCTTCGGGCTTAAGATCCCACAGGTCGAGATGGCTCGGTCCGCCATCCATATAGAGCAGAATGCAGGCGTTCGCCCTCGGTTTGCCGCTGACCTCGGCCGCCATCCCCCGCACTGCGATGGGCATGCCGCCCAACGCAACCACGCCCGTCTGCAATAGCTGCCGGCGATCCAAGGGGAGCAGTCTTCCCGTCACCTTCAGCACTCCGCTAGTTGCTGCGCGGCATGGCGTTCAGAGTGCCAAACTTCCGATTCGATCGAACGTTCAATGCCGATCGCGCAAGATTCAATCCCGGCGCGTCCCCTCGCCGCTACCTCTCTCAAGCATGCCTCACTTCTTGTTTCCCAAACAGTACAGGCGCTTATCCGATCGCAGGAGCAGTTGGCCATTGCTGACTGCGGGGCTGGCATTGAAGACGCTGGCGTCGCTCTTGATCATGTTATGGGCCAATAGCTCGTATTGCGGTTTGGCGGCGAGCACAAACGTGCCATTGTTGCGCGAAACGTAGTAGATCTTGCCGTCGGCCACGACGGGGGAGGCGTAAATACGATCCGGTCGCGGCTCCAGTCGCTTTTCATAGGCGGCCTCGCCTGTTTTGGCGTCGATACAGTAGGCAATGCCTTTGCTTTCGCTGACCCAATACAGGTATCCGTCGTGATAGACCGGCGAAGACACGTTGGATCCCGCCTGCGTTTTCCAGAGAATTTTGTCGCTGACGTCCCCTTCACCACCAGCGGCGACGGCCAAGCCCGGTCGTCCCCGGCCGCCAATGGCATACACAATGCCATCGCGTGCAATTACACTCGGGCAGACATAGTCTTCGATGCCCTTGCAGTGCCACCGCTCTTTGCCATTGGCCGGGTCAAAGGCAAGCAATTGGTTCTTCACGCTGACCACCAAATCGACGCGTCCGCCCGGCAACTCGACGAGCAGGGGCGTATTCCAGGCGGCGACCATGCCGGGCGTGCGCCAGACTTCGCTGCCGGTTGCCTTGTCCAAGGCGACAAGCGCCCCTGACTCAACGCTAGCGTTAATAATCACCAGGTTCTGAAACAACACGGGCGACGTGGCCGACCCCCAGCCATGAATCTTGGAACCGACGTCGGTGCGCCATAGCTGCTTGCCATTGAGGTCGAAGGCAAACACGCCCGACTTGCCAAAGAAGACATACAGCCGTTCGCCATCGGTAGCCGGCGTGCTGGAAGAATAACCATGCAGGGCCTGAAAGCCTTTATATTGCTCTTCGGGCTGCAACGTCTCAATTTGCTCGCTCCAGACGATTTTTCCCTGCCTGTGATCCAGGCAAACCACATGTCGCTGGAGGTCGTTGATATCGCCGGGCGACTCAGAATCCATGCCGTAGCCGCCGTAGCAGGTGAGATAGATACGGTCTTCATGCGTAATGGGGCTGGAAGTTCCAAAACCGGGCAAGTCGGTCTTCCAGACAATGTTACTGTCATCGCTCCAAGTAGTTGGCAAGCCCGTCTCGTCGCTGGCGCCGGCGCCGCCTGGCCCGCGAAATTTCGGCCAATCGGCGCCCAAAGCCGTAACTGCGAAGCAGGCGACGAGCAGACGGCAGCGCAAGATCGCAGACGGCATGGAATGACCTCCTTAGTTGACGGCTCAGCGGCTGACAAAAACCTTCGAATCGGCCGCTATCGTAACGGCTTATGGCGGTGATTGTCCAGGAAACCCTGCTTGTCGCCCGAGAGCCAAAGGGCTAGGCTAAGTGGGTCAATCCGAGACGGGCGCATTTAACGAATGCGGTGCAGCACAATCAGCCGGACGGCCTTCGGCCGTTTGCTCTCGAGCGGAACGCTGGGGCTCCGCCGGCCTGGCAAACCCCTCCAGCCGCGCCATACAACTCAATCAGGAGCCAGGGCGAATGCCATCTTCTTCGCCGCAAGTCGACGAGCACGGATTTCCAATCCCCCCCACGTTTGACGACAGCCAAAACGGCCGTCGCAAGCTGGGCGCGCCTCTGCGGCGTTTTCTGCTGATTGGTTTGATGTTGGTATTTATCGCGTTATTGGCGAGCGCCGTCCTGGAGTCGGGTGGGTGGGACAAAACCAAGGAATGGATGGCCGATTTCCTGGTCCAGCGGGCCCAAAAGAAGCAAGCACTTGATGATCTGCCAGGCGCGCTGGAAGATTTGGAGCGTGCCGCGCGCTGGGTTCCGGACGATCCGCCGATTTATGAACTACGCGCCGAGATCAAAAGGCAGCGCAAGGATCTTCAAGGCAGTCTTCGAGATTACAACAAACTGGTGGAATTACGCCCGCGGTACGCCCAAGCGTACATGCAGCGGAGCGTAGTCTTGCAACGGCTTAATCGGCATCGCGAAGCCATCGATGATCTGACGCAGGCGATGAAGCTTAGCACGGCAGAGCGCGCCACATTGCCGAAGAACAATCGAGCCTATGCCAGAGCGATTGCCGGGGTCGAGTTGGAAGAGGCCTTTAAAGATATCGAAGAGGCGATTGCCGAAGACGCCGATCGGCACGATACGGGCGATAATTCAAGCCACCCGAACGCCGCCTACCTCGACACGCGCGGCTACCTACACCTATTGCTGGGACGACCGGAGCAGGCATTGGCCGATTTCAATCTGGCCATCAAAATCACAGAGCAGGAGCGGGATAGTCTCTTGGTGAAGTTCGAGCAGTATAACGTGAGCAAAAAAATACGAGCGTTTTATCAAAAGCCCCTTATTGAGGGACTTGCAGTGATGTACCACCATCGCGGCCAAGCCCATGACAAGCTAGGACATAAATCGGAAGCCGAAGCCGACCTGAAAAAGGGGGACTCGCTGGGCTACAACCCCGATGAGGGGGTGTTTTGATCTTGCTCTGTTAACGGCGCTCGTTGACAATCGCTCAACGCAGTTTCTGCGCGCTCTCCATGGAAGGATTAAGCGCTTTGAGCGAACGACACAGTACGCCTCCTATTTCCCCGCCGAACCTGCAGACCGGCGAATACCAGTGGCACGTGCTGGCAGACTGGCAGGAATTACTGGTCGGACCGCAAGGCTTCCGATTGACGGAATGGCTGGCTCGCGGCGAAGCAAGGATCGTCAAGCATGGTCCGCATCGGACCGTCTACCGCGTCGATCTTGCGGAGCGGGCGTTCTTCGTCAAGCACTACCGGTGTCCCGCGCTGCTCGATAGCGGACGACATCTGGTGCGAGCCAGTGCGTCGGAACGCGAATATCAGCGGGCCGTCGAGGTCTTGCGCCGTCGCGTGCCCACCATTACGCCGGTGGCGGTGGGCGAGCGCCGCCGTCATGGCGTGATCGGCGAAAACTTTCTGGTCACCGAAGCCATTCCGGCGTCCTGTTCGCTGGAGGAATATGTCTCGCGGCGGTTGCCGGCGTTGCCGGCTGAAGAGCAGGCCGTGATGCGGCAAAAACTGACCAAGAGTTTGGCGCGGTTGTGTGCGGCGGCGCACCGGGCAGGCGTGTTTCATAACGACTTGCACATGGGCAACATTTTGGTACGGCTCGACACATGCGAGGGCGACCGTAAAGATCCTCGCTTGCCAGAATTACACTTGATTGATCTGGCCGGGGCGAAAATCTCTGCGGCGCTTAGTTGGCGACAGTCGCGCAAGAGCCTGGTGATGCTCGCCGCAGCGTGGTGGCGCTACGCGTCGCGAACGGACTACTGGCGATTCTGGGGCGTCTATCTCGCCGAGCGGCCCGAGTTAGCGATTGGCGAGACGCGTCGGGCCGCGCTCGACGTTTTCGCGCGGGTTTGGCGACGGAGACGACAGGTGGCCCGCGGCCGCGATCGTCGGTCGTTGAAGAATAATCGCGAGTTCTATCGTCTGTACGGGCCGACAGCTGCCGGCCATGCAGTTGCAGATTTGCCGCGTCACGAATTCCAACGCCTGCTCGCTCAACCCGACGCGCCGGTACGGGCTGGCGCCGATCACCCGCTCAAGCTGGCGCATCGCAGCGTCGTGGTGCAAAGCCAGTTGCAGCTTACGACCGGCCCGGCGACGGTGGCGTACAAACGCGTCCGCGCAAAAAACTGGTGGAAAGCGCTGGCATTTCTATTCCGGCGCAGCCCGGCCCTGGAAGCATGGTATTTGGGACAGGCCCTCTTGTTGCGCGGCATCGCCACTTCCCGGCCGCTTTTAGTCTGCGAAAAGCGCCGGTTCGGATTGCGCGGCGATAGCTATCTGGCGACCGAGTGGATCGAAGGAGCGATCAATCTCCATCTGTTCGGCTGGAATCTCGCGCGGTCGACTGCCGACGACCGTCGCCGCGGCGTCCGCCAGGCGGCTGAGGCTTTGGGCCGATTGATTGGCAAGATGCACGCCTGGCACATTTCGCACCGCGACCTGAAGGGCTGCAACCTGATGTTCACCGAGCGGGACGACGACCTGGCAGCCTATCTGATCGATCTGGACGGAGTGCACGTCGCGCGGCGGCTGAGTTTTGCCACGCGAGCGCGAAACCTGGCCCGGTTGGCAACAAGCATCGAAGCGCACCCTTGGGTAACGCGCAGCGATCGCCTACGTTTTTTGCGGGCATACATGCGCGAGGTCTCGGCGGGCAATGTGGACTGGAAGCGGCTGTGGCGCCGGGCGGCCGCGTACAGTCGCGCGATCACGCGAAGCTTGGCGCGGCGAGGCCGTCCGGTAGTGTGAACGTCGCTGCAGCGGCCGAAGAAATTTCGCGCCCTAGCTCTGCGTCGCGTGCTTAGCGGCGGCGGCGAGTTAATAACTCGAGCGCGAACCGAAGCCGCGCATGCAGACGATGCCGACTCCCACAACGGCCAGGAACGACAGCAGCCACTCTTGGGGGCCAAAGTGCGAGACGTAGCTCAGCGTCTGCCTGATAATTTGCCACACGGCTAGTTCTGTCCGCTGGGAATTGTTGAAATCCGTTGCTTAATGCTTCTTGCCAAGCGTAGCTTGCGTTCCTGCCTGCGGAGTCCCGGTCGCCGAAGAACCGACCGATTGTCGCCAGGCAAACTGTGGCAGTCATGCCGATTTTGCCAATTGCAGGGCCGCCGCGAAGCTTGCTCCGCCCGTCTCGCGGAACACGCTCTTCAGAATGTCTGGCGCTAGGCCGCTTTCGGTGAGATTCGAGACATGGAATTGCTGCCCGCCGGCCCTTGTCAGCCTTCTGGCGGCTAATATAATCGACGATTCGAACGCCATTGGGGGACGTAGCTCAATTGGTTAGAGTACCGGACTGTCGATCCGGTGGTTGCGGGTTCGAGTCCCGTCGTCCTCGCTCGTATGAAGGCCGCAAATGCTTTTAAATTAAGCCTTTGCGGCCTCTCTTTTTACCGACGTCAGCCGCCTCATTAATCCTGCGGGCCTTCCTTGGCGGCGATAAAGACGCGATGGCTGGGCAGCTTCTTGACTTCCGATTCCTTGAGACCGAAGTTCGCGGCCAATAAATACGCCGGGTTGGACGCGAGCCATGTCGAAAGATCGATCGCTTGGTAGTGCCCCGTGTTGAAGGCAATCAGCATCGTGGCCACCTCTTGACTGACGTTCTCAATGGAATGCCCATAGCCTTGCGGAATGTAGCCGACGTCTCCCTGGTTGAGCGTTTCGAGGCGATAGCGGCCGTGCGAGCCGAACATGGTCACCTCAACTTTTCCTTTGATCACGTACTGCCATTCGTCCGCGGTAGGGTGCCAATGTAGTTCGCGCAATCCGCCCGGCTCCAATTCCAGCAGCACTCCCGTGATCGTGGCCGAAATCGGAAAACGGTCGGCGCCGACGCGCCACTCGCGGCCTCCTGCATGGATCGAGTGGGCCTGCTGGGCGAGCATTCGATACTTGTGCGTGTCGGGCGGCGACGTCAATTCGCCTCGCAACGGCGACGCCTGGTCTTTCGGCGGCACGGGGCCTTGCGCGAAATACACCTCTTCTTTGGGGAAGCGGTCGAATGCCGATTCCTTTAAACCCAGATTCTTTGCCAACAACGACTTGGGAGAATGGCCGATCCAATCGCTGACACTGAACGTGCCGAACTCGGAAAAATATCCATTGTCGAACACTAGCACGAAGTGACACATCCCTGGGCCTAATCCTTGAATCGAATGGCCGTGCCCGCGCGGAAAATACCAGACGTCGCCTGGCTCGAAATCATTGGTTTCCGAGCGCCCTTCAGGATCGATCACGGTTGTGCGGCAACGCCCTTCAATCACGTAGGCCCACTCGGCGGCGGTGGCATGCCAATGTAGCTCGCGTAAGCCGCCTGGGGCCAACCGCATGGAAACACCAGCGATGCCTTGCGAAATCGGCAGTTGCCTGACGGTCGCCTCTCGAGCCGTGTTTCCGCCGCTCGTTTTGGCTTCGGATTCTTCTAAGGCGAAGCGAAACGAAGGCAGCTCTCCTTCAGGCACGGCAGGCGGCCCATGTTCAGGCTTTACGTCGTTGGCCGCGAGCGCGTCGCGTCCCGCCAGCCCCGTTGCCAAAGCCGTCGCCCCAAGAAATAAGCGGCGGGTCAGATCGCGATCTGCCATGTTCAAATCTCCCTAAACCTGGCCTGGATTCCTTCTCCGCGGCGATATGTTTACCTCGACGTCCGCCGCCAGTCGGTGACATTGTACAGGCTTCGCAGCCGCGCCGAAGGGCGGCAAGCTCGCATTCGGCACACAACTCTTAAACAACCGTGAGTTGCGCGACGGGCCGGCGAGTTCCTGGTACTGCTGGCTCACAGCCGCATCGAATCTCAACCCTTGGCGCTCTCGTTTTCGTCTTCCTTGTTTGGACGATTTTGCAATTCAGGCCAAGAGCCGCAAGCTTCTGCGTTTGCTCCGATTTGCTTTTGCCTGTCGATCAGGCGGCGACGACGCGCGACTAATTGACACAGGCAGTGTGCATTACGGCACGCCGCATTGACCAAATCGCCCGGGACATGGCGATCCGGTATTCGCCAGGGGACTTATGGCGTCATGCATGCGCGGATTTTGTGGTAGTAGGCCGGAAATATCGCAAACGGCGCGGCTCGTGCTTTCGGGTAGCTCAATTGAATCAGGATTGAGCAGCTACTCGTCCAACTCGCGCGGAGAATTGCCATGATCAACTACATTTCCGGATTGGTGTTTTTCGTGCTGCTCCTCATCGGGGCGGCGTTGGCCTTGCCGGTGGGCTTGGCTTTTCCGTTGCTGGTCGTGCCGTTTGTGATCGTCTGGATTGTGGGCGACGTGATCCTCGCGTCCAGCATCAAACTGGCCGCCCAATGGGAGCAAGCCATTGTATTTCGGTTAGGCAAATACCATGGGATTCGCGGGCCGGGATTATTTTTGATCGTTCCGTTGATCGATCAGGTTCGGATAGTCGACATGCGAATTCGTGCCTCGGATATTCCCGCGCAGCAGGTAATCACCAAAGATAACGTTCCGGTGACCATCAATGGCGTTTTGTTCTTTAAAGTCGATAATCCCGCAGACGCAGTGATCAAGGTGCAGGATTACCGTTATGCCATCTCCCAGTACTCTCAAACGTCGCTGCGCGATGTCATCGGACAGATGACTCTGGACCAGCTGCTAGTCGAACGAGAGGCGATCGGCAAGTCGATCGAGAACAACGTCGAAAAGGATATCGAAGGCTGGGGATTGGAAGTCACCGGCATCCGCATCCAAGATATCGACATGCCCGAGGAACTCAAAAAGATGATGTCGCGTCAGGCCTCGGCGGAGCGCGAAAAACGCGCGACCATCACCAAAGCCGAAGGCGACCGCGAAGCCGCCGGCAATCTGGCCGCAGCGGCCAAAACCATGGCAACTAGTCCCGGCGCAATGCAACTGCGCACCTTGCAGACGATCGACGGCTTGGGACCGACGGCGTCGAACACCGTCGTACTGGCCGTTCCGATCGACGTACTGGATGTCATTCGCTCGCTGAATCGCGACGAACATCATGGCAATGGACGGTTGCCGCTGTCGGCCGCGGAATCGCGGGCATTGGGCGCGCCCATTCTCAATGCGGAAACCGAAGGCGTCGCCGACGCACCTCATTGAGCCGCGGGGCTTACTGAAAGCGAGATGAATAGGTTAATCTCGCTCCGCGAGCACAATGATGTTATCGGCTTGCTCGGTGCGCTCCGTCCAGGCGGCAACGACCTGGGCGAGCGGTTTCCATCGGCATGCGGTTAACAGCTTCCGGCTCAAACCTGCTGAAGTTGCACGACGCGCCGATTGCCTGAGCCAGCCGTCGCTAGCGGCATGAAGCAATCGGATCGGGCGAAAGCCTTCCGCCTCAAACAACGCGCACAAGGTCTGCGGCGTGAAGTGCGTCAGGTGGCGCGGCACGTCGAGAGCGAACCAGTGCCGCCCGTATTGGCGAGCCGGCCAACTGGAGAAATTTGGCACGGCGGCCGTCAGCACGCCGCCAGGCCTCAGCAACCTCCGCGCCTCGCGGAGAGTAACCCGCGGGTCGTGCACGTGCTCGAGCGCTTGCCACATGGTAATGCAATCGAAAGTCTCGGGCGCCAAGTCGCGATGCGGCAGCGTGCCCACATGAACTTGAATTCCACGTTCGCGCATTACGACGTGCGCCGCATAGGTCGACATATCGAGCCCTTCGACCGTCCAGCCCCGATCGCGCATCCGCTCCAGGAACTCGCCGGCGCCGCAACCGAAATCGAGCAGCTTCCCCGCGCCTCGATAGGGAATCCACTCCGAGCGGCGCTGTCCGTCGCGCACCAGCGCGGAGCCCAAGAGGCCGAGTAACCGGCTGGTTGCATTCGCCGAGTGCGGCGGATGCTGATAAGAGTTTGTTAGCACGGCTTGCTGCAGGCGAGCGCGAAGACGCGCACGCCAATGGCGATTTTCGCGGCGCCGCAACTCATAGCAAGAATATTCGGTCGGATAGAACCGGCCGATGGTTTCGGGCGTCGGCCGCGGATTAGTAAAAGCCAAACTGCATTTCCGACACTGCACGACGCGCAATTCGGCGTCTTCGACTTCGGCGTCGCGCCAAGCCAATAGCGTGCGATAGTCGCGAGACCCGCAGAGGCTGCAGGCAATTTCTTCCCACTCGACCGGCTGTACTCGTGGCGCCAGCCGCTCGGACCTCGTCGGCGACGACGCTTTGGATGCTAGCGACATGCTCCACTTCCGATTGCAGAAGAACGGTGGCCTCAGCCGCGCCGACCGGACAGGTCGGGCCAGAGTTGTCCCGGTAATCGGCTGTTTCGGGTCGGCATCTTTGGTGCATTTGCCCGAAATGACGAATGGAGCTGCGGTTGGCCGAAACTGCGACGAAGCGGCAATTCGCGGGGTCTACGACGAGTGCAGGCGGCATAGCGCTGCTAGCGGCCGGGCCGATGAGAGAACGCGCCTTCCTGATCGGCTGTCGCGCAAATCGACCGTGCTCGGCAACCGCAGCGAGTCGCTTCCTCGTCAATGGCAAGGGTCTGAAACCGGAATCGACGCTAACTGCGGTTCAGATACTCGTTGCTCGACAGAATCATGACCAGCAACTGGTCCTGGGTCAGGCCGAACTGCATTTCCTGCAACAGCGTCTGAGCCGAGTCGCCGTTGACCGGCCGGCTGAGGTATCCGCGGAACCAATTGTCGATCAGTCCCAACCGGTATTCATTGCTCGTGACAAAGCCCAGCACCACGCTCTGCTTCGAGTGCGATTGGATGTATCCAATCCAGTACGCCAGGCCGGCGGCATCGACATCGCGATTGAGGATGTTGTGATACAGGGCCGTCACCCAAGCGGCGTCGGGCGACAAGCTGGGATACAGCCTGCCGGCCGTGGCATAGTACTCAGGCGAAGCGATGATGCCGGCTTGGACCTGCTCCGGTCCGCCCGTGGCGTTCCAGATCGCGGTCCAGTACGCCGTGCCCGCCGCATCGGCGGCGCGACCGAGGTATTGTTGGTAGAGTTGGCCGATGATCTGACCGCGGTGCTCGTTGCTGTCGACGAAGGCCTGGGCCACCTGAGCGGGCGTTACGCCTTGCGAGACTCGCTGGGCCCAAGTCGACAGTTCATCGGAGCTGGGCTGGCGGCCGAGCACGTCGACGTACATCCGCGAGAGCCAAGCCGGCGCCGAGACATCGCTGGTCGTGCTGCCGCCGCTCGTGGGTCCGGCCGGCGGGTCGAAGTTGCCGACCAGCGGCAGGGCAAACTGAGCATCGAATTGGGCGAACAGGTCGGCGCCAAGCGGAACCGGATCGAACACGTGGTTCAGCGTGTTCACTTCGCCGGTCTTGCGCACCGTGGCCTTCGGATCGTTGGAAATCAGGAAGTACCATTCCGCCGTTCCCGACGGATTGCTGGTGGTGCGGCCGGGGACATACAAGCCAATATCGGTGACGCCGTCCTGGTCCATGTCGGCCGCCACCGGTCGTGCCAGCACGCCCGCGAAGCCGATATTGTTCGGCAACAGGGTTTGCACGTTGATCGTGCGGTTGTAGTTGCCGGTCAGCTTGCCGGCCGGATCGTTGGCGGCGAGATCGAAGTAGAACGTGCCGTCGGCATACGTGCCAAGGTCGGTCTTGCCGTCGCCGTCGAAGTCGCCGACGATCGGCAGACCTCGCATGTTGCCGGTCAGCATGCCGCCCGCGGCGACGTCGGCGACGTCAACGATTCCGTGGTGCAGCACGTCGAGCCACCAGGTCTTGCCGTCGAAGAGGCCGACCTCGTCCCCGTTGGCGCCAATGCCGTCGAAGTTGCCGGCTACCGGCAGACCGTCGATCGAGAACGGTTCGCTGGCATACTGATCGCCCGTGGCCGGGTCGAACTTGCCGTCGCCGTTGCTATCGAACAAGAACCTCCACTGCCCGCCGGCAAAGCCATAGGCCGCCAACTTATCGAAGTGGTTCACGACTCCGTTCGAGTTGGCGAAGATGCCGTTGAAAAGTCGGTCGCTGGCGAAACCGAAGGTGAACGCTGCGTCGCGGTTCTTGGCGTCGTTGCCTTGCGGGTCAAAGGTGAAGTTGCCGTTCAAATCGATGGCGGCCGAGCCCGAGCTGTAAACGCCCAATTCGGGCCGGCTGTCGACCGTGAAGCTGCCGACGAAGGCTGCGCCTGTCGCATCGTTGCCCGAGGGGAAGGTGACGCCATTGAACTCGCCGTCGAGCGGGTTGTCGGCGTTGTCGGTAATCCGATCGCTGACGGTCAGCGTGTAGCGATCGTCGGGCAGCGGCGCGGCGAAGTGCAGCGTCGCCACGCTCATGCCTGGCGTGGTGGACGCGGTCGAATCCGCAAAGGTCACCGAGGTGATCGTGATCACGCCGGTGTGCTCGCCGACCAGCAGGTAGTTGCCCACGGTGGTGGCCAACGTCGGATTCACAGCCGGGTAAACAAAGTCGGGACCGATGCGCGGCGGCAGATCGTGGAACGTCACGTCCAGCGCATTGACGAGCGGCGTGGGGAAAGGTTCGGCCGGCTTGTCAAGGAACAGCTGGTATGCCAGGTTGCCCGCGATGGTAACGTCGCCCACTTTCGGGCCCTGCGTATCGATAAAGATAGTCAGCGTCTGAGCCGGCGAGAGATTGCCGGCCAGATCTTCGGCGTTGACCAGCAGATGCCGGATGCCGTCGAGCTGGAAGCCGAGGCTGGGGTTGTTGAGGTCGACGTTCGAAGTAATTCGCCACTGGCCGCCGGGGTTCGCGTTCGTGCCGTCGATCGGCACGGCCGTTGTCTGACCGAGAAAGATATCGCCGGCGTCGACCACGCCATTGTCGTTCACGTCGTCATATAACCGCACGATGGCATTGGCCTCGGCCACGCCGTACAGCGTGGGCGTGCTGACGTTGGTGATGCGGTCGATGAGCGTGGCCGGCTGACCGCTCACGCCCGAGTCGCTCACACCGTCCAGGCCGCTGTTCGGCACGCCCGGCGAACCGAAGGCCACCGGCGGCACGGCCGTGTCGACGGTCAGGTTGAGCGAGGCGCTCGTGCCGCCGAACCCGGTTTCCGCCGGATTGGCCGGATCGACCATCTGCACTTCGGCCGTGATGTGGTGCACGCCGTCGGCCAGAGGCGTCGTGAAGTCGAACTGATACAGGCCCGGGAAGCCGGCGACTTGCGTGGCAAAGCCCACCGGGTTCTGCGTATCGTTGCCGTCGAAAATCGCCACGCGAAAGCCCGCAGTCGCGGCATTGGGGCTGAACGGAATCGGAATCACGCCCACGGGCGGCGTATTCGGCGTGCCGTTGCCCGGCAGGTCGTTCAGGAAGACGCCGTCCGACAGCCTTAAGTAGATGCGCGGCGTATTGTCATGCGTCACGTCGTCAAGCTGCGAGCGGCCGGTGTCGTCGCCCGGCGCCGTGGGCGGCAGATCGCCCGTGTCTGGATTGCCGGCGACGCCCGCAGGCACGCTCCGCGACAGCTCCAGGTTGAACGGCACGACGGCCGGCGTATCGACCGCCGACAAGTCGTAGCCGTTGACCACGCTGGCGTTCGGCGTCCCATCGGGATTGGCGCCAAACACGTGCAGAAAGTACGTCTGCCCGGCGACGGCCGGGATACGGATGCGAGCGCTGCCAGCGCCGCCAATGGCGCCAAACGTGGCGGCGCCGCCCGAAGCGGTGGCAATCACGTTGCCGGCGGCGTCGAGCACTTGCAGGTTGATGTTGCCGCCCGCCGGCAGCAGGGCGGGATTGAACAGGTGGAACGCGGCGACGAAATCAAGCGTGCCGGTCTGCTCGGCCGTCACGCTGTAGAAGTCGTTGTCCGCCGGCACGCCGGGGAACTCGCTGCTGTTGGAGAAGATCGTCGCGTGGGAAACTTGGATCGTGCCGGCAGCGCCGAGGATCGTAGCGCCGAACTGCGTTTCGTTGGCTTCATTGAGGTCGGGACCCATGAACAGCAAATTGGCGGGCGCGGCGACGTTGGGCGACACGACCTGTACGTTCGCGTAGTTGATGTCCGGCCATTGCACGGCGGCCGTGAACGGACGCACTGTGCCGGTATTGGCCGCCGCGCCGCGATTGACCACGACGAACTGGTTGGCGGCCAATGGTCCGCCGCCGGCCGCTTGAACGACCAGGGCGTTGTTCTCGCCGCCGGCGCCGCCATCGACGTTGACCAGCAGGTTATCGAGATTGTTCGGAGCGTACTGCGAGCCAAGTGCTGGCGTCACCTGAAAGGTATCCTGCCCGCCCAAGCCGAAGACCGACAAAATCTGCACGTCGGCGCCGAGCACGACGGGCTTCAGCAAAACGCCGCTGGCGTCGGTGACCGACGCCGTGCGGATGTCTTCGCGGACCACGAACAGGTCTCGGCCATCGCCGCCGTTCAGATTGACCTGGTTGTTGACGCCGGCGCCGCCGTTGATGGTGAAGGCGCCCGTCGCGCCGACGAAGTTGAACGTCGAGTTCAAGCCGGTCTTGGCGAACGTGCCTTCGGCCGCCCCGCTGGGCGTGTAGGAGATAGCATCGTTATGGGCCGTGCCATTGACGGTCAGGGCTTTGCCGCCGACGTCGAGATTCGCCACTTCGACGCCTGCCAATGTAATCGTGCCGCCATAACCGGCGATTGTGGTGTTGGTCGGCGGGTTGGCGCCGCTGTCGCCCAGATTAATCGCCACGTTTCCGACAGCGCCGGCAACGTTGGCAATATCGCTTGCCGAAGGATTGCCGCCGTCGAGCATAAGCTTAGTAAACGGCAGTGCGCCGCCGATGTTGAATGTATCATCGCCATCAAGACCGAGCAGCGTGACGCTGTCGATGCCCGGCGTCGTCACCGGCAATTGGCTATTGAGCGTGATCGTCCCGCCGGCGACCTGGAACGTATCGTTGGCGGCAGTGCCGCTGTAGATCAGCGAATCTTGCACGCCGCCCGTGTCGGCCAACGAGACGCCGCCCGCGCCCAGGTTGTTGAAGCTGAGCGGCGTCAAGCTGCCGACATGGACCGACGCCGAGTCAACCGTAGCGCCAGGGAGGTACGAGATTGTGTCGGGGCCGGCCGGCGTGGTAACGCTCAAGGCATCGCCGCCTCCCAAACCGTTGATGCTCACCGACTCGGTGGTACTAAAGGCGATGGGCAGGCCGTTGACCGTGACGATTCCGGCATCGGCCGACGTCGGAGCATAATCGATCGCATCGGGACCGCTCGTGCCGTCGACCAGCAAGCTGTCGCTGCCCGTCGGATCGCCGCCGACAACGTTGATATTCGTAACGCCGATCAGGCCGGCCGGGTTGACGCTGAACTTGTCATCGCCGAACTGACCTTGCAGCGTGACCGAGCCGAAGCTGGAAAAGTTAACCACGGCTTGGCTATTGACCCAAACGCGGTTGGCGCCGCCAAGGAACTGCAAGGCGAGATTGTCGGCCGAATTCGTGCCGCGGGCCACGAGTGTATCGCCTGCCGAGGCGCCGCTGAGCGTGACGGACGTCATTCCAGTAAAGGCCACGTTGCCGTCCGGAGTTTGCGCCGTGCCGGCATCGGGCGTGGCGCCGGGCACAACGGTCGTCGTGCCGGCTGTTACGTTGCTGATCGTCAACGTGTCGGCCGCCGGCAAGGCGCCGCCATTGACCGTCAACAAGGCCGGGCCCGCCGTGCCGGAAACCGCTACCTGGTCGGCGCCGGCCCCCGTTACGACGACGAGGTTTTCGGTATTGGCGGTTGTGATCGAAGCCGTCTTCAAGAGGTTAACTTGGACCGCGGTCGCCGAGCCGCGGACGACCGCAATCGAGTCGGCGCCGCTCGTGCCGTTGACGGTCACGGTGTCGTTGCCGCCGGCTGGGTCGATGGTGAACGTCCCGGTCGCGTTCGAGAAGTTGAACGTCGTGTTCAGCCCGGCGTTAGTCACAGAGCCGGCCGCAGCGCCGCTCGGGGTGTAGCTGATTGCATCGTCCTGAGCGGTGCCGTTGATCGTTAAGCCGTTGCCGTTGGCGTCAAGATTCGCGACTTCCACGCCGCTGAGCGTAACCGTACCGCCGTAGCCGGTGATAGAAGTGTCGGTCGGCAGCGTCGCATCGGCCAGGCTGACGTTCACCGGTCCCGTCGCGCCGCTGAGATTGACGATGTCGCTGGCCGAAGGCTCGCCGCCGTTCACTGCCGTCGAGCCATAGGGAAGGCCGCCGGCAAGATTGAACACATCGTCGCCCGCCAGCCCGTCGAGCGCGAGATTGGCGAGGCCGATTTGCTGGATGGGCAAGTTGGAATTGAGCGTCACCGCGCCGGAGTTGGCCACGTTAAAGACGTCGTTCGCCCCAGTTCCATTGACGATCAGCGTGTCGGCGCCGCCGTTGCCGTTGATGGTCACGCCGCCGCTGCCGCCCAGTGACTGATACGTCAAGCCGAGCAAATTGCCGACCTGAATCACGCCGCTGTCGGCCGTCGGGCCAGGGGTTGCCGTGATCGCGTCGGCGGCGGCGCTGCCCAGGATAGTGAGTGCGTCGTTGTTGTTGGCGCCGTTGAGCACGAGGTTTTCGACATTCGCCAAGGTGATCGTCGAGCTGATGCTCGTCAGTCCGACGGCGCCGCCGTTCAAGGACGACGGGGCGTAAGAGACGGTTTGCGGGGCCGTGCCCAGGGTTTCGATCGACACGTTGTCGCCGAACGCGCTGCCGCCGGCGACCGGCGGACCGCCATCGATGCCGACGGCTACGTTCCAGTTCTCGTTGCCTGGCGCGGGCGCCTGAATGACGATATCGTCGTTGCCGGCCAGCGAGTTGATTTGTAAGGAAGGAGAATCGAGGAACGCCAGCGTCAAGGCGTCGCTCATCTGCACCGCATAGTCCTGCACGCCGTCGGCGCCGACGACGCCAAATTGCGCCTGGTTCGCGGCGTCGATGGCGGTGACGGTGATCGTGTCGTCTTCACTCGTCCCGGAAATCACTACCGGGCCAGGATTCGACACGCTCGCCCGCTCGATGTGGGTGAAGCTGACCGGCTGATTGGCGCCGATTACAAAGCCGCCTTCATCGGCGTGCGGCCCTTGGCTGTAGGCCACCGAACCGCCCCCAGCGAGAATATTGATCTGATCGCCGTTGGGCGGCGCGAGCGGCGGACTGACTCCAATGGGGTCGCCGCCATCGACCGAAATTGCCGCAGTAGCCGACGGCGTGACGTTGAATGTGTCGTTGCCGGCCAAGCCCGACACGCTAAGCGACTCCAAATTGGCCGTCGTCAATTGCACGGGCAACAGACCGACCACTTGTACGGTCGAGTCGGAGACGTTGAAGGTGTCGTTGCCGGACGTGCCGATGACGGCGACCGTGTCACGTCCGCCGGCCGGATCGACCGTGAATCCGGCGCCGCCGACCGTGTTGAAGTTGAACGTCGTATTCAGCCCCGCATCAGTCAGTGAGCCGGCTGCGGCTCCGATCGGCGTGACGATGAGCGAGTCGGCGCCGGCCGTTCCCGTGAAGGTCAGAGCGCCGCCGTTGGCGTTAATGTTGACGTTCGCCAACCCGACGAAGCTGACGGGATTGGCTCCGGTCGAGATGATCTTGCCTGTCGCCAGATCGACGTTCGTCGTAGCGCCAGAATTGGCGGTGAAGTTGAGCGTATCGGCGCCGCTGTTGTTACCAATGATCGAATACTGAATGCCGGCGAACGAGTCAAGCGTGGTGAAATCCGTGGCGAACGAATCGCTGCCGCCGCCGCCGCTGAACGTCACCTTGTGCGTGCCGCCGGTCGAGTCTACGAACATCTGCGGCATGGTCCCGGCGGGCGTCTGCAGATTGAAGAGCGGAACGCCGCCGCCGCTGTAGGCCTTGAACGCATCGTTTCCAGAGCTTCCGTTCACGATGATCGCGTCATTGCCGCCGGCCGTTCCCGTACCGCTCGCCGTGCCCGGAATGAGCTGTGTATCGATGCCGCTGAAGCTGACGGGAATCAAGGGGTAGCTGCCGTTGGAACCGAACAGCGAGCCGCTGAAGGGCGTAAGGCCCGGCGCGACCTGAATGGTATCGCTGCCTGCCGTGCCGCTATAGAACAACGTGTTGCCGGTCCCGCCGCCGATCAACTGTACGCTGCCGATCCCGCCGAAAGTGACCGGCGGCTGCGCCGGTCCGAAGTTGCGGATGATGCCGGCGCCAGCGCCGGTGGGTTGCACTTGCAGCACATTGCCGCCGGCCGTCGAGCCGCTGGAGATCAGCACGTCGCCAGCGTTTGGATCGCCGCCGCTGACCGTGATTCCGCTGAGACCGCTCGGCACGCTCGAATTATTCAGGCTGATCGTGTCCTTCCCCAAGCCGGTGTTGATCGCGAGCGATGATTTGTTGAGGAAGCTGATCGTTTCAAAGTTATTGACGCTGACCCGGCCGTGGCCCGGATTCGCCCCGTCGGCCGTATAGCTGATGGCATCATCCCCGTCTGTGCCGTTCACGGTCAGCGGGCCGATTAAGTTGTCGATCACCGGCGCCAAGTTCGCGAAGCGAGCCGTCTCGGTATTGCCCCCGATGACGAGCGTGCTCAGGCCTTGGCCCGCGTTCGGCCCAGGCGAATAGATATCGCTCGTGGCCGCGCCGCCGGTAAGGACCAGCGAGTTGGCCCCCGTACCGCCGTCATAGTAGATCGGCGTAACCACCGCGTTCGCCGTGCTGTCGATTGTCAAAACATCTTTGCCGCCCAGGCCGTTGATATCGAGCGCGGTAGTGTTCGCTATGACGTAATTGACCGGGACATTGGCGCCCACTTGCACCTGGCCGTTCGTCGCAGTGATCGCGTCGTCCGCCGCCGAGCCGTTCACTGTTAGCGTATTGTTGCCGCCCTGGAGATCGACATTGACCGCGGTCGCCAACGCAAAATTGACGATCGGGCCTGCGCCATTGTTCTGGAAGCTTCCCGATTGTGCGCCGGCGGGCGTAATCGACAGGTTGTCGTCGCCGGTCGCGCTCCCGAGGATATTGAGCGGCAAGCCCCCGGCGTTGACATTCAACTGGCTGACGCCGCTGAAGCTGATCGGATTGTAGCCGGCCTCTTTGATCGTCTGGTTGGTCAGGTCGACGGTCAACGGCGATGAGCCGTCTCCGATCACATTGAGCGTGTTGCCTGCCAACGAGCTGTTCAGGTGAACGGCGGTTTGGGGCAGCGCGGCAGCGGCCGCGACATTCACCGTATCATTACCGCCTAGGCCGTTCAGCACCAGGCGTGCCAGTCCGCTGCTGAAGAACAGCGGCGTGCCGCCATTGATGATGACGGCAGGAAACGTGCCGCCGGGGGGAAACGCTTGATTCGACAGTCCGATGACGTCATCAGCCGGGGCGCCGTTGATCGTCAGTTGATCGATCCCGCCGGAATTGAACGCCAACGGCGTGATGAAGCCGCGGAACCCGCTGAATGCGATCGGCGCAATATCGAAGGCTCCGCCGTTGGCCGTGCCGGTTACTGTTCCGGAATCACCCGTCGCGCCGGCGGAGAACGTGTACGCATCATTGCCAGCAGTGCTCGCAACGTCCAGACCGTCTGCGTCGGCTGTCTGTCCGACGAGCGTCAAATGTTCGATCGTGTTGAACGTTACCGGCACGAAGGTTGGCGCCGGCGAATCGCTCACCGTGCCGCTGCCTGCGCCCGTGGGCGTCGCTTGCAGATCGTCGTTGATCCCGGCAATGCCATTGACGATCAGCGTATCGCTGGCGGTCGGATCGTTGCCGTTGATCGTGATCGATGTGAGATTGGTCGGTTTGCTCGGGTTGTTGAGATTGATCGTATCGCTGCCGGCGCCGCCGAAAATGACCAGGTTGGTCTTGTTGGAAAACTCGTACGACTCCTGGTTGTCGATCGTGATCAGTCCGTTGGCAGGCACGGAGCCTTGCGAGTAATTGATGGCGTTATCGGACGACGTGCCGTTGACCGTGGCCGTCGCGGCCAGCACAGTGTCGAGGACGGGTGCGAGATTCTGGAAGTACACGCTCTGCGTGCCGCCGGGCCCGGTGATCACGTCGCTGCCCTCGCCGTTGTTTGGACCGACGCTGTAGACGTCACTGGTCTGCGTGACGCCGCCCGTCTGCGTGAGCGTCAGCGT
>JAICIG010000007.1 GCA_025924495.1 Pirellulales bacterium | reverse complement strand
TCCCTCTCGGTTGCCGCCGGAGCCCTGTCCTCCGCCCAAGCAACTCAATTTTAACAAGGCTCAACGCCTTGTCCGGAGAAACCCCGCGCAAAAATACCCAGGCGAGCCACTTGACGCTTCAGGCTCTTTCAGGGATGGCCAAGTTGACGCGGGCGCCTTGGCCATGTTGGCAACGAGTGCAGATGAGGATGCTCTCGCGAAGCGCCCAAGGCGGCCAAGCACGTGTGGAAAAGTTCGCCCTTGACCATCTTGGCCGGACGGGCGATTCATTGGCAGTGAGGCCTGATCTGTCAGGCCTGGTCTGGATTTACGACTTACAAGGGAAGATACCTATGCTAAAAGTCGCTAGAGCTGCGCCCAAGATGGCCAAGTTCGCGTGACCATCTTGGCCAACTTCGCTGGAACATCACCGAGCATGTTCCCAGCCGGGAGACAGGAGGCACGAGCGCATGAGCGTTTGATTGAGACAGAGATCGCGCCCAAGATGGTCAAATGCGTCCGGGCGCCTTGGCTATCTTGCGAGTTACGTAGCGCCCGCAAGATTTCGTCACGGCGGGCGAACTCCTTCAAGCGGCGCGAGTCGCCCCTGATTCCTCGAAAGGTCCCAACATGCACGGTGACGTTGCTGTTTCTCTGTTTTCCCTGGTTTGTGTGCTATTCAGCCTGCTGCTGGGCTGCGTGGGGACGATTTTCTGGATTTGGATGCTGGTCGATTGCCTGGCCAAAGAGCCCTCGCAGGGGAATGACAAAGTAATCTGGGCGCTGGTGATTGTGTTGACTCATGCTTTGGGGGGCTTATTGTATTACTTGATCCGCCGACCGCAGCGGATTCGGCAATACGGCAAGTAAAGCGGACAGTAAAGCAGGCCAAGGGGGCCGCCGATGCAGCTCGGACTGGTTACTTACATGTGGGGCGCCGAATGGGATTTGCCGGCGCTCATCAAGAATTGCCAGCTCACCGGTTTTGCCGGCGTCGAGCTGCGCAGCGGCCATAAACATGGGGTCGAGCCGACCCTGTCGGCCGACGACCGCAAGCGAGTCGCCGCTCAGTTCATGGACAGCGGCGTAGAACTGGTCGGGCTCGGCAGCGCTTGCGAGTACCACTCGCCCGATCCCCAGGTCGTCAAGAAGAACATCGACCAGACCAAAGATTTCATCAAGCTCTGCCACGATTGCGGCGGCTCGGGCGTCAAGGTCCGCCCCAACGCCTTGCCCAAAGACGTGCCGGTGCAGAAGACGCTGGAGCAGATTGGCAAGGCGCTCAACGAGGTGGCCGAGTTCGGCGCGGGATACGGCGTGGCGATTCGCCTGGAGGTGCATGGCCCGGGCACGTCGAAGCTGGAGCACATCAAAACCATCATGGATGTGGGGAGCCATCCCGGCGCCACGGTCTGCTGGAATTGCAACCCGACCGATCTGGACGGCGCGGGGCTCGAGCCCAATTTCAATCTGGTCAAGGATCGCCTGGGCACGATCCATATCCACGACCTGGTGAGCAATTATCCTTGGGGGCAACTTTTCGGGCTTTTGAAGTCGGCCAACTTCGCTGGTTGGACGCTGCTCGAGGAAGGCAATCCGACAGCCGATCCGATTCGCGTCATGCGATACTATCGGCTGCTCTGGGAACGGATGACGGCCTGAAATGCCGCCTCCCGTTTCTTTAACCATCATCGCCCAAGACGGGGAAACTCTCTTGCCGCGATGCCTGAGCAGCACGACCGATCTCGTCGACGAAATCATCTTCGTCGATACGGGCTCGACCGATCGCACGCGCGAGATCGCCGCCGCTGCACGCGATCGCCATGGACGACCGGCGCGAATATTTGACTTTGCCTGGGTCGATGACTTTTCCGCCGCGCGGAACCAAAGCTTGCGTTATGCAACGGGGGACTGGATCTTTTGGATGGATTGCGACGACTGGCTCGACGAATCGAATCGCCAGAAACTGCAGCAGACCTTCGCCGCCTTGGAAGACGAGAACGCCGTCTATCAAATGATCCATGCCAGCCCCGCCGCGGCCGACGGCGGCCATCCGGCCATCCGAGCTCCGCAAGATCGGCTCTTTCGTCGCTTGCCAGCAATCTACTGGGAAGGACGCGTCCATGAGCAGATCGCCGCCTCCGCGATTCGCTCCGGAGCCGTGCTGCGCCGGACTGACATTGCGATCATGCACGACGGTTACGATGCAGAGGAGGTGCGCCAACTGAAGGTCGAGCGCAACTTGCGGCTGCTCGAGTTGCAGAACATCGAGCAACCCAATCATCCGCACACCTTGTTTTATTTGGGTATGACCTATGGGATGGCCAGCCGGCCTGGCGAGGCGATCCCGCACTTGGAACACTGTCTGCAGTTGTTGCCGCCGACATCCCGGTTCCGACAGCGCGCCTACTTGCTGCTGGCCGACTGTTGGCGATTGTGCGGGAATGCGGCGCAAGCAGAGGCCATTTGCCGCGAAGGCCTGACGCTGTTTCCGCACGATGCAGAGCTGAGAAGACTGCGAGGCGGCTCGTGAAGCGCTTTGGCCCGGCGAGCGGGGACGCTAGTCCCCTGTTCATACGATCGCTCGGTACCGGCCGGCTATTTGTGGCCGGCATGCCGTCGATAAAGACATGACGACACGGAAGCTGACGGGTCCGGCTCGCCGGGCTATTGACCGTCGTTTGCGACGCCCAGCGCCTCGCGGAAGCGCTTGATGCGCTGGGCCATCGGTGCGGGAGCGGGAAGCTGGTACTCGGCGCCCACGGATTCGACCTGCAAGCAAATGAACCGCGGGCCGGGCTTGGCAAGGGTGGCGGCCGCTTCCGATTGCCAGACGGCCAGATCATCGAAGGCGACTGCAGTCGGAAAGCCTGCGGCCTTGGCGACCGCGGCAAAGTCGACGGAGGCTTTCGCGCCCGCGGTTTGCTGTCCGCCCGTGACTTCATAGATCCCGTTGTCGAGCACGATCAAGGTCAGATTCTCGGCTCCACTGGCGACGATGCTGACCAGGCAACCGAGACTCATCAGCATGCAACCGTCGCCGTTGAAGGCGATGACTTCGCGCTGAGGCTGGGCAAGTGCCAGGCCCAAGGCAATTATCGGCGCGTGTCCCATGGCGGAAGGCAGGTAATGGAAATCGAGCCGATGCCGTGAAAGCTTCGGCCATTCGCGGCTGGCGCCCATCGTCGTGACGACGATTTGCTCATGGCGACATTCGGCTAACGCCTTCAGCGCCGGCAGCAGCGGCATTTGCTTGCGTGGGTGGCTCATCCACGCCCCTCCGCCAGCAAAGCGATGCCTGGCCGGTTTGCGTTTCGGCAAGCGAGGTAGTGTTCTGAGAACATGGATAACTTTTCGGGTCGATCGATCAACACGCTATCGAGGTCCCAGGCTCGCAAGACGGGCTCGGTAAAACGCCTGGCCGTGTCGGCAGAGTTTTCGACGAGAAAGCTGCGATAGCCCACGATGGCATACAGCGGCAGTTGCAGATCGAACAGCACATTGCGCAGCGCATCGCCCGACTCGAACAGGCCGGTGTTTTGGATCACCACGAGGGGCTGGCGACCGCCCAGATATAACCCGGCGGCCAGCGCCCAAGCTTCCCCTTCTCGGCAGACGCGCAGCAACTTGAGCTCACGCGACTTAGCCAGGGCCTGCTCCCAGCCTCCCAGCACCGAGTCGGGCAGCCAGACGACGTGGCTCACGCCAAGGCGAGCGAAGGTCGATGCGATTTCCGCGCCCGTAAACACGCGCTCGCTCCTGGGTCGTAGAGGTTACTTGACCGGTTTCAACGTCGTGACCCACAACAACGGTTGACCGTTGTCGTCGACGCGCCACTCGCCTTTGAGGTCGGCCTGATGCAGCGCCTTTCGCAGAATGATGGCGTAAGCGAGCCGGGCGGGCGCCAGCTTGATATTGGTCTTGTCGGGATCAATGCCAAGCCGCGCCAGCGCATAATGATCATAAAGGACGGGCGTCTTGAGTCGGCCGCCAATCGCAGTCAAGGTCTCCGACAACGGCGTGTCTTCAATCTCGACATTGAGCTGTTCGAAAAGCGCGGGCAACAGTTCCCTCGCCGGTTTGTCGGTCGGCCAGCCGACTGGCCAAGGAGTGCGGTTCGGCCCGGTGTGAGTAATGACATACTCTGGCTGCTTGCGCGCGTCCAAGCGAGGTTCCAGCACCAACCCGGCGGACCGCAGCACATATGCCAGAGCCGTACCGGAAGAAATGCCGAGCAGGTCTTCGCGGATCGCCTCTGCGGTCCGCAGGCCCTCGGCGGCGGATTTGTCGATCGACAGTGCGAGCTGCAAGTTGCCGGCGATCTTCTCGATCGCCTGATGCAGTTGCATGCCTGCCGTCGAAAAGTCCACTTTGCGCGACAGATCGGAGCTGACGGCGGCATACTGCGTGGGCGACATTCCGAACGGCTGCTTCTCGCGGCTGCCGGTTGTGCTTTCGGGCCCTTCCTCGCGCAGCTTTTTCAGCCATTCGGCCAGCCGACCGCGATCGCGAGAGGAGAATCGTCCGCCGGGCACAATCAATTCGTTGTTGCTTTTCAGAATTCCTGTCACGCGATAGACGGGACTGCTTTGCGTCCCTGTCACGCTGATCTCCGCTTTATCTCCGGAGATGGCTTTGCGGATGCGCAGATTGTCAACCTTCAGCTCCGTAAGCAGTTGATACCACTGCTGCTGGGCGGAAGCTGGAAAATTGCTCTCGGTGACCAATTCGAGTTCCACGCGCCCGGCGGCCCGAGCGGGCGGCGCCAACGTCAGCCAGGCGACGAAGGTGAAAACCAGGGGGCTGATGATGCGGCGCGACATGGCAAATCCTGCAGAAAGATCGGGTCGAAACGACTCGCTCATCGACAGTATAGCACTTCACGCCTGGACGCGGGGACGGGGAAGGCTGCGGTTGCCTTGGCGGCATTGTCCCCGCAAGTAGCGACTGAGGCGCCAAGCCGCGCAGGCAGTAATATGCGCGGCGGAGCTCGATACGGCGTTGCGACGGCGCAGGCAGAGATGGGCTAGTAGCGGTTTGGACGGCTCGAACTGGAAGAGACAGGCGGCAAGTACTGAAGCCGCGCCTCGTGTTCGCCGACACGTGTAGACGCATTGGCCTCGGAGGCCGCGGGCTCCGCGGATTCATTGCCAGTCAAGGGGCTCTGCTCTGCGATGTTTACCCCCGCGGGCGTTTCCACCCGCTGGCTCGGCAGCGCATCGAGCGCTTCCTGCGGCGAAAGCTCGTCAGCTTCCGAAGGTCTTAGCTGGTTCACGGGTTGCTCGCGAGATTCTACGCCGCCGAAGTCAGGCACGGAGACTTCCGACGAAACGCTTTCGCTTGCCGGCTCGCTGGAAGGGCCTAGCAGGGGCCCTTGCTGTTCCGGTTCGGTTGTTTCCGGCTCGCTTGTTTCCGACAGTTGCGTCTCGCTGGCAGTGTAGACGGGAGCTTGTTCCCCGCCGTTCAGTTGAGCGGAGAGAGAGTCGACCCACTCCTGCGCCGCGGTCAGCTTGGGATCGGCTTGGACCGCCAACGCGAATTGCTCCAACGCTTGCCGCTGCTGGCCGCGCTTGTTGAGCAGGAAGCCAATGTTGTAGTGGGCCACCGCGACGCCGTGGGCGTCGGTGAGATGAGCCAGAGCATCATTCACGCGACCCTGAGCCACGTAGACCGTTGCAATATTATTGCGATACAGCACGCGGTCGGGCTGCAATTCGATCGCTCGGTCCAAAGCGGCCGTGGCCTGATCGTATTTACCCTGCCGCGCGTAGCAGAGACCCAGGTCGTTGAACGCCATCGATTCTTTAGGATGATATTTAGTGGCTTCGAGATAGTGTTCTTCAGCGCGATCGAGTTGGCCCTGGCGATCAAACAGCCGGGCTAATCCTAGCAGCGCGCCCAAATGGTGCGATTTCATGCTGAGCGCTTTGTGGTACATCTCGCGAGCGCCGGCGTTGTCGTGTTCCTGCACTCGCAGGTCGCCCAAAGAGACATACCAGTCGGCATCGGGCGGCTTCGGCTTCTCTGCCAACGAAACTGGATCTCTCTGCGACGGCTTGGGTTTCTTGGTCGAGGTCAGGCTGAACGTCTTCGAGATCGATTTGGCGATGCTCGATTCGCCGACTTTGGCGGTGAATTGTTTGATGGGATTCGGCTTGGCGGTTTGGCCCAGAGGAGACGCCGACTGGATGCCTGTCGAGCGGCCGGCGGACGACGAGGTACAGCCAGCCGCCGCCGCAAACAGCACGGCGGACTGCATGAGCGAGAGGTAGGCGATAATGCGCACCACTGTTGCTCTCCTAGATGAGCTTGCCCAAAACGAGCGAATTCTGACCGACGCCAGGCTGCGCCGCTGCCCGACGAACCTGCCCTGGTCGAGACATGACGAAAATCTTTCATCCGCCGATCGTCGGCGGCTAAACACTACTGGGTCGCCCGAGCGAACCCTTAATCAACATCGACCTGGCGCAGCGACGCGCTCAACGAGAAATGGAAGATTGCACAGGTTTTGCCGGATTTGACGGCCCCCATGAAGCACCGCCTAACTCGGATTATTCACCAGCCCGTGCAATGCCCATTGGAGCAGGATCAGACTAACCCGAAGCGCTAGCGAGGGATGGCGGTCGCCAGCAGGCGGCCTTTCGAGAGCGTTGCCCCTCGCTTGCGCTTCGGGTTGGTATGGGCCGCTGAATAATGCGGGCTAAAATCCGAAAACCCTCTCGGCCGGCTTGCGATGGCGTCCATCGGCTGCCGACCAAGAGGGCTGTTTTGGCTCAAGTTGTCGCCGCACTCTGACGAGACGGCGGATGCTGGACTGGGTTAGCGACCGCCGCTGCCGCCGGCTCCGCCTGAGCTGCCGCCGGCGCCCGAACCGCCTGCCGGCGATAGACGCGGATCGGGAGCACTGGCATTGTAGCGAGCGCCGATGTTGTTGATGGCTTCGGCCGACCAGCCGCGCGGTCGGATGTTCGATTCGGAGATCTGGGGGATTTCGCCCGGATGCAAGATTTTCGCCGCGTATTGCTCGACGGAACGCTGGCGGTTCGCCGTGTCGTCGGGGTTCTTGCCTCTCAAGATGTAGACCTGTCGACGGCCGGCCGGATTTTCGATCAGAATGCCGCGAACCTTCATCTCGCCGGCGCCGATCAACTCGCCCGTTTCCGAATCGAAATGTTCATCGGAGAGCGTATTTTGCACCTGCCAGCCATTGTTGATCATGACTTCGAACGGAGCGCGGACCGCCATGCGATCGGGGATGATGAAAGGCTGAGGCCAGCAATTGTTGCGGCGAAAATCGCGACGAATCTTGGGAAACCATTCGGCCTGAGCCTGAATCGGCGCCAGCACGACGGCCAAGGCCGCCAACACCCACAAATTGCGGTGCATCCTGCATCCCTCCTCGTTCACGCCCGACCGAAGCCGCCACAGAATGTAGCGCAACTTCAGGCGGGCGGAAGACTTCCGTTTCAGGCCTCAGCGCAGCGCCGAAAAGCCGACTAAGCAGATTATCGGCAAGTTGGCGGAGATAATCCGGCGTCTGTTGGAAAAATTGCCGTAGAGCGCCCGATTGGATCAGTTCCCGCTCATCATCGGGAACATATCGCGGACCATGGTGATGGCGGCCGGACCGACCAAGACCACGAAAATGCCGGGGAAGATGAAAATCACGAGCGGAAAGATCAACTTGACGGCGGTTTTGGCAGCCTTTTCTTCGGCGAGTTGGCGGCGCCTGGTGCGCATCGAGTCGCTTTGCACTCGCAAGGCTTGCGCGATGCTCGAGCCAAATTTATCCGCCTGGATCAAGATCGCCGACAACGACCGCAAGTCGTCCACGCCGCTGCGAATGCCCAACTCGTGCAACACTTCCGCTTTGGGGCGGCCGACCTGCAACTGAAAATTCGCCAGGCCGAATTCCTCAGCGATCACTTTATAGGTCGATTTCATTTCTTCGGCGACTTTTCGCATCGCCTGGTCGAGCCCTAAACCGGCCTCGACGCAGACGACCATCAGGTCGAGCGCGTCAGGGAGACTTAAGAAGATGGCTTCCTTACGCTTCTTGGTAATGAACCAGAGGCCGATCTCCGGCAGATAGAACATGACGCCGGCGAAGAACAATGCCGACATCAGCGACTTCTGATTGATTTCCGAGATGGTGACCAGCGTCACGCCGCCGAACATCAGCCCGGCGAGCAGCCCGAGACCTTTCAATCCCAGGAAGATCGATGGGGCGGCCTCGTTGCGGAAGCCGGCGTTCGCCATTCGCATTTTGAGTTTGTTGACTTCGAATTCGCTTTTCGGCTGTAACGGCTTAGCGAGCGCGGGAGAGGCCTTGGCGAGCACGCGCGTGACGGCGTCCGATTTCTTGACGACGGCCCCGCCTTCGTCTTCGCTCTTGCGACGGCGCAACGAGGGGTTTTTCAATTCGTCGAGACGTTCGACGGCGCGGCTGCGGCCGCTGGCCATGCGATCGAGCGCCCACCAGGCGCCGAGGGCGAACAAGCCGAAGATGGCAAACGGCAACAGTTGTTCGAAGTTGATCAGATCGGCAATTAACATGGCCGCGAGCTCACACTTTAATGTTGACAATTTTGCGAATCGCCAAGGCGCCGAGCACCTGCATCACGATGGCGCCGGCGAGCATTTGCTTGCCCATCGGATCGGTGAACAGCATCATGATGTAGTCGCGATTCAGGCGGAAAACGGCTACGAACAACAGCGGCGGCAGGGCCAACAGCACGGCGCCCGAAAGCCGGCCTTCGCCCGTCAGCGCTTGCACCTGGCCCCAGATTTTGAACCGCTCGCGAACGATGTAGCCGATCTTGTCGAGGATTTCCGCGAGATCGCCGCCCGTCTGCCGCTGCAGAATGATGGCGGTGGAAAAGAACTTCAAGTCGAGGTTCGGAATCCGGCCGGCCAGCGACTCCAGGGCCTGTTCCATCGGAATGCCCAGGTTCTGTTCTTCGAAAACTCGGCCGAATTCAATGCCGATCGGCGACGGCATTTCTTCCTGCACCAGACTGAAGCCGGCGGCCAGGCTGTGCCCCGCGCGCAAGGCTCGGGAAATCAATTCCAGCGCGTCGGGCAATTGCGCGGCGAACGTCTTGAATCGCTTCTTGCGTCGCCACATCAGCCACAACAGCGGCAGAGCGCTCGCGCCAATGCCCATGAACGGCACGGCCGCGACGCCGAATCCGGCGAAGCCCGCCACCAGGGCGCCGACGACGAACAGCCCGCCAGAAATCGCGAAGAACTTCGGCGGAGTCAGCGACGTGTCGGCCTGTTCGAACAGCAGCTTCAATTGGCTGAAGCGCTGAATGATCGCTTCGAAAATGCTGGGCACGTTGTCCAGCGGTTGGGACAGCACGCTGTCCTTGTGCAGAGCGTCCTTGATCGTCGCCGCGGTGGTCAGGCCGGTCAGCACGTCGAGGCGATCCTCGACCTTGCTGTCGGAGCCGCCGCGAAACATGGCGCCGAGCGCCGCAACCAGGGCCGCTACGCCGATGAAGGCCGCGATGCTGATCAGCAGTATGGGATCCATGATTTAGTCCACCAACATAACGCGTTGCCGGAAGGCGCTGGCAGGCAAGCGGACGCCGGCCGATTCCAGCCGGTCCATGAAGCTGGGGCGGATGCCGGTCGCTTCGAACTTGCCGTAGGCGCGGCCTCGCTCGTCGATGCCCTCTTGGGCGTAGTGATAGATATCCTGCATGACAATTGTGTCTTGTTCCATCCCGATGATCTCGGTGATGTGCGTGATCTTGCGCGGTCCGCCCTGCAGGCGGTTGGCCTGGATGATCAGATCGACGCCGCTGGCGATCTGCTGCCGCATGGCCTTGAGCGGCAACTCGAAGCCGGCCATCGCGATCATCGTTTCGATACGCGCCACGGCGTCGCGCGGGGTATTGGCGTGAATCGTCGTCAGCGAACCTTCGTGGCCCGTGTTCATGGCCTGCAGCATGTCCAACGTTTCCGGTCCGCGGCACTCGCCGATGATGATGCGTTCGGGCCGCATACGCAGTGCGTTGCGGACGAGATCGGTGGCGGTGATGGCGCCTTTGCCTTCGATATTGGGCGGGCGCGTTTCCAGCCGCACCACGTGGTCTTGCTGCAACTGCAATTCGGCCGCGTCTTCAATCGTCACGATGCGGTCGTGTCCGGAGATGAAGCTCGACAGCGTATTGAGCAGCGTCGTCTTCCCCGAGCCCGTGCCGCCGGCGATGATGATATTCAAGCGGGCCTTGATCGCCCCTTCCAAGAGCATCACCATTTCGGGCGTGAAAGCCTTGTAATTGAGCAAGTCTTCCAGCTTGAGCGGATTCGCGCCGAAGCGGCGAATGGAAACCGCGGCGCCGTCCAGAGCCAGCGGCGGAATAATGGCGTTTACGCGGGAGCCATCCGGCAATCGCGCGTCGACCATTGGGCAGACTTCGTCCACGCGCCGACCGACGCGCGACACGATTCGATCGATGATCTGCATCAAGTGCGCGTTGTCGCGGAACACGACCGACGTTTTTTCCATCTTGCCGGGGCGTTCGCAGTAGATGTTCTTCGGGCCGTTGATCAGGATATCGCTGATCGTCGGGTCTTTCAGCAACAACTCGAGCGGGCCCAGCCCGAACGTTTCGTCGAGCACCTCTTCAACCAGCCGTTCGCGCTCGGCGCGGTTGAGCAAGGTGTCTTCGGCGTCGCACAGGTGTTCGACGACCAGCCGGATTTCGCGGCGCAGTACGTCGCCGTCCAGATCGCCGACTTTCGACAGATCGAGCTTATCGACCAGTTTGCTGTGAATGCGCCGCTTGAGATCTTCGAAGTCCGATTCTTGGGACTTATCGCCGTTGCGGTTCGCGGTGGTGATTGCCTTTGCCATGTGTGTTTCGCCGCAGTCTCGATGCTTTCTCGTGTTCGACCCAATGCGCATTTGCAGCGCAAAATCTCACTCTGGAGAAAGCATAGCTCACAAAAAACGACGCGTTGTGCCGGTGCAACGCGCGGGAAAAAGAACCGCCGTCTGCCCGCGGCGCGCCGTCGAAAGTCAACGCGGCGTCGAGTCGCTCAAGCAGGCGAGCCTGATGAGTGTTCGCAGTGCAGCGCGCCGCAGGCGCGGCCGAGGAGGCGCCCCGCGCGTCGTTACTTGGGAGGAGGCGCCGTTTTCGCCGGAGCTTTGGCCTTCAGCGGCCAAAGTCCCAGCAGGCTCTTGCGCGCGGTCTTGCCGCTCTCGTCTTCGGGCGGCTGCGTCGTGGCGCCGGTGGACAGCGCCTGCGCCAGGTTGATGATCGCTTGGGTGATGGCGGCCTTGGGCGCTTGCTCTACCAGAGGCACGCCGTTATTGCGAACTTCGACCATCGTTCGGTAATCGTTAGGCAGTTGCCAGAAAATCTCGCGGCCGATCGTGTCTTGGGCTTTCTTGAGACTGATGTTGCCGTTGTCGAGCCCCACGCGGTTGACCACAATTTTGACCTTGTCGACGATGCCTTTCATATTGCCGAACGACATCATCAACCGCACGACGTTGCACAAGCAGGGTAAATCCAGTTGTGTGACCAGCAGGATGTGGCTGGCCGTCTGCATGGCAACCTGGTCGAGCGCCGAGTAGCTCTTTGACAAGTCGAGCACCAGATGCGTGAAGGTCGCCTTCAACAGGCCGATCACCCGTTGCAGATCATCGGCCGTCACCAGGCTCATATCTTCCATCTGCACGGGTCGCGGCAGCAGGAACAGCCCGGACGAATGCTTTGTCAGCGAACGCTTCAAGAGCGCAAAGTCGAGCCGGGTGACGTTCTGAGCCACGTCGACAAGCGTGTAGTCGGGGATCGTGTCGAGAAACACGTCCGCGTCGCCCAGGCACAGGTCGAGATCGACGAGTGCAACGGTGTTCTTCGGATCCTGGGCCAGCGCGCAGCCGAGGTTGACCGCCACGCTTGTGGCGCCGACGCCGCCTGTTGACCCGGCGACGGCGATGACCGTGCTGCCGCGCGCTTTGGCTTCGCCGCGGCCGAACTTGCGATCGCTGATCCGTTCCAGAGAATCGAGCAGATCCTGCAACCGCAGCGGATGGTTCAGAAATTCTTTGGCGCCGGCGCGCATGGCGCGCAGGATCAGTTTGCCATCGGACGACGAGCTCAGCACCAGAATGGCGCACTCGGGCGACGTCTCGTTCAGGCGATGGACCAGTTCCAGCGCCTTGTCGATGTCTTGATCGAGCGCGACGATGCCGATATCGGGATGCGTCTGGGCGACGACGTCGGCGAAGAACTCATAGCGCGAGCACTCCGCTTCGAGCCAGACCCGATCCATGCCGAGCAGCATCGTTTTCAGACTGTCGCGAGTGGCGTCGCACGGGTCGACGATCGCCAGGCGGAGCACATTACTCATTGCGTCGGTCGCTTTCTTACGCTCTTGCGTCGCGCGCGGCACGAATCGGGCAGGAAAGCCTGGGCGGCTTCGCTGCGCCGATTCGCGCGTGTTTCCTTGGCGCCCTACCGTCTAGCGTAGGTCATAACCGGTGGGACCAATGAATCCGGGAGCGGTTTTTTGGCGACTCGAACCCGAGGATGGCTTCGCCGGGGTGCGAATAGACGCTTTTTGCAGGCTAGGCTGGCCGATCGGCGGCATTTGCTGGATATTCGCTGTAAGCGGTTGTTGTTGTCGCCGTGACGACTTGCCGATGTCCGGCAGCCGGATGGTCCGGCGCTGAGATTGTTGCTGCACCTTGGGGGCCTGCGGAATCGCCGGCGATGCCGGGCCGACCGAGGGCAAGGGAGCCTCTTGAGCGCCAGGCGGCACGACTTCTTGCGTCCGCATTGAACCCGGCACGATCATGCCGTCTTGAACCGGACCGTGGCCCGCCGGACCGGGACCCATTACGCCGGGGCCTGCTGCACCGGGAACTGGGCCGATCGGATGATATCCGCCGCCGTAGGGCCCGTTGGGATACGGACCGAGCAGTTGGCCGGTTGGATCGCAGTTAGGCACTTCGATGTGGCCGCGACCATAGAACTGCATATCGTTCGGCACTGTGCTGGCCATGCCCGGGATTGCCGTCGGCACTTGGGTGGGATCCATCGCCTCGACAAGTTGGGGCGTGACCAGGATCAGCAATTCGATTTCGTTGATTTGCTCGGCGACTTTACGGAACGGCACGCCGAGAAACGGCAGGTCGCTCAACCAGGGAATGCCGCGGATGTCGTTTTCCGCTCGCATCTGCACCAGGCCGGCGATGGCCAACGTTTGGCCGGCTTGCATTTCGGCGCCGGTGTCGATCTCGCGAACGCGCAACCCTGGCACCGTCGTGCCGTTGATCGAGACGCTTCGCGACTCGTCGATTTCGCTGACTCGCGGCCGCACTTCGAGACGAATGGCGCCGTTGCCCAGGACGATCGGCACGAAGTCGACCTGCGTGCCGTATTTGCGGTACTGAATCGAAATCGTGCCTAAGCTTTGCGGGACCATGATCGGAAATTCGCCGCCGACGTTGAAAAATGCCGGACGGCCGCTGACGGTGGTCAATTGCGGCTCAGCGAGCACCTTGGCCACGCTTCGCGATTGCAGCAGGTCGAGCACGCCGAAGAACGAATCGCCCGGGCTGACGACGCCGAAGGCGAACGTCTGCGTGCCCACCGCTCCTAGGCCGGTGCCTGCTATAACCCCTTGAGGCGCCGTACCCGCGCCGGCGGCGCTTTTGATCAAACCGCCCACGCTTTGCGCTGCGATATCGCCGCGGCGGGTCAGGTTGCCCCAGTCGAAACCCATTTCCCGCAACTTGGTGCGCGAGACTTCGAAGACCTTGATCTGCAACAGGACTTGCTGCACGCCGCCGACGGTGATGTTGTTCAGCACCTTCGGATGGTATTCCTGCGCGATGTCGATGATTTTGCGGACCAGATTCGGATCATCGACATACCCCGAGATCATGACGCTGTTAGGCAGCGGAGTGACCTTCAGCGACGCCTTGGGGAACTGCTGCCTGAGCAGCATCGTCAGCTCTTGCGAATCCGCGAACACGATCACGTCCACCGAATGCACACGCTCTTCTTCGTCCCACAGATTGACCTGGGTTACGCCAGGCTTCTTGGCCATCACCTGGATTTGGGTGGCGGAGAGCGGCGTGAGTTCGATGATGTCGGGATTATTCACCTGGGCGCGCGGAATCTTCTGATCCAAGGTCAGAATGCGGCTGGTGTTCACGATCAATTCCAGCGTTTCATTGGAGCCCTGCACTTTGTGCAATACGGGCTTGGCCGGAAGCAGCGAAACGGGTTCCTTTTCTTCCTGCGCGACTGCTTGCGGCGCAGAAACCGCTCCAGTAAGGCACACGGCCAGCCCCAGGCATCCCAAAATCGCCGGCGTTTGCCGGCAGGCGACCTTGACGACGGCCGCGAGTCGGGTGGCGGCGGAGCGCCGCAGGATTGACGTCAACATCCGTGATCTTCCTTGGATTAGTCCGTTAATGCCTTACACCATCCATGAGCCGTCGTTCCGTGACGGTCGGCCGCTGCGCTCGTCTTGGCGCACGGCATTCATGCTCAACTTTCGCGACGAACCGCCGACTCCGGCGGTTCGCCAAGGTATCTGCTCGATTTGATCGCTAAGGTTCGTGATTAGGATTTCGACGACGAGTCCGAGTCATCGGCCGGCATTTCCTCGTCGGACGACTGCTCCTCGCTGGTCGACGTCTCTTCGTCCGTTGCCGTTGCTTCTGTGGCGGCCGGTTCCTGGGCTGCAGGCGGCGCCGTGAAACTCTGCGGGGCGGGGGCGGGGGGCGCCTTATCGTCCGTGAAATGCAGCGTTTCCGCGTTCGGGCCCTTAATTAGCACCATAGTAAAAATGTTGGGCGCGGGGACAGGCTTTTCCGCCGCCGGAGCAGGAGCCGGCGCGGGGGCCGGAGCCGGCTTGACCGGTTCTGGTTCGCCCGCTTTCAGCAGGCTCAAGAGCCCTGCTTTCGAATCCAAGTTGGATGGGGCCGGCTCGCCGGTAGGCGTGCCGCCCGATTTCACGCCGCTCAACAATTCCTGCACGTCGGCGCCGGTCGTCGGTTCATCGGCCTCGTCGGCTGCACTCCGCATCACGAGCTGAACGGACCCTAGTTGCGTGGCCAACATGACAAGTTCCGCCTGGTCAGGCGTGACCAGCAGCGAGATGGTTTTCGCCGACACGGTCGACTCATCATTGCGGCTGAACAGATCGTCGATGGCAAATACTTTGACGTTTTGCAGGAACGTTTGGGTACGCGCCTGGTGGATGCCCTTGCTCTGGTTCTCAGCGACGTGGACGAGCACGTCAACGCGATCGCCCGGCAAGATCATGCCGCTGCTGCTGCTGACCGCATCGACGCGGATTGAAACCACGCGGTAACCCTTGGGAATCAAATCCGTCGGGCTCTGTCCTTTTTCGCCGGGCGCCAGCAGTTTCGCTTCCAGAATCGGTTCGCCCGGATAGAAGCGTTGTTTGCAGCGCCGGCCCTCGACCTCTTCGAGTTTGCTCATGGCGCCCGCTGGAATCTTGGTTTTGGGCCATTCCTCGAGTTTCAGCATCTCGGCGGTGAGCGGATCGCCGATGCCAATTTCTCCCAGGGCGACAAAGATCGGAGTGGTCTCCGCGGCGTCGCTTGGCGTGGCGGCGCCTCGGTTCGCCATCACCTGGTTGATGCCGATCGAAGCGACCAGCCCGCAACCCAACGCCAGAACCAAAAGAATAAGTGATTTAGGACGCATGTCCCCCCCTCAAGCCGCTACTGAACGAGTTCGCACGGTTCGTTTTTCCTGAACGAGTGCGACCTCTTGCCTAGGTTCGCGAACGATCACGGCATCGGCCGTTACTATCGTTCCAACTAATAACATTGGCGACGTTTGCCAAATGACTTGATCGAATCGAACCTTGCCCGCAACAGCCGCGATTTGACCACAACCGCTACCATATGTCCGATTCGGACAGGTCCTACAACCGGCGCCGAATCCAACCGACCGCAAGCGAATCTAGCGTTCGGAGGCGCGGGTCCGCCCAAGCGGCGTTCCGCGGTCCGCATCGATTTCTTCGGCACAACCGGCAGATCTTCTCCACATTCAAAATGGACTCTGCACGATTTCGAGAGAACTGGCAGAGTTTTCCGGCTGCCCCAAGAACCCATTGGGGTTAGATCAACATGCCCATCCAGGCGAAATACAGGATCGAACCGATCGCTATTGGGATGCCGTAAGGCAAAAGCAGCATGGAACTTTTGCGCTGCGCGGCAATGTGCGACAGTTGGTTGGGATCGCGAATTGTCACAATTTCATTGGTAATCAGCCAGAATTGGCTCAAGTGTTTATCCCAGGCCTTGCGGTACAGCACCATCGCCACGGCGATCGCCCCGCCGATCAATGCCGACACGCAAAAGGCATAGACCAAGGTCATGGGCGCTGCCAGCCAGGCGCCGACCCCTGCTAATAGCTTGACGTCGCCAGCGCCCATGCCGCCGATCGCGTAGGCCGGCAGCAGCAACGCCAGGCCGACCGCCGTCGCCGTCAGGCTCCAGCCGAGGCCGCCCCAACCCATGGTCGCGCCGCAATAGATCCAGCCGCCGACGATCATCGGCAGCGTGAGCCAGTTCGGCACCTTGAGCTTCCAACCGTCGATCACGGCGGCCACGATCAAGGTCACGGTCACAAACCACATGGGCCAATGTGCGGTCCATGTTTCGCTTAGTGGGGCTGACGAGAACACATCGATCTCCAATCAAGTGTTTTTGAGGTCGCTTGCGCGGCCTGCCAGGCGGCATGCATGCCGCCTCTTCAAGCACGCGCGGAAAACAGGAAATTCAAGCCGGCTGCCGCCAATGCGAACAGCGTGAGCAGCACCTGAGCGGCTCCAGCCAGATTTTCCAACGGAATTACCGGAAACATTGAGTTCCTCCTGGTTCCATGTCCTCACACCCGTGCCGAACAAAGAACCGACTACTTGGAAGCCTAGGTCAGAAACCGGGCCGATGCTGTCGATTTTTCTTTTTCCGGCCCTCATGCCGAAGCGCCGGGCGGCGCAGCTTGACACGAGATGGCCGTGGCCTACTGGTTGACATGGCTGTCGCGCGTACCTGCCTGGCGCGAGCGGGGATCGCCGGCGCCGGTTGTAACGCCAGGCCCACTTAGGCGAGACGTAGCGATGACATCGGTCGATCGGTTATTGCAATGGTGGCGAATCGCTCAGATTCGTCCTTACCTCAAGCGCGGCGCCCGCGTGCTCGATATCGGCTGCGCCGACGGGGCCCTGGCGCGGTTTGTGCCGACGCTGGGCGGCTATCTTGGCATCGACCCGGGCATTGAAAGCTCGCGAGCGACCTCCGCCGGCCGCCTGATCAAAGGGCTCTTTCCCGAGGACTTGCCTGACGCCGCCGAGACCTTCGACGCCATCGTCATGTTGGCCGTGCTGGAGCACATCCCCGTCGCGGCCCAAGCGGCTCTGGCCGAGGCCTGCCGACGACATCTTCGACCCGGCGGCGTGGTGTTGATTACCGTCCCTTCCCCGGCGGTCGATTATCTGTTGGCGGTGTTGAAGTTTCTGCGGGTGATCGACGGTATGAGCCTGGAAGAGCACTACGGTTTCGATGTGCGGCGCGTGCCAGACTGCTTCGTAGGAGCCGGGCTGCAACTTGTCGTTCATCGCCGTTTTCAATTGGGTTTGAACCATTCGTTCGTCTTTCGCCGGCCTGAGCGAGGCGAAATTGAAATTGCGGCAGATTCATCCATGGCCAACGAGTTGGCCGCAGTCGAGTGATTCGAGTGGCCCTCGGTTTTCCTCTTCGGCGCCGTAAACCCAAGGCGCTGCTGCCTCGACGATTGCGAAGCTCAACGCGGCAACGACGATGCCCGAGACGACGTCGGCAAAGTAATGCCAACCGGTTGTCATCGTCGACAGCGCCACCAGCGCGTTCAGGCTTCCGAAAACGAGGAACAAGCCGCGTCGCTTGCGAAAGGCCAGGGCCATCAGCACCGCCTCGGCGGTGTGAAACGACGGAAACGTCACGAGCCCGGCGGCTTCCTGCAAGGTGACGCTGCGCAGTTCGCCGCTGCGCAGGCCTTGGAAGTGATCCAGGTAATGCGCTTGGTCGGGCGAGGCGGGAAAACCATAAAAACTGAACGGACCGTCGGCGGGGAACGCGGCGAACGCCGCCACGGTGATTAGCGCAGCCACAATGTCTTGCAAGACGAACTTCTCCAGGCAGCGACGATCGCCCAACAGCCCAAGCAAGACGATGATCAGCGGAAGCTGAAACAACAAGGTCCCGTAGGCGGCATCCATCAGCCATCGCACGCAAGGATGAGCTCGGGTCCATTCGCGAATGGCCGGCACATGGACGCCCCACGACGCGTCAAACGCGGCCAGCTTGCCGTCGCACAGCGGGCGACCGATCATTGCCACGGCGTACATCAGCACGGTGAATGCGGAAATGAAGGCGATGGTCTGCGCCAGCGTCGCCAGGCAGAGCACGAATCGCGTTTCGCCTCGACGAACATAATACAGGGCCGGCAAACCCAACAGGGCCAGATAAAGCGCCGGAAGCAGCAAGTTCTGCGGGGCAAAATGCAGCCCTTGCCGCGTGCAAAGCACGACGTCTGCAAGTGCGACTGCGGCGATCGCACCCCACTTGATCGCGGCATCGCGGCTTATCCGGCCGCCGAGCGCAAGTGCGCGTGCGTCGATGCTGTGATCAGATATTGTCAAGCTGGCGGCGACGCCGCGCGTCTCGAACATCGTAGGCGCTCTTGTTTATCAGAGTCCGACAGCGGGCGATCCCGCCGTCCATAGTCAAGTCTAGCTGCGCCGGGCTTGTCGCGCGGCAAGGGAGCGACGGACGACATGCCGCTACGAGCGCGCAAAAAAATCCCTTGGGTCGTTGTCCTACGACCCAAGGGACTCGACGGTTGAAAGCTGTATTCTGGCTCGGCCGGCTTCGTGCCTCGATCACCAGCGCCTAGCTCAGAGAGACTAGGAGCTCGCGGTACCCAGCGACGTGCTGACGTTCTGGAATACGGCGCTGGCTTTGCTGCCCACGCTCGTAATCGCCGTCAAGCACACGATGATGATCAGGGCCAACATAACGGCGTATTCAACCGCGGTTGGGCCATCTTCCGAAACGAGGAAACGTTGCACCTTCAGAGCGAAATTCTTCATGGTATCCTCCTATTTCTTGGGTAGTCCTCGGTCGACATTACGCCGTCGGCCTGGACACAGGACTGACCTTTTCCAAATGGGGTTCAGGAAGCGCTAATGCCGGGTTGAACCGGCAATGGCCTGCAGAGCGTCTCCTAAACCCACATTTGACTAACTTGCGCCTTGCTCTCACGTGCCGATCAATGGAGGTGCTTGCTCGGCGGCGCCCTTGCGGGCAACCGAATTTCACACCCTTTCGGCAACCAGGCTTCCGTCCGGGCGAACCCGGCCGGCCCTTGGCTTTGCGTCCCGGCCTTTCGACCGGTTTGCCCTTTCGAGGATGCAGAGGCGGCAGGCCTTTGCTTCGCGCAGGCCCTGCTACAACTTCGAAACAAGATGTGTCGTTAAGAAATTGCAGAAGGGAAACCAACGCGGGAGCAGCCTCGCGGCCGCCCCCGCAGAGACGTTCGTGATTACGTTCGTCTCTGCTACCGAAACCCTAGTTCAGCTTCGCCACGAGTCAAATCGACGGCTTTAACAATTCTCTAAATATTTCTCACCGCACTGGAATTTAAGCCTCGCCCGGCTGGAAATGCCGGACGGAAAAACCGAACCACGGCTCTTTACCTCGCCGAATTCCGGCCGGACAAAAATGCCAGCGGGCCATGCTAGGTTTGCAATGATCCTTCCGGACCTCTCAGCCGAAAGTTTTGGCGCCAGGCAACGGCGCTCCGCGAGAAGCTGATTGCCGTCTGTGCCTGAAGGACTGGTTAACCGGCCGTTTCCTTCCAGAATCGCCTGCACAACATCAGGTAATGACCTTTGGCATCAATCCTTAGCGACCCCATTTCCGAGTCTTTGGCGCTGGCCCCAACTGGGTCGCAGGCGGGCGCCGACAGCCTCTCAGTTGATGCGGTCGATACAACTGGCGCGATCGGTCGGGGATGCGAAATCCCCGATGCCGCTGACGATGCATATTCGCTGGCGCCGCAAAGAGGCCTTGAAACCTTGAGCCGTGGCCAGCGATGCCGGTATCGCCTGGCTTTGGCCGGCGCCTTTGTGTTTGTGCTCGCTGTCGTCTGCCTCTCGGGGCCGGGCCGGATTGATATCCTCGACGGCCTGACGCGGTACGAAGTATCGCGAAGTCTTGTCGAACATGGCGATTCGGTCGTGCGCGACGAACGGATCGGCTTTTTGGTATTTCACGGTCGCGACGGCAATCGCTATACGACCTATCGGTTTCCGCATTCCATGCTGGGCGCCGTGGCGATTTGGGTGGCTGATTGGATGGGACCGATCAGCGAACCGCGGAGACATTTTTTCTTTTCATGCATCGGGGCTGTCGCCTGCGCCAGCCTCGCGGTGATTTACGCCGCGTGGTTTCAGCGCCAAGGACAGTCACCCTGGGCTGCGATACTTTGGGCGCTCGCCGGCGTGTTTTGTTCGCCCCTCTGGTTCTACGGCACGACGACGTTTGATGATTGTCTCGGGGCGCTCGCCGTCGTAGCGGCGGTGGTGATTGCCCACGGATCGCGTAGATCGCGGCCCTCCGTTGGCGCTGCCCTGTCGGGGATGCTGCTGGGCCTCGCCTTCAATTGCAAACCGCCGCTGGCGATCTTTCTATTGCCTGCTCTCGCCGGCAATGCCAACGAGCAGCTTCCCTTACGCTGCCAGCGCGCGCGCATCGCCTGGATGCTTGCCGGGCTCGGTGTGGGAATCGCCGCGTACATTGGCTACGACCTTTATAAGTTCCCGCCCGGAGCGACCAACATTGCTCAAGAGATGAGCGGATACGCGCCGCTCTGGCCAGGGCGGCCGTTGTTCGGTTTGCTAGGACTGACGATCAGTCCTGGCGCGGGCGCGCTGTGGTACTGGCCGCCGGTCTGCATTGCGCTCTACGGGATGTTTCGCTGGCGACATCGCGATCGCTGGTTCGTCCCCTGGTCGATTGCCGCCGTCGCCATCTATTTGGTCTTCATCTCTACGTTGTCCTTCTTTGTCGGCGAACCGGCGTGGGGGCCGCGCTACCTGACGCCGGCCTTCGGCGTGCTCTGGCTATTTGCGCCCCAAGGAGCGGCTGCGATGCGGCGCCGCACCGTGTTCGCGCTGCTCGCCGCGGGACTGGCCGTGCAACTTTCGGCGCTCAGCGTCGAGACCGTACGGCTGTATATCGAGAAGCAGTGGCCCCTTGAGCGGTTCTTGAACGACCGCTGGTTCTACTTCCGGCCGCTCGACGCAAAAATTGTGAATCGGCCGCGAGAGATCTTCGATATTCTGACCGATCGGGGGTCTCCAACCGCGAAGTTTTCGTCCGCGGCAGAGCCGACCTTTCCGGTGACCGCGTCGCGCCGTCCGATCGATGTGCGGGAATACCAGGTCCTTAACACGCTGCGTCCCTGGTGGATCAGCCAGCGGCGCCTCGATGTCGCGGACAGGCCGGTCGATTTAAAAGCTGCATTGGAAACGCTTGTAGGCTTAGCGCTCTCGGGGCTGGCGCTCATGGCAATCGGCCTGGGTTTTCGACTGCCCCAGACCGTACTTAAACGGCGTGCTGTATCGGGAGCCTAACGGCTCCGCCTCGCCTAAACCGCTTTTCAGCGCTTACCGCGCAAACTGATGATGCCCAGAAAGAAGCTGGCGAAGATGGTTTGAGCGCCGAGCGCCATTAAGACCACTGCGGGAATGACCTGCCGCATCGTGACGCGAGGGTCGAGTTCGCCCAGGCCCGCCATTCGCCAATCCCAAGCGGCGAGCGCTAACAGCGAAAGTCCGCCGACGCCCAAGGCGATGCCCGTCAGAACTCCCCATTCCAGATTGAAATGCCGCTTGCCGCCGAGCAGTTTGTGCGGCGGATGAAAGCCTTCGATCACCGCATAGATCTTCGTGAATACGCCAAACACGATCAACTGATTACCCAGCAAGCACGCGAAGCCGGCGACGAGCAACGTATGAATGTCGAATCCGACCCCTGCGATGCGCAGCGGACCGCGCATCAGCAGCAGCGAAGCGACCACGCCCGCTAAAAAGCATAAGGCGCCGGGCCACAAGAAGAGCCACCGTGGGCTGAACAGCAGCATGAAACGCAGATGCCGCCAACCATCGCGCCAACTGCGCAAATGAGGCGGCCGCGATCGTCCGTCCTTGTAGAGGATTGTCGGCGTTTCGGCGATCGACAAGCCTTGCAGCGTCGACTTGATGACCATCTCGCTGGCGAATTCCATGCCGGTAGTTTGAAGTCCCATCCTTTGATAAGCGGCTTTGCTGAACGCGCGCAGCCCGCAATGGAAGTCGCCCGCCGGGCAGTGGAAGAAGAGCCGCCCAATGCCCGTTAGCGCCGGATTGCCGATCCAACGATGCTTCCAAGGCATCGCGCCTGGCCGAATGCCGCCGCGGAAACGATTGCCCATGACCAGGTCGGCGCCGGCTCGCAGTTTTTCAATGAACGGATAGATGGCGGAAAAATCGTAACTGTCGTCAGAATCGCCCATCACGATATATTTGGCCCGCGCCGCCTCGATGCCGCCCCGCAGCGCACTGCCATACCCCTTCTCGGTTACCTGGACGACGCGCGCCCCTAACCGCTCGGCGAGCGCCTGCGAGCCGTCGGTGCTGCCGTTGTCGGCAATCAAGATCTCCGCCTTCAAGTTGTGCGCCGAGATCGCTTGCTGCGCCTTGCGAATGCAATTGGCCAGCGTTTCGGCCTCGTTCAGGCACGGCATCAGGATCGAAACTTCAATTTCTTCCGGCTTGCAGGGGGCGAAGCCAGCGGGCGGCGAAAGGAGTTCTGTCGCCATCGTGGTTTTCCTTTTCGTCGTAGGCGAGCTTGTGCGATCTCGTAACGCACGGGCGGCGGACAAAACGAGGGCCGGTTATGCGGCTGGCGACGACGGCGCACCGTGACGTCGCGACGAGTTTTCCGAAGGAAATCTAGGTTACGAACGGTCCCGTTCGCTGATCGCCCGCCATCGAGCCGGGAATTTCAGACCTATACTCTCTATGGAACTCTGCCATCATCCGCCAGCGCGCCATAACCGGCCTGATCCGACCGACGCCCGCCCCCATGCCATGAGCTGGACCGACGACATCTTGAATCAACTTTCTGCAGAGGAGAGTTGGTCGTATCGTGCGGGCGGTTCTTTGGCGGCCGAGCCGCTGGCGTTGGCAACGCTGGCGCTGGCCGGCCATAAAAGACCCGAGCAAGCGCTGGCGGCGTGCCGTCGATTGACGGAACTGCAGGCCGCCGACGGCTCGGTTGGTATTCTGCTTGGCGAAGCGACTCCCGCCTGGCCGACCCCGTTGGCGATTCTCGCCTGGTCAGCCGCGGCGCCACTGGTCGCGACTGAGGAGCGACGCGTTTTCCAACAGGCTGCGCAGCAAGGCGTCGGCTGGCTGCTTTCCGTCGGCGGCGACACGTCGGTGCATAATCCCGACGTGGGGCACGACGCAGGACTGCGCGGCTGGTCGTGGGCGCTCGGGACCCATTCGTGGGTCGAACCGACCGCCATGAGCTTGCTCGCGCTGAAGACAGCGGGTTATGGCGATCATCCGCGAGCGCGTGAGGCGGCGGCGTTGCTCATCGATCGGTTGCTGCCCGGCGGCGGTTGCAACTACGGCAATACTACCGTGCTCGGGCAGGTGCTGCGTCCACAGCCGACTTCATCAGGCCTGGCTTTGGCGGCGCTAAAAGGCGAGCATGACACAAGCGGTCGCATCGATCGCACCATCGGTTACCTGCGCTCAGTCTTGAATGCACAAACGACATCGCTGTCTTTAGCCTACGGTTTGATCGGGCTGGCAGCACACGATCGCATGCCGGCGGACGCCGGTTTGTGGTTACAAGAAGCGGCGGATCGCACCGGACGCGAGGCGGCGCCTTACAAGCGTGCTTTGTTGACGCTGGCGGCGCTCGGCAAAGATTGCCCGCTGATTACCTCATCCCCCGACGCGCGAGTTCAGTCATGAGCACCGGGCTTCCCGCTTCCGCTCCGTCTTGTTCGCCCGAGGCGCCGACGCTCGATCGCCGTGCGCTGCTTGTCAGCGGTGGTGCGCTGGCGGCCGGGTTGATGGGCTATCAACTGATCCGATCGTTGTCGCGAACCGAGGCGCCGGTCTTCATTGCCCGCGGACAACGCTACGACGGGCCGATCGAGCAAACGATACGCGACGGGCTCGTCGCCACCGGACTCGAGCCCAAGTCCCTTGCCGGGCGAAACGTACTCTTGAAGGTCAATCTGGTCGAGCCGCGACGCTCGGCGCCGCAGATGACGACCCATCCGGCGATGGTCCTGGCCGCCGCCGAAGTCTTCCGTCGGTGGGGCGCGCTCGTCAAGGTGGGCGAAGCTTCGGGCCACATGCGCGACACGGAAATGGCCCTGGTCGAATCGGGCATGGGCGCTGCGCTCGACGCCGCTGGCCTGGAATTCGTCGATTTGAACTATGAAGAAACCGCCTGGGTGAAAAACGCCGGCCGTGCCTCGAAGCTCGAAGGATTCTATTTTCCGCGGCCCGCTATGGAAGCCGATCTGATCGTTTCCATGCCCAAGCTCAAGACGCACCACTGGGTCGGCGCTACCGTCTCGCTGAAGAACATGTATGGCATTCTGCCGGGCATCAAATACGGCTGGCCCAAGAACGTGCTGCATCACGCGGGGGTGCCGCAGACGATCTTCGATATCAATGCGTCGCTGGGCAAAATGATCTCCATCGTCGATGCCGTCGTCTGTATGGAAGGAGACGGACCGATCATGGGCAGCGCCAAACCGCTGGGCTTGGTCGTCGTGGGCACGAACCCGACGGCCGTCGACGCGACTTGCGTGCGGATCATGGGGCTCGACCCTGCGAAGGTCGGCTACCTGCAACTCGCAGGCGAGCGACTCGGCCCGATCGCCGAGCGCTCGATTATCGAACGGGGGGAACGCTGGCACGGCGTCGCTTCCCCCTTTCAAATTCTCGACCGGCCCAGCTTGCAACAACTGAAGCTGCCCTCACCGGGCGTGCTCACTTCGTAGCACGTGCAAACGGTCGGCAAGCGGGCGTTGCCGTCGATCCATTGCGGATCGCCGATCATTGCGCCGCGTCGGTCGCGAACCTGACGCCGCTTTGGTTTCTCCAAACTTGGGCGACGCGGTTGCCCTTTTTGCCGCCCGCGGGGCTCCGCTGCGAATGCAAGCGCTTCAGCATCAGAGCAAGTGCCTTCCGCGTCTGGCCCGTCTCGCCTACACTGGTGGATTCTCTACTGACGCAGCCCGGTTCGCCATGCTTCACAATCTGCCGGTAAAAACGCATATTCACAAGGATCTGACGATCGAGGGCTACTCTCGAGCGGCGGTGCAAACGTATTGGCGGCTGCCGGAATTGAAACTGGGCTTCGACCTGGGCGCTCAGCCCTGGTCCTTCATGGGGACCAGCACCTGGTTTCTGTCCCATACGCACCTGGACCATGTGGCGGCGTTGCCCGTCTACGTGGCGCGGCGGCGAATGATGAAAATGGAGCCGCCGACGATCTACATGCCCGAAGCGGCGATCGAACACGTCGAGCGGATACTCAAGCTCTTCACCCGGCTCGACCGCGGCCGCATGCCGTGCCAACTGCTGCCGGCGCGGCCGGGGGACGAAATCGAACTCTCGCGCGACCATGTCGTCACTGTCAGCGAAACGAAGCATACGGTGCCCTCGCTGGGTTTCGTCGTCTGGGACCGCCGGCGCAAGCTGAAAACTGAATACCAGAACCTGTCCGGGAACGAAATTCGCGATCTTCGCCTGTCAGGCGTCGACGTGACCGAAGAGCGGCGCTTTCCGCGAGTCGCTTATTTAGGCGACAGCGCGCCGGAAGGGCTCGACAATTGCCCGGCGATGTTCGAGGCCCAGATTCTGATCACGGAAATGACCTTCGTTGCGCCGCGTCATCGCAAGGAAAAAATCCACAAGTTCGGCCACATGCATCTCGACGACCTGCTGGAGCGGCGCGAGCGGTTTAAGAACGAACTGATCATCGCCGGCCATCTCAGCACGCGCTATCACGCCCAGCAGGTGCGGAACTACGTGAATCAGGCCGTGCCCGACATGTTCGACGGACGGCTGCATTTGTGGCTGTGAGAGGGGCGGAGATCGGGCGAGCCGGGGACGGCCGTCGTCCTGATTCCAATGCGGAGTGTGGAATGCGGAATTCGGCTGGCGAATGTTGCGCGCCAGCTTGGGGCGGCACCGGTACAATGAGTGGATGAGCTTGCCGAGCGCTTTGACGCAGGAATTCCCCAAGAAATCTGCTCCGAGAGCGGCCTATATCCATGTGCCGTTTTGCGCGCATCGCTGCGGGTATTGCAATTTCACGCTGATTGCCGGCCGCGACGATTTGATCGAACAGTATCTGATCGCCTTGCGGCAAGAGCTGTCGCAACTCGGCGAGCGGCGACTGGTGGAGACGTTATTCATTGGTGGCGGTACGCCCACGCACTTGCCGCCGGCAGCGTTAGATCGGCTGCTGTCGATCGTCGGAGAGCGCTTCGAATTGGCGCCGGGCGGCGAGTTCAGCGTCGAAGCCAACCCGTTCGGACTCGATGGAGAGCGAATGGCGATCCTGGCGGCACAGGGCGTGACGCGAGTGAGCTTGGGCGCGCAGTCGTTTAGCCCAGAAAAGCTCCGACTGCTCGAGCGGGATCATGGCCCCGGCGATATTGCGCAGAGCGTCGAACTCGCCCGCAATGCAGGATTAGACGTATCGCTCGACCTGATCTTCGCAGCGCCGGGCGAAACGCTGGCGAATTGGCAGAGCGACCTGGCCGCTGCACTGCGTCTCGAACCGGATCACATTTCAACTTACGGATTGACCTTCGAACGCGGCACGACCTTCTGGAGCCGTCTATCGCACGGACGGATCGAGCGGCTGGATGAAGAGTTGGAGCGCGCGATGTATGCGGAGGCGATCGACGCGCTTGGCAGCGCCGGCTTCGAACATTATGAGGTGTCCAACTTCGCGCGGCCGGGTCATCGATGCCGTCATAACGAAATCTATTGGGCCGCGGACGAATACTATGCGGCTGGGCCCGGCGCCGCCCGATATCTTGGCGGCCGCCGTGAGATGAACCACCGCAGCACGACCACCTGGCTCAAACGCGTGCTGGCCGGCAAGTCGCCCGTGGCCGAAAGCGAAACACTTTCGCCCGAGGACCGGGCGCGCGAAGCGCTCGTGCTCGGTCTGCGGCGGATGGAAGGCGTCGATCAACGCGCATTCGTCGCGCGAACCGGTTACAACATCGACGCGCTCATCGGCCGCGAATTACCTAAGCTGATCGACCTCGGGTTGTTAAGCGACGAGGCTGGTCGCATTCGCCTCACGCGCGAAGGGCTCTTCGTCAGCGACGCCATCTGGCCGAAGTTTTTACGGCGTTAAGAGTGTCGCTTTTCGCTCCGCGAAAATGCATCTTTTCGCGGAGCGAAAAGCGACATTGGGTTGGCCTTGGCGTCTCAATCGTCGATAATCGAGAGCTTGGCAATCTACCGCCTCTCGGGAGCCGGACGTTATGTTCGCCACAGAGTGCTCGCGGCAAAACTTGCGTCTGGCGGGTGCGTGCGCCATTGCCTTTTGTGCCGTCGAGGGCCAAAAGCCAGAGCCGCGGAAGGTCAAACGCAGATCACCGGCGACGGGCTGCAACACCTGGCCCCGCTGACCTGGATGCATCAACTCGATCTGAGGCAAACGCAGGTATCCGACGCCGATCTCGAGAAACTGCCGACGCTGCCGAGGCTGGAGCAGTTGTGGCTCGATGGCACGAAGATTACCGATGCCGGACTTGCGCATTTGAAAAAACAGCCGATGCTTCACGTCGTTGACGCTTATGAGACGGCTGTAACCGCCGAAGGTGCGAATCAATTCTGCAAGGCGATGCAGCAGTGGGCGACAAAGCCGGAGTGCATCGTGAATCGCTGACGCTGGCTGATTGTCGCTTTTAGCTCCCGCGAAAGGGCGTGCTTTCGCGAAGCGAAAGCCGACTTTGAACTGGCCCTATCGGCTTAATCGCCGATAATCAAACTATCCAACAAACTACGGCAGAGCGGAGTGGGCAATCATGGTCGCCACCGAACGATCGCAGCAAAGCTTGCAACTGGCCGGCGCATTGCTCCTGATCGTTGCCGGACGCATTTATTTGTCCAGCGGCGGCGCCGAGGCGATGGTTTTCGCGGCGCCCCAGCTTCGCAACGTCGTAGACGTGCAGAAACTGCTGGCCTTCGCCGCGTTGGGGGCGGCAGTCTCGGCGGCGATGGCGTCCGCCGGCATGCGGTGGGTTGGTCGGCTCGCTTCGGTCGGTTTGGGCGGCATCGGAGGACTCGTTGCCGTTAGCCAATACAACGTCATCCTGGGCGCTGCCATCGGATTGGTCGTGGGACTGCTGGTCTCTTGCGGCATTTTTTTGGCTTTTGCGCGAACTGTGGCCGCACTCGCCGCGGGCATTGTCTGCGGCGCCGCCGCGCTGGCGACCCAGCGAGACCTGAGCGGCGGACCAGGCATCGTCGTGCTGCTCTTGATGGCGGCGACTTTCTTCGTGGCGGCGCTGATCGTATTCCGTCGGTCGCGAAAACCGGCGCCAAGCGAGCCACTACCGCGCCGGCTGGCAACGATAGGGCGTTTCGGTCTGTTGCTGATGGTAATTGTCGGCTTGTGGCTGTCGCTCTCCGTCGACACCGTTCGCCGCGTCGATCGATTGGCCGGCCCTGTCGACTTCGCTTCGTATCATTCGCACTACCCCGGCCTTTATTGGTTCTGGCGAGGCTATATCAACGTGGGAGCGCTGAAGAGCCGCCGCGATTTGACGGACGAGGATCTCAGCTATCTGCGGGGCTTTACGCATCTGGGATTGCTGGACTTGAGAAAAACGCAAATCACAGATGACGGCTTGAACCAGTTGGAGGGTCTTACTTCGCTCGGATATTTGAATTTGAGCGGTACGAAAATCACAGGCGTCGGCTTGCCAAGCCTTGCTCCGCTCGTTTCGCTGCGGTCGATTAACCTGAGCAATACGCAGCTTACCGACGCGAATCTGGATAAGCTTCCAGTATTGCCAGGATTGTACGAGCTGAAACTCAATCGCACCAAAGTCAGTGATGCAGGTTTGGCGCATTTAGAAAAACAACCGACGCTCCAATTCGTTCAAATTGAACAGACGTCGGTGACCGCCGAGGGAGCGAGGCGGTTCGGTCTAGCAATGCGGCAGCACATGACCAGGCCGCAATTCCATGTGTTCGTTGAGCAGTAAGATCGGCTTACCCCGGAGCGAAACGCGACAAATCTGCTTACGCTTTCAACTGCTCGTCGTGCCGCATGCCGCTGGGAGGCTGGTCGGCGCGGTGGACGTTGGCGAGCGCCTGCCTGGCGCCGGCGTGCTGCTCAACGTCGTTGTCTTCCCATTCGATCGAAACGGCGCCGCAGTAGCCGGCCCGGTTGAGTTCGACGAACAGCTCTTCGATCGAAGTCGAATCGCGCGCCGTGCCGGGCGTGACGAAGTTCCAGCCGTTGTGCTTGTCGCCCATCGGCTTGTGCCCGCCCAACAGGCCGTTGCGAGTATAACCTTTGGCGACTTGCACGCCTTTGATGTGGGCACAGTGAATGCGGTCGCCGTAGGCGCGGATGAAATCGACGCCCGACACGCCTTGCCATTCCATGTGCGAGCAATCGAAGTTGAACCCGGCCGCCTTGGAAAAGCCGGCCGCATCGATGGCCGCGATGTATTCGCCGGCGCTGGTAATATCGCCCATCGCCCGTTCGCTCGGATGGCATTCCAGATCGAACGTCGTGCCGTACTTCAAGCAGGCCTGGAACACGGGCGAGAATCGCTCGACCAGCAGTTCGAGACTGACCTTGAACACGTCGGGAATGTCGTGGCCGCCGATTGACTTGGGCAGCGGCGGGAACAAGAACCAGTGGCTCCAGCAGTGCGCCGGCGAGCCGACAAAGCCCGAGACCGGCACGACGCGATCCTGCAACTGACCGACAAAGTGGGCCAGTCGCACAATATTCACCAGCGCCGTGGTCGCTTGCTTGCGGACGATCTCGGCCACGTCGTTGGGGACGAAGTAAGGATCGGTGCGCGGCGGCTGATTGCCTGCCGCGCGCCAGGCAGCATAGGCGGCCGCCGACTCGCCGCCTATAAACTGCACGGTCTTGGCGCTCGGTTCGTCGCCAAGAGCCTGGCCTTGCAAATGCGCCGCTAGCGAAAAGATCTCCAGTCCTCGGCTTTTGGCCTTGGCGACGCGTTCTTGAGCATAAGCCTTGGCGCCCGCGTCATCGCCGCAGCGCGCCAGGTCGAGTTCCCAGGTCGCCTCTTCCCAGCCGTCGAAGCCGGTCTTGGCAATCCAATCGAGCCAGGCGTCTTCGGGGACATTACCAAACTGGCCGCGCACCAGACCGATCTGGTGATGCGAATGCTTGCCTTGGCGATGTTGCTTGGTTTGGTGATGACCCACGTTCGCGCCTCCGAAATCTCTCGCGTTGCTCTGAGAACTTGCCTGGACAATGAGCAGCATCTTAGGGCATGGAGAGAGAAAATCCAGAGGCGCAAGCTGCCTACCTGGCCCTGGGCGCGTGGCGTTGCAGAAACGCCGCAGGTTGCTTTTTGGCAACGCATCGGCGAAAACCGAAGTGACGCCCGAAGGCGCAAGTCTGAGCGGCTAAAGGGTCTAAGTAAGCGGCTGGAATAGGAGGTCTGGCGGCAATCCGCCCCGGCATAACGCTTGCTCGGTGGTAGCTCGCCCCGACGCTTACCGGGCAGTCCGACAATTTGGCGGCATCAATCATGCTCCACGTTACCGAAATCAATGAGCTGGCCGATCTGGCCGGTTACCGCTTGCTGTGGAATGCGCTGCTCGGCCAAACGCGTGGAGCAACCTTCTTTCAATCGCTCGACTGGCTCGAACCCTATTGGCGTCATCATGGCGCCGAGCAGAAGCTGCGGGTGCTGGTGGTCCGGGCGGGCGACGAAGTGCTCGGCATCGTGCCGCTGGTCGTACGCACCGAGGTGTCGCGTCTGGGCCCGGTGCGCGTCCTGACCTATCCTCTGCATGACTGGGGCATGTTCTATGGCCCGATCGGCCCGCAACCTACGGCGACCTTGACCGCGGTCATGCGCTATCTGCGGACCGGCAAGCGCGATTGGGACTTGCTCGACCTCCGCTGGGTCGATCGCGACGGCGTCGACCACGGCCGCAGTCAGAACGCCATGCAGCGCGCCGGCTGGCAGCCCCTGGAGCAAATCGGCAGCCAGAGCGCCATCGTCGAACTCGATGGCGGCTGGCAAGCCTATTGGTCGGATCGCGGACACCACTGGCGGAATAACGTTGCCCGCTCGGAACGGAAATTGGCCGCCGAAGGCGAAGTTGACTTCATCCGATACCGCCCGGAAGGCGCGGCCTGTGGCGATGACGATCCTCGCTGGGATCTCTACGAAGCTTGTGAATCGATCGCGGCTAAGAGCTGGCAAGGCTCTTCTGCTACGGGCACTACATTGAGTCATGAGTCGGTGCGCCACTACTTGCGCGACGCTCACCAGCAAGCCATCCGTGCCGGCGGCGCCGATCTCAGCATGTTGCTGCTCTCAGGTCGGCCTATCGCCTTCATCTACAACTATCATTACCACGGCCACTTGTACGGACTGCGGATGGGCTTCGACGCTGCGGCGACCAAGGCGGGCGCCGGCACCGTGCTGATGCGACGTGTGATCGAAGACAGCTTTCAGCGCGGCGATCATACCTTTGACCTGGGCCCCGGTTCTCTCAAATGCAAACAACCTTGGCAGACCTCGCTGGTCGCGAACTATCGCTACACGCACTTCGCCGGCGCGCCGCGGGCGCAAGCCTTGCGGCTGAAGCGAGTGATGTGCGAGTGGCTCGCGGCAGGCAAAGGCTGAATGATGAGCATGGAGATGAAGTTAGCATGGGTGCTATAACGCTTCATTCCTTGTCGGCCGAGGCAAAGAGGACTCCTCTCGGGCGGCAGAGTCCGGCAAGTCATATGGTGCATCGGATGAGCCGGAGGCCGTCGACTGCTCCTTCTGGCGAGATTCATAGAAGCTGCGCATGCGATACACGTTCCAGTCCATAACTTTCTGCATGGTGTCCATCAACTGACGATTCACCTGATCGATCTTTGCCTGAGAATCGCTCCGGGCGGCGTGATCGCCCGCAAAATAACCGCCGCCGAATAGACCGCCCGCCAGCAACAGACCGACGCACGCTGTGGTCTGAGTAAGTTTCAATGTGATTGCATCTGGCATGACGCTGCTCCTGGCTCGAGAGAAATCGAGGAATATCCGCAATCGCCGGGGCGACCGCGCCCGACTACGATTTTAGACTCGCATCGGCGCGATTCCTTTCACCGAGCTTTCCGGAAAGTTTTAAATATTAATGGCGGGGAAACTTACGGGGACGCGCACCGGCGCCAGCACCGCATGCAAGTTCCGTCTGCCGTCAGGCTCGTGCAGTTCCGGAAGACGAGCGGACACAAACCGACGCAATATTCCATGCCTGCGCGAGTTCGCGCCCATTAGCAAGCGTTCGGCGGACCGATACGATTGACCAATGGCGTTGGCGGTCGACTTCAGGAGACATTGGGATGAACGTGCAGACAGAAATCGCCCACACGCGCGTGGCGATTGTCGGCACGGGGGTTTCCGGGATCGGCGCGGCGATCGCCCTCAAGCGCGCCGGGATCGGCTTCGCTCTATTGGAACGCCGCGCCGATCTCGGCGGCACATGGCTGGACAATAACTATCCGGGCTGCAAGTGCGACGTTCCATCGCGTCTCTATTCATTCTCCTTCGCGCTGAATCCGGAGTGGACTCATACGTATTCGTCGCAGGCGGAAATTTGGGCCTATCTCAAACAAGTTGCCGAGCGGCACGAACTGCTTCCCCGGATACGCTTCAATCACGAACTGCTGAATGCCGCTTGGGATGAGAGCACGCGTCGCTGGCGAATCGAAACCTCAGCCGGCGCATGCACAGCGGATGTGCTGATTACAGCTTGCGGCGCCCTGAGCGAGCCAGCGGTTCCCGAGTTGCCGGGCTTGGAAAACTTCGCGGGGACAATGTTCCACTCGGCACAATGGAACCATACTCACGATCTTAAGGGAAAGCGTGTGGCGGTGATCGGTTCGGGCGCGTCGGCGATTCAGTTCGTGCCGCAGATTCAACCGCTTGTTGAGCGGTTGCATCTTTACCAACGAACGGCGCCTTGGATTCTGCCTCATCCCGACCGGCCGATCAGCGAGATGGAGCGGGCCATCTATCGCCGTTACCCGGCGGCGCAGCGTCTTGCCCGCTCGTTCGCCTATTGGTCGCGAGAACTGGTTGCGGCCGCCTTCACGAAAAGTCCGAAGCTGACGCGGATGATCGCCCGCGCCGGCCGCAAGCATCTTGCCAGGCAAATCCAAGACGAGGGCCTGCGGCAGAGGCTGACGCCAACTTACGCGCCCGGTTGCAAACGGATCCTAATCTCCAACGATTTTTATCCGGCGATCGCGGCGCCGAATGCAGAGCTCGTCACCGAGCCGATCCGCGAAGTGCGCGCCCGCTCGGTCGTAACACAAGACGGCCGCCAGCGCGAAGTCGACACAATGATTCTCGGCACTGGCTTCAAAGTGACCAACAACCCGTTCGCTTTGCGCGTGCAAGGCCGCGGCGGCAAAACTCTGGCGGCCGAGTGGGCCGACAGCGGCGGTCAGGCCTATCGCGGGACGACGGTTCCCGGCTTTCCGAATCTATTCCTGATGACCGGACCCAACACCGGTATCGGCCACACGTCGCTGATCGTGATGATCGAAGCCCAACTCGGCTACATGGTCGATTGCTTGCGGTTCATGGAGAAGCGGCGGCTCGCGAGCTTTGAGACGCGGCGCAAGCCGTACGAAGCATTTAACCTGGAGATACAGCGAAAGATGCAGCGCACCGTCTGGCTGGCCGGGGGCTGCTCCAGTTGGTACCTCGACTCGCACGGCCGCAATACCACGCTGTGGCCCGACTTTACCTGGAAGTACCGGCTGCTGATGCGACGGTTCGACGCGGAGAACTACGAGTTTTCCGATGCGGGCCTCTAAGGACCGAGGATTGAATAACCTCCCAAACTGTGGAGAAATCGTCGCTAGATGATTTCCTGCTGGAGCTTCGAGTCGTTGTGCATAGGGGAGTTGGTCGTTCCTTGGTGCGCAAAAGGCGATCGGCAAAGAGATATGACAATGAGCGAGCGGATCTGCATTGGCATGCTTGCCACCAGCTTCAGCTGGTGGTAAGAGAGCCATCAAGAACCGTCGTGCAGCCGGCTTTAGCCGGCTTCCACTTGCAGAGGGTAGTTCATGTCGATTCATGTCTTCCAATGGCATGCCGATAGCCAGCGTCTGCAGGCTTACACAAGTCGGCTAAAGCCGACTGAAGACAACAAATGTTATTGCTCGAATACCACCAGCTAAAGCTGGTGGCAGACAGGAAAAAGCCTGGCCACTGAATTCCGGCGTTCTGGGGATTGGGAAGTTATTTAATTCGCATTGCTAAGCCAGGTCCACATTCACGGCAGGACCTAGCCGATAGCGTCTGGCGCGGGACGAACAAGCATTCCGAGCATCATCGTTATTTCGCTTGATCCGACTCGGCGTCAGCGGACGATTCACTATCGTTCGGCTTGTAGCGCAGGCTACGCTCGAATTGCTCGAGCAGTTGTTCATCGGTTTCTTTCGGCGGAAACAAGGAGACATGGACGTCGGTCCAGCGATCCTTGTAAACGAAGTAGTAGTTGACGTTGCGAACTTGCAGCTTTTCCTGCTGGTTGCCCGCGCGAATCGCATATGCGACTCGAACGTAGTTGTCACCCTTCGTCACTTTGACCGATGCTTGATCGATCATGGGATTTCGTTTGGCCAAGGGCCAATAATGCTTGAAACAGGCCTCATGGCTGTCACCATCGCCTTGCGGCTTTTCAACGTAGATCGAAAGATTAAAGCCTCCCTCGCCCGCCGCGCGAAATTGGAAGTTCTTGCCTTCCCGACTGCCGGCGTACTGGACGAGCGGCGGAGACTTGAACGCGATCGCCCAACCTTGTCCAGGAACAGTGACAGCGTTTGGCTCCATCTCTGGCGCATCGGCCGCCAAGAATGCAGAGGCAATGGACAATACGACCGGAACGACCCCGAAGTTCATGCGTAGGTTTCCTTAAGTTCAAGGCAGATGCAAATGCTGACCGCCGAATGGGCCACAACGATAATAACTGGTCTCGCGCCGCCGCACATAGCCGCCACGCCGCCCGAACTGCGGCAATCGACGCTGCGATGATGAGCGGCTCGCGCAGCTTTAACCGCCTCTGACAAGGCGAATAACCCTGCGGGGACCATGTTTATGGATTCGCTAAAGCCGTCTTCTGGTAACGTGGCCGGTAAAGAGTTACCCTGGATATTCCGCTTGGGGGCGGTTCTGGGAACTCATGGGGCTCGCAGGCATTCATACCGGCCAGGAGAACCGCGGCATGCTGAGGCTTGCCAGGCAGTGGGCTCCGAATGTTGGACGCGCTTTCCTGTTCGCCAGCCTGGCGTGCATGTGGATGGCGCCGTCGCAGGCATTCTTAACAGCCGCTGAGATCGACTTCGACCGCGACGTGCGGCCAATCCTTTCCGATCATTGCTTTCAATGCCATGGTCCCGACGCCGCGCAGCGCAAGGCCGATCTGCGGCTGGATACCGAAGCCGGCGCGCTGGCCGACCTCGGCGGACACCGCGCCATTGTGCCGGGCGATCCGAAGACCAGCGAACTAGTACGGCGAATCACGGCCGCCGATCCCGACGAACGCATGCCTCCGGCCGATTCCGCTCGGCAGCTTTCGGCCGCACAAATTTCGACGCTTGAACGCTGGATTGCGGCAGGCGCCAAATGGCAGTCGCACTGGTCGTTCATTCCGCCCGCACGGCCAAACGCGCCGGCCGTAAAAGAGATCCATTGGCCGCGCAATGAAGTTGACGCGTTCATTCTAGCGAGACTCGAAGCCGAAGGGGTCGGGCCATCGCCGGAAGCCGATAAGACGACGCTCCTGCGGCGCGTCACATTCGATCTGACGGGCTTGCCGCCAACGCCGGCCGAGGTCGACGTCTTCCTGGCAGATGACTCGCTGGCGGCTTACGAGCGAGCCGTCGATCGGCTCTTGGCGTCGCCGCGGTACGGCGAGCGGATGGCCGTCCGCTGGCTCGATGCCGCTCGCTACGCAGACACGAACGGTTACCAGAGCGATGGCGAACGCATCATGTGGCGGTGGCGAGATTGGGTGATCGACGCTTACAACCGCAACTTGCCGTTCGATCAATTCACGGTCGAGCAACTGGCGGGCGACCTGCTGCCCGGCTGCACGTTGGACCAGCAGATCGCCACCGGCTTCAATCGCAACCACCGCGGCAACGGCGAAGGGGGCATCATCCCCGAAGAATATGCCGTCGAGTATGTCGTCGATCGCGTCGATACGACGGCCACCGTCTGGCTCGGTTTGACGTTGGGCTGCGCACGCTGCCACGACCATAAGTTCGATCCCGTCACGCAGCGCGAATTTTATAGTCTCTTCGCTTACTTCAACAACGTGCCGGAGCGAGGCAAGGCGGTGAAGTTCGGCAACTCGCCGCCGCTCGTCCGATCGCCGACGACGCGGCAGCAGTTGGAGCTGGCGGCGCTGGAGCGTTCGCTCGCCGCCGCCGAAGCGGAGTACGATCGGCTGGCGCGAGATCTGCCCGACGCCCAAGCAGCCTGGGAAAACGCCGCCGCAAAATCGCCGCCGGCCGACTGGACTCTTACAGATGGATTGGAAGCGCGGTTCTCGTTCGACGGCGCCGTTCAAAACGGAGTTCATGCCGAACTCGCGGCAAAGTTCTCGGACGGCGAGCCCGCCTTCGCGCCCGGGCGCGTCGGTCAAGCAGGCGACTTCGAGGGCCGGCGGTACGTCGATGCGTGCAACGTGGGTGCGTTCGGCTTTCTTGATAAGTTCAGCACTTCGGCCTGGGTGAATCCGGCCGATGCGGCGGGCGGCATAATCGTCTCGCGGATGAAGGATGCTCCGGAGGCCGCCGGCTATTCTCTTTCCGTCGCCAACGGCAAGGTGCAGTTGAACCTGGTCATGCGCTGGCTCGACGATTCGCTGCGCGTCGAGACCGAGCGCAGTTTGCCGCCGGGCCAATGGCATCATCTGCTCGCCACTTACGACGGCTCGCGTGTCGCCGCTGGCATCCAGATTTATATTGACGGTCGGCCCGAACCGTTGAAGGTGCTGCTCGACGACCTGAATCAGAGTTTCGCCGTCGAAGAGCCGCTGCGGATTGGCGGCGGCGGCGGACCGGACGGGCGCTTTCATGGCCGACTGGATGATGTGCGCGTGTATCGCCGCGCGCTGTTGGAAAACGAAGCGGCGCTCGTCGCTGCGGCCGAATCCATCGCGGAGATCGTTGCCCTGCCTTCTGCCGAGCGCTCGGCAAATCAATCGCAGAAATTGGCCGCTTACTTTCTGGCTGAGGCGGCGCCGGAACCGATCCGCAACGCCTGGCGGCAAGTTGTCGATTTGCGCCGCAAACGCGAGGCGTTTGTCGAGAGTTTTCCGACGACGATGGTCATGCAGGAAATGGCCGCGCCGCGTGAAACGTTCATGTTGGTGCGCGGCGAATACGATAAGCGCGGCGAGCACGTGACGCCCGGGATTCCCGCCAGCATGCCGCCCTTGCCGGCCGATGCGCCGGCCAATCGGTTGGGATTTGCACGCTGGCTGGTTGCTCCGACGAACCCGCTGACGGCGCGCGTGGCGGCGAATCGTCACTGGCAAATGCTGTTCGGCACGGGTTTGGTCAAGACCGTGGGCGATTTTGGCGCGCAAGGCGAAGCGCCAAGTCATCCCGAGCTGCTCGATTGGCTGGCGACCGAATATGTTCGCAACGGCTGGGACACGAAGGCGCTTTTGCGGCTGCTCGTCACGAGCTCCACCTATCGCCAGGCCTCACGGCCGAGCGCCGAACTGTTGCGGCGCGATCCGGAGAACCGGCTGCTGGCTCGCGGCCCGCGCGTAAGGCTGGCAGCGGAGATGATTCGCGATCAGGCGTTGGCCGCGAGCGGTTTGCTGGTCGAACGGATTGGCGGCCCTTCGGTGAAGCCCTATCAGCCCGGCGATTTATGGAAGGAATTGGCCAGCGTCGAGTATGTGCAGGATCACGGCGCGAGTTTGTATCGCCGCAGCATTTACACGTTCTGGAAACGCACGGTGGCGCCGCCGACGATGATCACCTTCGATGCCGCAGGGCGGGAGACCTGTGTGGTGCGCGAAACTCGCACGAACACGCCGCTGCAAGCGCTTGCACTCTTGAATGAAACGACCTTTGTGGAGGCGGCCCGGATGCTGGCCCAGCGCGTGATGCTGGCGGGTGAAGCGACGCCCGAAGCGCGAATCGAATTGGCATTCCGGCTGGTCGTGGCCCGGCGTCCGCAGCCGGCCGAGCTGGCGATTCTAATAGAAGGCTTTCAGAATCACCTGGCTCGCTACCGCGCGGAGCCGGAAGCCGCGACTGAGTTGCTTAGGACCGGCGAAGCTGCGCGTGATGAACTCCTCGACGCGGCCGAGTTGGCGGCCTATACGGCCGTGACCAGCGTGATTTTGAACTTAGATGAGGCAGTGACGAAAGAATAGTTGCGTAGCTCGTTCCCACGCGGGAGTGTGGGAGTGAGGAGTTGTAACGTGCATCCAATCGAAAATTCCCTACAGCTTACTCGCCGCCATTTCTTTGGTCGCACCGGGACCGGCCTAGGCGTTGCCGCGCTTGCCTCGCTGTTAGGCGAACAGCATGCCAGAGCGAATGACTCTGAACCGCTCGGCGGCCTGCCGGGCCTGCCGCACTTCGCTCCCAAAGCGAAACGCGTAATCTACTTGTTCCAGTCGGGCGCCCCGTCGCAAATGGATCTTTTCGATTACAAGCCGCATCTGGCCGAGCAGCGAGCCAAAGAGCTGCCCGACTCGATCCGCCGCGGCCAACGTCTGACGGGCATGACCGCCACGCAGGCCAGCTTTCCGATCGCTCCGAGCAAATTCAAGTTCGCTCAGCACGGTCAGAGCGGCGCCTGGTTGAGCGAGCTGTTGCCGCACACGGCTCGCATCGCGGACCGGCTGTGCTTCGTCAAGTCGATGCACACCGAGGCGATCAATCACGACCCTGCGGTCACCTTCTTTCAAACGGGCGCGCAACTGGCCGGCCGCCCCAGTATGGGCGCCTGGTTATCTTATGGTCTTGGTACGGAAAACCACGACTTGCCCGCCTTTGTGGCGATGGTCTCGCAGGGCAGCGGCAACCCGAACGATCAGCCTCTTTACGATCGTCTATGGGGCAGCGGCTTCCTGCCGACCAAGTATCAAGGGATTAAGTTCCGTTCGGCCGGCGATCCCGTGTTGTACCTGTCCAACCCAACCGGCATGAAGAACGACGTGCGGCGGCGGATGCTCGACGATTTGGCGAAACTAAATCAGTTGAAGCTTGGAGAACTGGGCGATCCGGAAATCTCGACGCGGATCGCGCAGTACGAACTGGCGTATCGCATGCAGACCTCGGTGCCAGAACTGACCGATGTCTCCGACGAACCGCAGCACGTGTTTGAAGCCTACGGGCCCGATTCAGCGAAGCCCGGCACGTATGCCGCCAATTGCCTGTTGGCGCGCCGACTGGTGGAGCGCGGCGTGCGATTCGTGCAATTGTTCCATCGCGGTTGGGATCAGCACACGTCGTTGCCCAAACAAATCGTCGGCCAATGCCGCGATACCGATCAGCCTTCGGCCGCACTGATCGCCGATCTCGAGCAACGCGGGCTGCTCGATGACACGCTGGTCATCTGGGGCGGCGAGTTCGGCCGCACCGTCTATTGCCAAGGCCGGCTCACGGCCGAAGACTACGGCCGCGACCATCACCCGCGCTGCTTCACTGTCTGGCTCGCCGGCGCCGGCATCAAGCCGGGCGTATCCTACGGCGAAACCGACGATTACTGCTACAACATCACGCAAAATCCCGTCCATGTGCACGATCTGCACGCCACCATGCTGCACTGTCTTGGCATCGATCACACGCGGCTGACCTATAAGTTCCAAGGGCGTTACCATCGCCTGACCGACGTGCACGGGAACGTCGTGAAGGAGATCTTGGCGTAGTGTCGGCTTTCGCTCCGAGGCTGTGAATCAATTGCGGGAATGCATTGCCACTTAGGCTCAGGCGACGGATTTTTTTCGCGCCGCCGGACAGTCGAGTACTCGGGCGGATATTTTCGGTTGGGTTAGCTCGTGTTCGGCATGTTCTTTGGCGATTGAAAACGTGGAGTCCGGCTCGTGTAGGCGATTGCCAATCGCCCAGCTCTCCTAGGCCGCTAAAACTTTCAATCCAACGAGACGCATAAAGTTGAAGGCCAACGCATGCCACAAG